>JAJRTL010000485.1 GCA_024278315.1 Planctomycetota bacterium | reverse complement strand
GGGTCCGAATTCGCAGGGTCCGGATTCGCTGGGGTCGTTCGGTCGGAGGTAGCCAGGTCTCCCCAAGCGGCCAAGGCGCGCCTCCTCTGGCGGTTCCCCGGATACGGCTATGTGCAATACCAGCACGGTGCGGGCCAGCCAGGCGGGACCCGGAGCACACGACTCACAGCGGGTTTCTATTCGCATGAACTCAAGAGCTCGCGGCAAGTCCGATTCTCCCGCTATGCCTTGGCCGATCTGCTTCCGATGCTGGCCCTGAGCCTCTCAGGGCACACGCCGAGACAGGGCGCGGTCTCCAAGATTTCCCTGCGGATGGAGGACTGCGTCGACGCGGGGGCCGTCTCGATCAAAGGCACGATCAAGACCCGGGGAGTCGCCAAAGCCTCGCGGATCGAACAAGTGGGTCACCTGAGGATCCGGGGGACGGAAAAGCCGAAGTCGGGGCAGGCCGCGGCCCCCGGCGGTCGACCTGCGCGTCGACCCAAGCGTGGTATGGGCGAAAAGAAGTTCATCCATGAGGCAGTGATCTCCTTCGAACGCGTCGTGGACGCGATGAATGGCAGAGTGCTCTCCTTCGCGGGCAAGATCCAGGGGAGCTACATCACGCACAAAGGTGCGGAGCCTCAAGAGTTCATGATCGAAGAGTCCTGGCGTTTCAAGGCCATCCATCGACCCGATACGCCAGCCTTTCGCAAGCTCGTCAATGACGCCATCGAAAGCGGTCAGGATTGGCTGGCGAGGAACAACAGAGGGAATCTCGGGCAGCAGGCGCTCGCCCTCCTGACTCTCTGCAAGAACAACCCGGATCGCGACAGTGATGCCATCCAGGGGCTGTTGGAAGAGCTCCGGGAGAGCCAGCCGCGTCGCACCTACGAGCTGGCCGTCTCCATCCAGGCCCTCGAGGCGATCTACGAGTTGCCCAACGAATCCGCACGCCTCCGACGCGGAGAGATATCGGAGCCAGCCAAGCGCAGGATTCCGCTCGAGGATCTCGACCTCATGGCCCAGTGGCTCAAGCGCCTTCTGGCCAATCGAAGCAAGAGTGGAGGCAACCGGTGGCGCTTCCACTATGTCTCCGACGAAGGCTGCGACAACTCCAACACACAGTTCGCTGCCCTGGGACTGCAAGCGGCGCAGCGTTGCGGACTCCAGGTTCCCAAGGAGGCCTGGACCGGACTGGCACAGCATTTCCTCCGGGAGAGGCTCAACGGCTCGCGTGAGAAGACGCGCATCCGGCTCACGACCTACCGCGATCTGGCTCGTAGGAAGAAGAGCAGGCAGAAGACTGGAAAGAAGAGCTCAGTCACGAGTACCGGGGGCGTCGAAGTCAAGGTCAAGGGGTTCAACTACCACAAGGCAGAACCCACGAGCGCTGTCGGACGCAGAATGCGACTTCGGCCACAACGCCAGCAGAAGGCCTACGGATCCATGACTTGTGCCGGCGTCACCGGCCTCACGATTGCGCTCGGGGCGCTCGGAAACCAGAAGCCAAAGGATGGGCGTCTCCTGGGCAAGCTCAACGCGGCGAGGACAGAAGGCTTCGCCTGGCTTCTGGCGAACTACGACGTGCGTCGCAATCCCGGCAGAGATCTCACCTGGTATTTCTACTACCTCTACTCCCTCGAGCGCACCTGTGAACTGGGTGGCGTCGCTCGCATCCAGGACAAGAACTGGTACTTCGATGGCGCTATGCAGATCCTGACTCTTCAGAACACCAACGGGTCGTTCCGCAGCAGCCTGGAGGCCAAGGGACCCCTGATCGACAGCTGCTTTGCCATCCTTTTCCTCAAACGCGCGATCGCCCCCGTGACAACGCGTTAACCCGGATGATTCATGGGATCGTTGCGAGGTCATGAATCGTTCGGGCCAAGGAGGGAACCGGCGACAGGTCCACCGGTCGGCGACCGAGCCGGGCTCGCGCACGAGGAAGGGATGGGACTGGTGCCGACACCAGCAGAAGCTAGACTGCAGAGCCCGTCCCGGCCTTCTTCAGGATTGCGCATGAACCCGGGTCTCTGCCTGTCCGCCCTGCTTCTCTTGTTGCCCCAGGCCCCACACCGGCAGCAAGCCCAAGACAAGGCGGCGAGACAAGACAAGACCGACAGCCCCGAGCCGACAGCCAACCTCGTCTGGAAGCTGCCCGGCTACAGCTACGTGCAGTATCGCCGCACACCCGCAGGTTGGCGGCGCGGCTCGCTGGGCACGCGGGTCACGGCCGGATTCTACTCCCCTGCACTCAGCAAGAATCGGGAGGTCCGATTCTCTCGATCCGATCTGGCGGACCTGCTCCCCATGTTGGCCCTGAGTCTGTCGGGTCGCGTTGCCCAAGCAGGAACCGGGCAGGACGTCTCTCGCAAATTCGACTGCATCCGCGCCGGCAGGATCTGGGCCCGGGGCAAGATCCAGACTCTGAGCAGCAACGTGCCTCGTCGGGTGCGACAGAGCGGTAGCTTCCGCATCCAGAGCCTGGAGAAGCCCGGCGGCCGCTTCGAGAGCCGCAGGCGACGCCTCCAACGGGCGAAAATCGAATTCACGCGCGAGGTAGACACGCTTTCCGGTCGGGTTCTCTCCTTCACCGGAAGCACGCAGGGCAGCTTTCGAGCACGCAAGGGGGAGAAGCCCCAAGAGTTCGACCATCGGGAGACTTGGACCTTCGCGAGAATCCACCGACCCGACACGCCTGCGTTCCGGAAGCTCGTCAACGACGCGATCGAACGAGGACAGAAGTGGTTGTCCCAGGCAACGATCACCGGGACAGGTCCCAAGGCTCTTGCGCTGCTGACCCTCTGCAAGAACAACCCCTACCGGGACCAAGCGGCGATCCAGAGACTCCTGGAGGATGTCCGCAGCAGCGATGTGAAACGAACCTACGAACTCGCGGTCTCGATCCAGGCGATCGAATCGTTCTACGAGTCCCCTCAGGAATCGGCGCGGATCCGAGCGGGAGAACAGCGTAAGCCCTCACCCATACGTTTGTCCGCGGAGGATCGAAAGCTCATGGACGCCTGGCTCAAGCGGCTCCTGGCCAACCGCAGCACCAGCGGCGGCAACCGCTGGCGATTCCACTACAGACGCGGTGGCAACTTCGACAACTCCAACACCCAGTTCGCGGCTCTGGGACTGCAGGCCGCGGAGCGGTGTGGGCTCAAGGTCCCCATGGATGCCTGGATGGGTCTCGCACGACACTTCTCCATGGAGAGACTCGACGTCAACGAAGGCTGGGCAAGGATCCGGCTGACGACCTACGGCGAACTCGCCCATCTGAAGAAACAGGGGAAGCCTTCCAGGGTCACGTCGACGTCGGGACCCGAGGTCAAGATCCGAGGCTTCAGCTACCGCAAGCCAGAAGGGACGACTGCGGGCAAGCGCGCGATCAAACGCAACCAGACCACTCTGACCCAGGCCTATGGCTCCATGACCTGTGCCGGCGTCACGGGCCTCACGATTGCGGGTGCCTCGATCCGACGGCGCAAGCCCAGGGCGGGCGCGATCCTGGGCAAGATCGAGAAGGCACGTCTCGGTGGCTTCGCCTGGTTGCTCGAGAACTACGAGGTACGCCGCAACCCGGGTCGCACGACGCGCTGGTACTACTACTACCTCTACTCCCTGGAGAGGACCTGCGAGCTGGGCGGAGTCGCCCGCATCCAGGACAGGCACTGGTACTTCGACGGAGCCATGCAGATCCTGACGCTGCAAGCAAGCGGTGGCGCCTTCCGTCCTGTCGCCGGAACACGAGCGAGTGTCACCGACGCCTGCTTCGCCATCCTCTTCCTGAAGCGCGCCGTTGCTCCCGTCTCGACCCGCTGACGGACTCCCAGGGAGCGACGTGATATCCACTCCTCAGGGCAACAGGCGCACAGCGACGGGTTGGGAACTCAAGTCGAAACTCGGCGAGAAGAGCAGATAGGAGAAGTGAAGCGTCTGGCCTGCTGCACTCGATGGAAGAGCCGGGAGGGACAGCGTGGCCTGTGCACTGCCCAGGCTATCCAGCGTCCCCAGAAAACTCCCGAAGGCCTGCGAGTTCAGGGCTGTCAGGGTCAGGACCGAGAAGGCATCGAACTGCAAGGGGAGGACAGAGAACTCTCCCGGGAGGACGAGGTTGCTTCGGGTTCCGCTCGCCGAGCCCAGCATGAGGTAGACGCGCCTGGCCTCCGCAGAACCCGCGTCGAGTTGGAATCGGATCTTTCCGCCTGTCTTCACGGGGATGCTCTTGCCATCGGGCTTGAGCGCTGCCATGCCCTTCCAACCCGCTAGCCGCGCCCAGAGCCACCAGGCCGCAAAGGCCTTGCGGTTGGCGTTCAGCGGTTGCGAATGAGCCGAGGAGCAGGCATACCACTCCACATCCTTCTTGTGAGAGTTCTGCCAGTTGATGGCCCAGTTGCCGAGCTTCTTCTTCTTGGCATCGTAGTAGTTGCAGGCATCGTCGGCGTAGGGGTAGTGCGTGCCATCAGGATCCCAGCTCTCGATGTCTGCAAAATCATAGAGGACTCTCCCTCCCAACTTGCAGAAGGCGCGTACCTGATCGTTGCGGGCCTTCGTATTGGCGTGCCACCAGATGTTCAAGTGCCCGGTCATGTAGACGAATCGGACCTTGGGGTAGCTCTTCTCCAGCTTGGCCATGGGCGTCAGATAGCGGTCGATCATCTGCTGCTTGGTATAGCCCGAGAGCTGACCGCACCAGGACCAGAGGATGACGTTGACTTGAGCGTTCTTGGCGTCACCAAGGTATTTCTTGGTCTCGTTCACCCACTGCGGGTAGTACCCCACATCCCCCTTCATCGCATAGTCGTGGAGATCCAGCGCTCCACCCTTGCCCCCGCGATTCCAAGCAAAGAGAGCCACACCTCCGCCTTTGGTGAACTTCACCAACCCGCTCATACCTGACGTGAGTTGACTCCCATGTGAAGTGTGCCCGTATGCGATGTGCAGGTCCTTCTTGGCCTTCTTGACCCAGGCAAGGGGGACGCGGCGGATCACCGTGCAACTGTGATCGATGAGGATGGGATCCCCCGCGAGCAACGAGGAGGAGGAGGAGGAAAGCACGACGGAAGCGCCGAGAAGGAGAGCGGTGCAGGAGAGGGGATTCATGTTGGTTTCCGGTTCCGCGGGAAGAGCGACTCTCTCCCCAGAGACAGAGGCAGGTTGACTCTTGCGAGTAGATGCACACAACACCCGGCCGTCAATGGGCCAAACGGCGTCTCTTGGCTTGATGCCAATGCACATCCATCGCATGTGCACTCAACCCATGTGCGTCCCATGCCATGAGTCTGCTCCACTGGCAGTTCAGCACACTCAGCGAGGAGGCGCGAGCGAGGGCTGTTTGCGTTGCCAGATGCGCTGGGCGGGGAAGGGATACAACCAATCGTGGGGTGCTCGATCGCTGCCGAAGAGCCAGCGCTCTGCTGTGGGGAAGTTCTCGAAGCTGGCCGCCAGATCGAAGTCCTGATCGAGTCGTGACAGGACGCGCTTGGCTGCAGGCGTCCCCAGTTCCAGTTGATGGCTCCACAGGAATTCGCTCATGACGAACCACTCGGGATCCTGTTTGTGAAGCAGGTCCGCATCCCAGTACACGAGTGGGGAGAACTCCCAGTCATGACGTTTCTTGCTCTTGTAGAAACTGGCGGGATTGCCGCGATTGAATGGAGAGAGCACAGCGGAGTACCAGTTGGGGTAGTCCATCATGCCCACGCGAGCACCGGCTGGGAGATTCTCTTTGGCCCAGCGTGCTGCTGCGATGCGAGGATCGGTGCGCATCAGGGAGCGAGCCTGGAGGGAGGACAAGAGCAAGGGCCACGCGAAGGCCACGAGAAGGAGCGCCAGGGCTCCCAGACGCAAGCCAGGTGACGGGCCGCGGGTCACGCGCTCGTCCGCGGAGGCATGGATCCGTGCGAGCGCCTCCGTCATCAGCCAGGCCACCCCCAGACTGAAGAAGGGAGAGAGCGCCAGCGTGTAGCGCATGAAGCGCAGCTTGGCCAAGGCCAGGAGGAGCACATAGGGCAGGACGAAGCCCAGAAGCACGAGACCTTTCTCGCGGTGCTTGTGAACGAGTCCAAAGAAGCCAAGGGTCCCCAGAAGCAACACCGTAGGCCCCAGGGAGTAGAGGAGATTGACCGATGCCAGGTGCACCAGCCCGTTGCCCGTGGCAGCAAAGAGGCTGCGATGCCCATCCATCGCGTGCTCGAAGAGCTCGTAGCTCATGTCCGCCCAGAACTCACCGAAGTCGAGGACGGCGTAAGGCACACCGATGAGGAAGGCCAGGAGAGAGACCATGCCGGCAAGCGCAAGCCCCCGAAGGAACCATGCCCCAGCGAAGGTCTTGGTGACGAGTGGAGCCTGTGATCCCGATTCGTCGGCAGGGCGAGGTACATCGGGGACACCCCGAGGTGAATCGGGGACACCCTCCGCCTTGCGTCGGCGAGACAGGATGGCGAGCGCCACCAGGGGACACAAGATGGCCATGCCCATGGGATATTTGGTGGCAGCCGCCAGCCCTACAGCAAAGGACGACGCTGCCAGCCAACGCAGGGAGCCAGTCTCGAGGAGAATCAATGCCCACCACAGGGCGAGCGTAGCGAAGAAGATCGAAGGGATGTCCACGGTATAGAAGCCCGAGTGCAGGACGTGCCCTGGGCTCACCGCCAGGGCGGCAGCCGCGGCCAGACCCAGCTTCTCACCCCCGATGCGGCGGCCAATCGGAAGCAGGAGCCAGACACTGAAACATCCCAGCCCGATGACGGGCAAGCGGGCGACCACGAACAACGAGGAGCTCGACATGGACAGGCCCAAGGCCTTGGACACGAGGAACACCAACCAGGTCAGATAGGAGTGAAGACTCCCGTAGTTGAAGAAGTGGGGATTCAGGTCACCAGTGAGAACCATGTCCCGCGGCGCCTTGATGTTGATCCATTCGTCGGGATGGAGCGGGAAGAAGAACTCGCCGTCGGGCACTCCCCAGAACAGGCCGCAGAGGCGCAGTCCTAGAGCCACGATCAGGACGCAGGCCAGCACCCATCCGGCCTTGCGGCTGGTGGGCAGGAGTTCGTGGATCAGGGACATGGAAGGTCTCGTGGCAAGGCAGGAAGGGAGCCAAGCAATCGCGCTCCTTTCTTGTCGGCTGTACCCAAGTCCTTCCCTGAATTTTCCGATAACCAAGATGCGGGACTCGTCTATCCTTTCGAGCTTCATCCTCTCCCCATTGTTCGCAGAGCCAGCTTGTCCTCATGACCGAAAAGATCGGTGAGAAGACCAGAGTCGCCCTGGTCGGTGGCGGCTACATCGCCGAGTTCCACCTCCAGTCCCTTCAGGCACTCCCCTGGGTCGAGATCATCGCCCTCTGCGATCCCGATCTGCTCCGAGCCCGTGAGTTGGCGCGGAAATACAAGATTCCGCATGTCTTCGACCATCTCGAGGCCCTCCTCGAGAACCACAAGCCGGATGCGGCCCATATCCTGGCTCCTCCCTCCCTCCACGCAGAGCTCACGCGGACCCTGCTCGAGCAGGGAGTCCACGTCTTCAGCGAGAAGCCCATGGGGCTCTCGGTGGCCGAGTGCGAGGAGATGCACCAGCTGGCCCAGAGCAAGAAGCTGCAGCTGGGCGTCAACCACAGCCAGGTCTTCCATCCAGGCTTCCAGGACCTGCTGGCCCTGGTCAACTCGCGTGCGATCGGTCCCATCGAACACGTGGTGTCGGTCACCAACCTGCCCATGAGGCAGCTGGCCCTCAAACAGTATGGCCACTGGATGTTCCGTGAGCCGCAGAACATCCTGTTGGAGTCAGGCCCCCACCCCTTCTCCCTGCTCCTGGCGCTTCTGGGTGAGGTCCGCACCGCACGCACGGTCACGTCCAAGGCCAAGATGCTCGGCGATGCTTTGCCCTTCCATCAGGGTTGGCACTCCATGCTGCGCTGCGCACGCGGAACGGCATCGGTCTACATGAACTTCGGTGCCAAGTATCTCGACAGCAGCATCAAGCTGATCGGGGCCGATGGTACGATCAGCCTCGACCTCGTGCATGGGTTCATCCAACACTTCGGCAAATCCCGCTGGCCCGAGTTCGAGGACACCAGGGTCCAGGCCAACCGCAACGCCAGGCTCCTGAAAAAGCGTGGCAGGCAGTCTCTGAAGAACTATCTGCTCTCCCTCTTCAAGCTCAAGCCCCGCAGCGATCTCTTCTATCTCTCGATGAAGAACTCCATCCAGGCCTACCACCAGGCTCTGCATGAGGGCGCCACCGTCCTCCAGTCCGGCAGGGAGGGGCGCGAAGTCATGCGCTACTGCCACATGGTCTGGAGCGGACGCGAACCCGAGTTCTACCCCACGGTCGAGTTCCACGACGAAGCACCGCGCAACCAGGAGGGCGATGAGGTCCTCGTGCTTGGAGCCACGGGCTTCATCGGCAGCCATCTGGTCGAAGCGCTGGTTGCCCAAGGCAAGCGCGTGCGCGTCCTCGTCCGGAGCCGGGGAGCACTGCCAGCCTGGCTCAACCACCCCGCCGTGATGGTCGTGCACGGTAGCTTGACCGATGAAGAGGTCCTCGGTCAGGCCATTGCCGGATGCCGTTTCGTCTTCCATCTCGCAACAGGGCTGGGTGACAGCTGGGAAGAGACACGACGAATCGGAGTGGAGAGCACGAGACGGCTCGCCGAACTCTGCCTCGAGCACGAGGTCGAGCGCCTGATCTACACGAGCTCCATTGCTGCCGTCTACTTCGGTGACAAGGAAGTCGACGAACGCGTCGATGAGAGCCTCGGCATCGATCCAAAGCCCGATGGACGATCCACGTACGCACGGCTGAAGATCGCCTCCGAACAGATCCTCGACAACCTGCACGAGCAAGAAGGATTGCCAGTCGTGACCCTGCGTCCTGGCCTGGTCGTAGGTAGCCGTGGTCGCAGTCGCGTCAGCGGAACGGGCTACTGGGCGCGAGACAATCACTGCATCGGATGGAACCGAGGCGACAATCCGCTGCCCTTCGTGCTGGTCGAGGACATCGTCTCGGCCCTGCTCGCGGCCCAGGAGGCACCGGGGATCGAAGGCATGCACTTCAACCTCGTCGGACCTGTATGCCTGACGGCGCAGGAGTACATCCAAGAGCTTGGCCGCTTCGGACAACGCAACATCGCCTTGCACCCCCAGTCTCCGATCTGGTTGCAGGGCATGGATGTGGGCAAGTGGGTCATCAAAGCCATGATCCGAAAACCCGGAAACCAGTTCCCGAGCTACAGGGATCTCAAGACGCGTGGCCTGACAGCGCACATCGACTGCACGCTCGCCATGGAGAAACTCGGCTGGCAACCCGAGCAGGATCGTGTGCGCTTCATCGACAAGGGGATTCGCGTCGTCCTGGAGGAAGAGGGGTGAGCGCCGAGCCGCGCCGCATCCTCCATGTCTTCTCCACCTTCGACCCGGGCGGCCCCCAGCTTCGCCAGGCCCATCTGATCGGCAAACTACCGGCACACTGGTCGCACGAGATCCTGGCCCTGGACGGACGAGTGGGCGCCAAGGACAGCCTTCCCTCGGACCGCGATTGCCATCTGGTAGACGCACCCCCTAGCAAAGGATGCTTCGCTCTTGGCGAACGAGGACGGTGGCTGGCGGAACGTAAGCCGGACCTCATCATCAGCTACAACTGGGGTGCCTTCGACATGATCGCTGCCGCCCGCATCAAGGGGCTGCGCCCGATCCTCCATGTCGTGGACGGATTTCGCCCCGACGAAGCAGAGAAGCAGCTCGCACGGAGACGTCTCGCTCGGCGCGTCCTCTATCCTCGCCTGGATGGTGTGGTCGTCATCTCCGAACAACTCCGATCCCTGGCCGAGCAAAGCTGGCGCGTCCCCTCATCCAGACTTCACTTCATCCAGAACGGCATCGATCTCTCCCGCTTCGCCCATGGTGATCGTGCCTCTGCAAGGTCACGCTGGAAGCTCCCCGCGCAGGCCCTGGTCCTCGGCGCCGTCGGGGGTCTACGCCCGGTCAAGGATCACGACACGCTCCTACGCGCTTTCGCTGCGCTCGACCCCAGCCCTGACCTGCGGCTCGTCATCGCAGGCGAGGGCGCACTTCGCCAGGAACTCGAAGATCTGTCGCAGTCCTTGGGCCTCGCGGGACGCGTGCACTTCCTCGGTCATGTCGAGGAGACATCCGAGCTCTACGCAGCCCTCGACCTCCTGGTCTTTTCCTCACTGAGCGAGCAGATGCCCATCACGGCCCTCGAAGCCATGGCCAGCTCGCTCCCCATCGTGGCCACCGCTGTCGGCGACCTTCCCCGGATGCTACCGACAGCCAAGGTCGGGATCCTGGCCCCCCGCCAGGATCCCGAGGCCCTCGCTGCCCGCATCCAGCCCTTCCTCGGGTCCCCCGACCTGAGAAAACGCACGGGACTCGCCAACCTGTCCCGCTGCCGCAAGTCCTACAGCGAGCAAGTCATGATCGAATCCTGGCAAGAGCTCCTCTCGGAGCTTCTGAAAGATTGAACCAGAAGGAGGCGCGAAAGCTCCTCCCATTCCCCTGATCCCGCTCTCGCATCACTGCGTGAGGTTGAAGTTGTGGGTCGGCCCAAGGGAGGGATTGGGAGAGATCTCGAATCCCTGCCAATAGAGAGGATTGCCCAAGAGATTCTTGTTGTTGGGAATCGGCAACTTCGCTTGAAACCGACCGGTCTTGCTATCCAACGCACCCGCCAAGAGGTAGACGACGAATCCGAAGTTGAGCTCCCATTTGCCCCTGAAACCAAAAACCGGAATGCCACGAGTGAGGAGCTTGGGAGCGATGAAGACACCAACAAAACCCTTGGGAGTGCCGATGGCTTGAAGGTCGAGAGTGCCACCGATCTTTCGGTCTCCAACGATGAAGACCGAGGGCCGGGGCGCCATGGCCAACTTGATATTGTCGATGAACAGGCGAGGCGTCATGTTCTTCGTGTACGTAAACAAGCGCCTCTGGATCTGGATCTCGATGTCGACCTTACCCACCTTCTGCTGGGTGAAACGGCCCGCGATCTTCTCCCGGTAGGTACCCTTCTTGATGGCACCCGAGAAACGTCCCCACTTGAACACCGAGACGCCACCGATCTTCACCTCGACCGATCCACCTCTCTGGTTGTTGGACTGGGCCAATGACATGACGTCGGCTGTGAACTCGTACTCGACCTTGGGTATGATCGTGATCTTCTGCTTCAGTACATAGGGCGGATTGTTGGGGTTGAAGCGCTTGGCCCCAGGGTAGACCGAGAAGGCCTTGCTCTTGCCGAGTCCCATGAGATCAGCACTCACGACACTCGGCCAGCCACCCTCACCGCTCGTCGTCCACCCGGTCATCCCCTTCTCGAAATCGCCATTCGTGATGGCGTTCTTCTGCGAGAAGAGAGGGGAGGCCAGAACCGTCACAGCAAGAACAAAGACATGGATACGCATGCGGAAACTCCAGACTGTCAAGAAATTGACGAGGGAGGAAGGGTCTGACAGTCTAAACCGGATGGCTCATGAGATCTTCGCCAACAGATACAATTCTGACGAATCCGAGCTTCCATCAGGGATTCCCAGGATCGTCCGACAGACGACCCTGGGGAGTGATCATCAAAGCTTGACGCGGCTCACGTTGGTGGATTCGAAGAGGCCAGTCTTGTTGGCAAAGAGAGTCACGCCATCCATGCTGAGACCCTTGAGCAGAAGCAGCGCTCCCGCAGGAAGCGTGTAACCTGCGTTGGGGAAGGCCTTGCTGTCCGTCGTTGCCGGGAAGTGCATCGGATCGCCCTTGATCTTGGGCCAGATGAGTGTCGCGCCCGTGAGGTTGTCGTACTCGATTCCGAAGAAGTTGCCATGGCCGACGGCCTTCTTGGTCGTGAGGCTCAGAAAGGTAAAGCCCTCGCTGTAACCGGTGGGCAAGTTGGTGATCCTGAAGGTCAGATCTCCCTTGCCCTTGGTCGTGAGACTGAGCGCCGGACCCGTCTTGTCTCGTCCTCCGCTGATCCCCGAGATCACGAGACCGTAGTCGGCATCGGTGACCTTGGTGCCCTTGTGGGTGTCCCGGACGATCGACTTTCCGAGCACGTCGACGATGTAGACTCCGCCCTTGGGCTTGGCCAGGAAGACGTTCTCGACGGGGTCGACCTTGTTGCTGCTTCCCCCACTCATGCTGTAGTTGCTGGCCAACAATCCCCGGTTGCCCCACCAGGTCGTCTTGTCACGGAAGGACGTTACCTTGAGGTCCAGATCGTTGATGCGCTGGATGCTGGCCGAGGGCGAACCTTCGGGCTCCTTGTAGACCATCGTGAACTTGGTCTCGGCAACACCGGCCTTGACCATGACGAAGTAGCGGTTCTCCCCCTTGTTGCGGACGGGATCCTCTTCGTTCACGATCAGCATGCTGTTGCGTGCATCGTAGAGATTGCCGACATGGGGATGTCCCCAGCCCACGTGGACGCGCGTCAGATCGTGGGTCGTTCCCGAGAAGGGATACTGCCGCGCCGTATTGATCATCATGGCCTTGCTGGTCATGGCATGCGGACGAGCGCCGAATCGCTTGTTCCAAACGGTCTTGGTGTGCCCGAAGAGGCCATCGGTCCAGAGTTCGATCGAGAGCCCCACGTGACCGGCGTTGACCGGTGTGGCATTGGAGGTGCCGCCGAAGTTGCCATAGCCGGTTGTGCGTGACGAGTAGGTCGTGTAGACCGAGTCATAGAAGCCACAGAGGTCTGGCTTGATGCGACCATCGGAAGCCGGCCCGATCGAACCCGACCTGGCCCACTTGTCGTCACTGGCCTTCAGCGTGTTGTAGTGACGCACACCACCGATGGAGAAGATGTTCTTGGCCCAGGCCTGTGGGCGACTGTTGCGCGGAATGCTCGTCGCCCCGGCATTGCTCTGACTCTGCGTGATAGGAAGATCCCACGCGAGGATGATACGATCCATCTCGGCCGAGGTGCTGAGGTAGGAGGTCGTTCGCGAATAACCCCAGCTCGCGGTCTGGAACATGGCTTTGTAGCTCTTCTTGGGATCTACGAGGTCACGTACGAGTTTGTAGCGATTGACGCCGGGATAGTAGGTGTAGAGCCCCTGGCCATCCGGCAGGAGCCCGCGCGCGGTCTTGACGACGCCCTTGGCGAAGATCACGCCGAAGGTGGCCGTGCCATGTGTCGAACGTCCGGATCTGGTCACCGCGATCGGTCTCGTACGCCAGGGAGTCGTCGCCGCGAACTCCTGATGCGTCGTGTAGATCCCCTCGAAGATGTTGCCACGGATCCCCTTGCCGGTGAACTTGCCCTTGCCCTCGATGTAGTCCGCGCCACCGAACTGACGAACGATGTTCATGTCCTCTTCTGTCGGTGTCGTGATGTCGATCCAGAGTACGTGATCATCTGCCGCCATCTTCAGCAACTGTTGCTTGCTGAGCTTCGCCGTGACGTAGACATATCCCACCTGCGATTCCGCGAGGATTCCATCCACCTTGGCGATGCTGTCGATCAGTCCCTGACGGTCCCGGTCCGCATCCACCATCATGAGGTTGTACTCACGAGCCGGCATGGCATCCGCTTCGAAGAGCTGCGTGCGGATCTCGGGTTGGAGACGGTAGGCGGGATGATAGGCACCCACCCAGCGGACGAAGGGGAACTGACGCGCCTTGGTGGCCTAGGCCGCTGTCATGCGCATCAGCGAAGCCTGCCACGGAAGGTGCGTGTGGACCTCGGCACCGAGGTTGCGCATCCGGATCCGATAGGCCTCCAACTCGCTCGTCTTGTACTGCACGATGTAGAGACGGCTGGCGCCATCGGCCCGTAGAAAAGCCGGCACGAAGGGTTCGCCCGCGAGTGGATCGAATCGACGGTAGATCAGCTCAAGCTCAGGCTCGACCGCCTCCTTCGGGGTCCAGGATTCTCCCCCATCGAAACTGATGCGGTAGCTGGCGAACGAGGAGCCCGTCGACTGCCCTGCATCCAGGAATTCGATGCGAGTCCCCAGGACTTCGAATCGGCTCTTGCCGGTTTCGCCGGCTTGAGCAGGCAGGAAGGCCGAGAGAAGAAGCCCACACAGGGGCAGGATGGCGTGTGATTTCATCTGCAGGTCCAAGACATCTGGAAACGCCTGCTCGGGAACAGGAGGCCAGGAGCATCCATGAACACAGGCAATGGCGAGGGGAAGGAAAGGGACGGAGACAGCGGGGCTGCCACGAAGAAGGATGAGGGGCGTGAAGGGAGGATCCGGCAGGATTCGGAGTTCAGGCAGGCCATCCGTGACCTCTCCGAGGATAAGGGAGAGTGCACTAGGAAACCAGGAGGCGGAGGCCCCCTTGCCATCAGCACTGCCAGACGAAAGGCCTAGCGTCCTGGACCCGCAGGGTCACCGAAAGAGATCCGGATTTCTCCCGGGCGTGCCAGGAGCAGGGTTCGTCCCTCCGGACCCGGTTGCCCGGGATGGGCCAGAACGGCGCCCCGAATCCTCCTTGGCGCGGGTCCCCGGATCTGGAGCTCGAAGAGCCTCTTACCCTTCTGGGACATCGGTCGGGGATCCGAGAGGACCAGGTGGAGCTCCTGCGACTCTTCATCGAAGCGGCAGCGCTCTACGTTCCCTGTCGTGGCGACCAGCGAGGGGCGAAAGGCCGATTCCCCAGAAAGACCCATCCTGTAACGCCCAGGGATGCGAGGCAACCAGAGCTTGTCCGCATAGTGATAGTCCCAGAGTTCTCCATCCAGACTCGGAGAACCCAAGGCCTCGGGAAGACGCACACCCGGATTCGTGCAGATCGCGCTGAGCCTCGAGAGCACGAGAGCGCCAGCATCGGAATCGTAGGCGAGGAGCCGCGCGGCTCCAGGCAGTGGTTTCGGACCGATCCACTCTCCCAACCGGACCGCGTTGACGTCACCTGGCCCCCCCGCCACGAGCAGGGACTCACCCTGATCGCCACTCGGTCCGGGCAGAGCACCTCGCCACAGACCGCCTTCCCTGAGCTGGATCGGCCGGGCAGCCTTCGAAGGGAGGATGGCACAGCGGCGCCAGACGAATTTCCACGGCCAGGCGAAACGACGCTCGCCCTTCTCCCAGGTCAGACTGGGTGGATGGACGACCTCGTCCAAGGCCGTCCAGAGTTCCGCGGGATCAACGAGCACACTGCCCAGTTCGTCGGCCAGCACCAAGGCCAGACGAAAGCCGCCCTTGGAGCGAGGGAAGCTCTTCATGGCCAGGCCTTCACCGGATCGGAAGGCCAGTTCGTGATTGCGGCCCAGCCCTGAGGCGATGAGGATCAGATCCGGCTGGACGCCTGCAGGATCCTCCAAGCGGAGATAGACCTTGGTGCCTCGTTCGAGACGTTCCCTGCGCTGGAGTTGATAGCCCGGAAAGGCAAAGAAGCGATCGACGCGCAGGCCCGTGGACACACGGTCGTATTCGACTTCGATGCAGAGGGCGGGTAGATCGCCCAAGGTCAGGATGCGCCGTCGCTCGGTGAGGAAGCTGGACCCCACCTCCTCCAAGACCAAGGCGCGTGGACCCGATGCCGATGCCGACCGGACTTCGATACCTGCATCCTCGACCTTTTCGTAGGCGACCTCGAGCAACTGCATGCTCTCGCCATAGCGATGCTCCAATGCAAGCCGAGCCCTTCTCTCCTCGGCGATGCCAAACCGGAAGACCTGATTGCGGTTCTGTCCTCCTGGACACACGAGGAAGCCGAGCACGCGATCGTCCAGTCGGATCTCGACGAGGCTGCCCCTGCCCTCTGAGCGCAGCTTGAACCGGATCTCATAGGTTCCCGGGGGCAAGAGCAGTTCCTTCTCGACCAGCGCGACGCCCGCCGCCGAGATCCTGCGTGGAAGGACCGCACCCGATGCGGGCAATCGAAGCGTGTGCTGCGCAGGGTCCACAGGATCCTCCATCCTGGGGTAGAGCTGCTTGCGGACCTTCATGACGTACTCCGGTCCGGGCCTCGCACCTCGCAGTCGTGTGCTCATGAAGCGCGGCGAGAGGCGTTGGCTGGCTTTCCGCCCTTGCGTTAAGTCCGATGCACGATCCCGGTCGACGATCAGGCTCCCCTCGGTCCCTTCCAGACGCAGGAATCGGTTCTCGATCACCATGCGTCGGCAGGGAGCCTGGCTCGACGCGCGCAGGAAGGAGCCCGGTGAAGACAGGAGTGCGGCGAGCGATTCACGCTGGCCTCCCTTGCCGGTCGCCGCCAGGCGGTAGCTCCGAGCACTGGAGAAGGGGCGTTGCAGCAGATCCAGCAGTGAGGAGAGACGACGCGGATCCATTCTCTCCTGCAGATCCAGGACCACTGTGCTTGCCTCCGCGTCGCGGTGACGGAGGAAATCGCGGACCTGTGCATGGAGCCAGTCGGGAGAACCACCATGGGCCGGATCGGGATCCAGGTGGAGCACCGGGAACAGGCTCGCCGGCCAGGCCTTGGAAAGTTCGGGATCGACCAGCCCTCGGAGCGGAAGATCCCGGACACGACCCGCATCGGGCTGGATCTGCCCGAGCCAGGTCGACGCAGCATCGGACTCGCCATCGGGTGCCAGGAGGAGCGCGCCCTTCTGCTGGATGAAATCACCGAGCTTCTTGGCATCTGCCATCCCCGGCTCCCTCGCGGTGACCGAGAACAGGTCGGCTCCTTCGGACAGGGCCAGATCTACGAGTTCCTCGGCGGTTGCCGGGGGGATCGATGAGGGAGAGAAGGCGAGGCCATAGTGGGCCAGTCGCGGGATCAGGCCGCCGGGCACCTCATGCAGGGGTGGCAGAGGCGCGGGCACCTGACGGGACACCCACCTGTCCTGGCTGGGATCGGGAGGAACGACCGGAAGGGCCACCCAGGCCCCCTCACGTTCTCGGCCCAGCTGCTGAGCGAGAGCGGCAATGAGGGACTGACCTTCATCGGTGGAGAGCGGCGCAAGCCCCAGCGCCATGACGGCACCCTGACCCAATCGCCACCGGAGCAGACCCGCCATCGAAGAGCTCTGGCGCTTGCCCTCCTTCCGTCGGTAGTAGGTCCCCAGGACCTTGGCCTCGCCTCGGGACTCCTCGTCGAAGAGGCAGTATTCGATGCGACCATGCGTCCCACCGCCCAATCGATACTCGCGGGGACCCTTGCCCGGAGGCTCGCCGGGAGGATCAGCCGGGAGCTCGATCTGCTGAGCGAACGCAGCCGGTAGCTCCAGGCCAAACTCCGACCCCCGGGTATCCACAAGACCGCGTCGCCCGAAGACATGCGCGCCGATTCTGGGCTTGCCGGCGAGACCGAGGTCTTCGGCGTAGGCTGCAGCGTAGCCCAGTAACAGGAGCCGCCCCCCCTTGTCCACCCAAGCCCTGACCGCATCCCGAAAGGACGGCTCGTGCCAGGCCTCGGGCAGAGCACGGCTGCGGGAGGCCATGGCCAGGATCCCGAGCCCGCGTCCGCGTTGCGAGAGCTCTTGGTCCAGCCTCTGATCCAGCTCAAGCAGCGTCCACGTCCGCTCCCCGCCCTGCGTCAAGGCAACCCTGTCCCCGGTCCCCCGGAAGAGGCAGGACAGGCACGACAGAAAGAGCAAGAGCAGCAGCAGGTGGAGGGGAAGTCTCCGCCCAAGGGCAGGATTCGGAACAACAGGAGACATACTCTCCTCTTCGGCAGCCAAGAGGGCTATCCTGCGCATATGACCGAGATCATCGATATTCACGGAAGAGAAATCCTCGACTCCCGTGGCAACCCCACGCTGGAAGTCGAAGTCACGCTGGACTCCAAGATCACAGGCTGCGCCATGGTCCCCTCCGGGGCCTCCACCGGTGCGCATGAGGCTGTCGAATTACGCGACGGCGAAGATCGCTACGCAGGCAAGGGGGTGCTCAAGGCCATCGACCATGTAAACGGCGAGTTGGCCGAGCAGATCGTCGGCATGGAAGCCACCGATCAGGTGGCGATCGACGAGCTCATGCTGCGGATCGACGGCACGGAAAACAAGGGACGCCTGGGTGCCAATGCCATCCTCGGGATCTCGCTGGCCGTGGCGCGCGCCGCCTCGGAGGACGTGGGGCTCCCGCTCTACGCCTACATGGGCGGCTGCAGCTCCAGGCGGCTGCCTGTCCCGATGCTCAACATCCTCAACGGCGGCGCCCATGCCGACAACAACGTCGACATCCAGGAGTTCATGGTCATGCCCTTCGGGGCACCGACCTTTGCCGAGGCATTGCGGATGAGTGCCGAGGTCTTCCACGCCCTCAAGGGAGTCCTCAAGGGCAAGGGACTCTCGACCGGCCAGGGAGATGAGGGGGGCTTCGCTCCCAACCTGGGCAGCAACGAAGAGGCCATCGAGATCATCCTCGAGTCTATCCAAAAGGCCGGTTATGAACCCGACAAGGATATCAAGCTGGCCATGGACTGCGCTGCCAGCGAGTTCTTCTCGGACGGCCACTACACCTTCGAAGGCAAGAGCGTGGATGCGGCCGCATTGATCAGCATGTATGAAAGCTGGGTGGAGAAATACCCGATCTTCTCGATCGAGGACGGACTCGACGAAGACGATTGGGAAGGCTGGGGCCTCATGACGCAGGCGCTCGGCGAACGTTGCCAGCTCGTCGGTGACGACCTCTTCGTCACCAACCCCAAGAGACTCGGACGCGGCATCGACGACGGTGTGGCCAACTCCATCCTGATCAAGGTCAACCAGATCGGCAGCCTGACCGAGACGCTCGAGACCATCGAGATGGCCACGATGAACGGCTACTCCTGCGTAATCTCGCATCGCTCGGGAGAGACCGAAGACACGACGATCGCCGACCTCGCCGTGGCGACGGGTGTCGGACAGATCAAGACCGGCGCCCCGAGTCGTTCCGAGCGGGTGGCCAAATACAATCGACTGCTGCGTATCGAAGAGGAGCTGGGCGAAGCCGCCGTGTATGGCTTCGGCGCTCCTGGCGCCGACTAGACGACGATCCTGACGGGAGGGGAAGGATGTCCAAGAAGAGAGCCTAGAAGGACGTACCAACACGAAGAGCTGGAGCATCCTGGCTCCCTGCGTTCTTCGTCGTTCTCCTCTCGGCCGTAGGTCTCTACGTGGCGATCTTCGAGCTGAGTCCCGCCTTCCAGGAACACCGGGAGGTCCGGGCGGCACTCCGCAAGCAGCTGGATTCCAACAAGAAGCTGCAAGCCGAGATCAGCTCCAAGGAGCGCAAAGAACGCAGCCTCCGGCAAGATCCCCAGGCCATACCGATGGAGCTGGATCATCGAGGCCTTCTCGAAGGAGGCGAAGACCTGGGGACTTCCTCCCAACGCTCGGATCGAAGACAATCCGACCGCTGAGGATCGGCTCCCCTCGATCCGCAGCATGAGCGCGCACGGCCCCACAGCCCCTTCCATCCGAGGATCCCGATTGCTGACCCTAACCCTGTTTCCGCTGCTGGGACTTGCACTCCTCTGCCTGCCTCCGCTCGCACTACCTGGGGCCATCCTCCAGGGGGACTCAGAGAGGAATGAAGCCCTATCGGGTCCGAGCTACGTGCCCGTCGCCGAGGCCAACCTCCAGCGCAGGCTCCTGAAGGCCTTCGAACTCCTCGACCAGGGCAAGGGCAAGCTCGCCATGGCCAAGGTGCTGCCCCTGCTGCGCGACCCTGCGACGGATCCGGGACTACCCTACGGCGCCAGGGAAACGCGCAGCTTCCATCTCCTGCTTCGGGAGAAACTCCGGCTCTGCTCGCCCAAGACTCGCGCCGATTTTGCCTCCGCATTCGAGAAGGAGGCACAGCAGATTCTGGCCCGCCTCCCGCGGGAGTCCGGACTCTACCGCAACTTCCTGCGCTCCTTTCCGGGCACCGACGCCTCTGTGAAGGCTCGCCGACGCCTTGTCGAGATCCTGCTGGAGAGAGGGGACTGGGTTGCCGCAGCGGCGCGAATCAGCCCTTCGAAGGATCAGGATGAAGCCCGCGCTGCGATCGCCACGCTGCGGGAGCGGGAGCGCCAACGTCACCCCTGGCCCCAGACCTTGGGGTACGAGGACGGCTCTCCCGGTCAGGCCACGATCCAGTTGCCGCCGAAGGGCGAGGCCGTCCTTCGAGGGATCTCGGGCTCGTGGCAGCTAGCGGCATCCTACGCACGCGGGGTCGTGGGGAGAGACGCGACGGGCGCGGAGTTCGCCGTATTCCAGGACCCGCTCCGACTACAGATCATCGAAGGTGCCGCCAAGGAGTACGCACGCAGGGAGATCAACCTGGCGATGCTGACCAGTCTCGCGGGTGGCCAGCAGGAAGCGCCAGGGCCAGCCCTCAGCGGCTCCCGGCTCTTCTTCGTTCACGGAGGCGGCACGCGACCTGGGCGTCGCTCACGCCGGGCTCCTGCCGTGCCCGAGCTCTTCGCCCTGGATCTCTCCCGACCCGACCGCCCCACCATGGGCTGGCGCTGGAGCCCGGCCAACGAAGTGGATGCTCCCTTCTCTGCCCAGTCCCGGTTGCGTCCACGCGTCTTGGCCGCCGGTGGCCGCGTCTTCGTCCTCCTCGTGGATCCCCGCGATCGCGTCAATGTGCGCGTCCACCTCTGCTGTTTCGCACAGAACCAGGGAGGCACGGGCAAGGGTTTCGCTCGCGCGAAGCTGCTTTGGTCACGCCTGCTGGCCAAGGGTTCTCCGCTCTCGGCGAGCCTCCTGCGCAGCCGACAAGAAGAGCTCGAACTCGGAGATCTGCGCCCGGCAGCGCCGATCCTCCATGAAGGGGCCGTCTACGTGGGCACCGGCTTGGGAGTCCTCGCGGCCGTCGATGCGGGCAGCGGTGCACTCCTCTGGAGCTTCAAGACGGCGAGGGCCAAGACTTCGAGTGCGCGGACCTGGCGCACGGGCAGGATCGCGATCCAAGGCAAGTCCCTGCTCTACGCGCCCTCGGATGGACATTGGCTCTATCGCCTACACTGCCGTCCCGGTATCCAGGATGCGATGATCGGCGCTGCCAGGCAGGCCCGTAGCTTGAGCCGACTCCTGGGCATCGATGCCCACCAACCCCGGAGCTACTTCTTGCGAGGAGAAGCCCCTCTGGGCGAAGAGACTGTTCAGCAAATCCGACCACTCTTCCTCGAGGCCAGTGGCCGCTACGATGCGCCTCCTCTCGAGGGCAGGGACAGCCTCATGGCCGCGCCTTTGCTGACCAGCAAAGCCCTCTTCCTCCCGACCCGCAACCGGCTCTATTGCTTGGATCTGGGCCGCGGACTCTTCTACACCAAGATTCTGGAAATCCCGTCCCGGCATCCTCTGGGTGCACTCGGCCCCATCCTGCCCTTCGAAGGAGGCCTGCTCGTGGGCTCGGTTCTCGGCCCTTTGGGCTTCCGGTAGGCAACTACGAGCGCCAGATCAGGCGCCGACGCGGTAACCGTGCAAGAGACGATCCCTGCCCCCCAGGTCAGGCAGGACCTGGATCTTCTCGAACCACCCACTGGCCAGAGCCAAGGACGCGACGGAGTTGGCGGTATCGCTTCCGAGCTCCATGAGCAGGAGCCCACCGGGGCGCAAGCCATCCCCGGCCCCCTCGAAGAGGGCGCGATAGGCACTCAGGGCATCGGCGCCATCGGCAAAGAGGGCGGCCTTCGGCTCGTGGCGGCGCACGCTCTCGTCCAGCAATTCTGGACGGGCTGAATCCACGTAGGGCGGATTGGCCAGAAGAGCGTCGAAGGGCGCTGCGGGCATCGCGGGTTCCCAATAGCTGCCGCGGCGCAGGGCCAATCGCTTGGGATCCGCCGAGAGGATCTCGGCGTTGCGCCGGGCGAAGACCAGGGCCTCTTCGCTCAGGTCTGTGGAGAGGACGCGCAAGTCGTCGCGCGCCAGCACCAGGCTGATGCCAATGCACCCCGATCCCGTGCAGGGCTCGAAGACCCGCGCTCCCTCGGGCAAGTCGGCGAGAGCACGTCCCACGAGAAGCTCGGTTTCACTGCGCGGAATGAGCACGCCCGGCCCGACCTCGAAGCGATGCTCGTAAAAATCCTGATGCCCCAGCACGTAGGCGAGAGGCACACCCTCCAGCAAGGAAGCCAGACGGCTACGAAACTCGCCGCGCTCAGCCTCCTGTAGTGGACGCTCGTGTTGCATCAGGAGCGTGAGTCGATCCAGGTCGAGGAGATCCGCGAGACACCAGGCGATCTCCGATCGGCTCGGCTGTCCAGGACTCGTCAGAGCCAGTTCCTCTGCTACACGGAGGACCTCTCCTACTGTCCAGATCTTCTCCACGCTCAAGTCTCACAGTAGAGCTTCTAGCCCGGATGATTCATGAGATCGTTGCGAGCAGGTACGCCATCGGCGTACCTGCGGGGGGTCTAGCGGCGACGCCCTTGGCTCTTTTCGGCCTTGAGCTGCTTGGCACCTCCGAAGATCCCACCCAAGAAGGTGAACTCGACCATGAGGGCACCCAGGAAGATCAGGATCTTGCCGGGTCCCACCATCTGGAAGAAGTTGCCCATGTCACTGAGCCCGCCATCCTTGATGTTCTTGAAGGTCTCGCTGAGATCCCCCCAGGACATGCCGGCCGGCAGGAAGATCAGATGGAGCAAGGCCCAGATGAAGGGAATCGTCGCGAGGGCATACCACTTCATCCGCACCATGGTCGGGATGTTGATGGATATCCAGGCGCTCCAGATCACACCCAGCGAGATCACGAGGCAGACAGCGCCAGCGATGGACTTGTATCCTACGTGCGTCCAATCTCCGTCGAAGGGCATCAGACATCCGATGAACATCAGGAGCCCACCGAAGAAGAAGCGGTAGTACTCCTTGGCAGCGTTGGGATTGAAGAAGGGC
>JAJRTL010000060.1 GCA_024278315.1 Planctomycetota bacterium | reverse complement strand
TCTCGATGCGATGGGTGGCGCATGGATCGATCCGTGGACCGGCGTAGAGGGAAAAACCATGAAGGGCGGCGCTGTGCTTGCCCCGTGCAAACGTGACCTCGGCGTGCGGGTCACGCCCCAGGTGCGTGATCCACGCGGCAGGATCCGAAAGCCCCTCACGCGTGTGCTCCAGGCCACGCAACGCCCCCCGGAAAGCATCGACCGCCTTCGGTAGATCCCCCTCGGCACTTCGCTCGGCCAGGGTCAGGCCCATACCGATCAGGGCCGCGATCTTCCCATCTGCACTACCCAGCTCCTTTGCTGTCATGTAGACGGCAGCGAAGCCCTCCAGTGCGGCATCGAACTGCCTGCGGATCGAATACACCTGGGCGAGGTTGCAACCCGCATAGATCTGTCCCGGGATGTAGCCACGCTTGGACGCCACCTCCAGACTCTGTCGGTAGTGACGGATGGCCGTATCCCACTCCCCTTTGCGCTGGGCCAGGTTGCCCAGGTTGTTGTGGGCGTTGGCCACGACCATGACCTCGTGCGGGAGAGTCCGCGCCAGCTCGAGGGCCTTCGAGTAACACACACGGGCTTCCTCATCCTGCTCTTGCAGGAACAGCGTATCCCCCTTGTTGACCCAACCAAGGGCAGCAAGGCGGTTCAGGCCTTTCGCACTCCAACGCTCGATCGCTGCACTGTACGCGGCGACGGCCCGATCGTACTCACCTGTGTCCCGATGCACGAGCCCCATCGTGTTCAGGAGCTTGGCCTCCACGATGGGGTCGTGGATCTGCTTGGCGAGCACCAGTCCCTCGGCGCTGACTGCAAAGGCCTTCCCAAGATCGCCCAACTCCCTCAGCAAGGGAGCCATATGAGCCAGTGCCTGGAGTTCAAGATCCTTGCGGCCGACGTTGCGGGCTTCGCTGAGACTCTTGCGATACCAGTCGCGGGCCTCTTCGAGAGCTCCGGCACGCGCGGCGGTCACTCCCAGGAAGTTCAGGGCCAAGGCGCGTTGCTGTCCCGGATCGCGATCTGCAGTCAAGACCAAGGCCTCGCGCAACCACTTCTTGGCCTCATCGGTCTCGCCCACGTCTCCGAGCGCCCCACCCAGTCCAACCAGGGCCGTGACCCGCAAGCCCATATCGCCCAGGCGTGTCGCTCGTCGCATGGCTTCGCGCTGCACTGCGATCGCCTCACGGGGCCGCGAGAGCAGGGGCCACAAGACCACACCCTTCTCCACGAGATGGGTGGCATACCACCTCTTGTCCCCCACCACCTCTGCAGCCTCCAGGCTGAACTCGAAGGCCCGCAAGGCCTCCTTCAGCTCTCCGGATTCGAGGCACTCCTCCGCCAAGGTCTCCATGACGAGACGCATCCGCTTGCCGATCAGGGGGGAGCATTCCTTGAGGAAGGCGATGCGCTCCTCCTTCGAAGGCAGGCCATCGAGGATACGGATCACCGGCAAGACCGCAGGCTCGGTCAGCCAGAGCTTCCAGTCCTTCTCCTCCTTGTGACAGGTGAAGCGCCAGACGGTCGAGGTTTCATCATCATAGAACTCCTCAGCCTTGGACCACTTGCCCTTGAACTCGAGCACACCACTCGCGATCTCGCCCGAGATGGTGATGGACGCCGTAGAGGGTGGCCCCAGCGGCTTGCGCGACAGCCAGGCAATCGTCGCTGGTAGGGAAGTACGCAGAGCCTCCCACTGTGGGGCCTTCTTGGACCAGGTCTCGAGAGCGGCCTTGCCGTCTTTTGCTCGAAGAGCAGCAAAGAACCGCTCGACGGTGCGGGAAGCGTGAGCCTAGCGATCTTCATCGCCCTCTTCCTGGCAGGTTGCTTCCTTCTCGCCAACGACTTCGTCATTGGCGGCGTGGACCTGGCGGAGTATTCTAGCTGGCATTCCTATCTCTTTCTCCTCCTGGGCTGCATCCTGGCCCTTTCCTACTTCATCTCCCAGGCGGAAAAGCGCGCGTGGCGTAGGATCCGCAATGAACTCCTGGCCGAGATGGAAGCCTGCCAGATCGACAAGTACGAACTCATCACCACCTTGGAAGACCCCCAGAACGATGCCTACGAGGAGGTCCTCCCCAAGCTCAAGAGCGACGCTGGCGACTCCTGATCCATCCGATCGCAACCACGCCGATCGGGCGTTCATCCAGCATGGCCAGACCGGTCATTCGATGACTCGAAACTCTCGCCCGACGATGCGCCCCAGACTCCGCGTGCCATTCTCTTCGATCCGGACCAGAAGGCCCGGTGAGTCCTTCGCTGGCTCGTAGTGTGGAAAGGGTCTGGATTCCAGGAATGATGCAACTCGAGATCGCCTTTCGTCAGTGTCCACCGACGCGAGAATCTCCGACAGTGGCTTCGTCCCGTCGGCCTGTCGCAAGGCCAATGCTCGCGCTCCGTCTAGAAGCCGCTCGATCGCTTCTCCCAACTGGGCCCAGAACTCGATCTGCCCTGCGATCGATCGCTGTGAGATAGCGCCAATCAATCGAGCATCGAGAACGATCTCGTCAGAAAGCTTGACGGGTTGACTCATGAGACCAAGGGCAGCATCTTGCTACCCATGATGTAGGCCGCCATCGATGGAGGTTTCACGGGCACAACAGGGCGGTGGTCGGCATCCGAGGCCGCTGCTCGAGCGCTTCAAGTGTGAGGGAGAGGCTCTTGCGCCAGCAGGACATCCCCAACCCTTCCCCGTGCTCGACCTGGAGACGGCCGCATGCCCGGAGCCGAGTTCGAGCGCATCGAGTCAGACGAGGACTACTTGACGACCTTGGTCTGGACGGCTTCGCCGATGAAGTCGATGCGGGACTTCTTGAGATCGAAGACGACGTAGCTATGTGTGAAGGTCATGCCGATGAGCTCCTTGGGCAACCAAGACGCCAGGAAGAAGCGAGTCGAAGCCTTCCCGCCACTGCCCAGGAAACCCACGCCTCTGGTGTAGAGCATCCCCATGGGATAGGCCAGGGTCATGCTGGTGAAGAAGTCCCAGCGCAGAGGTAGGCGGAAGCGGTCGTACTGCAGACCAAAATTTCGATTGCGTGCGAGACTTCCTAATACCAAGAAGAGTTTGCCGACATGTAAGGGGCCGGCCTTCAACATCAAGGGCGCGCTCTCGGTCTTGGTCAAGGAGAGCGAAGCCTTGTCCACCTGCAGGCTACGGAGATTCCCGCCAACGATATGGAGGGTCGGAAAGGTTTTGGTCATAACACCACCCATCCCTCCCCCCAGGGCAAGGTCGGAGAATCCGTCCCCATTGACGTCACCTAGTGCTTGGGTCCACACTCCGAACCCGTCACCCGCCACATCGGAGGACACGGACCACAACTTCTTCCCGGTCTTCCCTGAGTAGACTGTCACACGGGCTGGAGAAAGAGGGGACCTTTGCCGTTGCAGCCACGAGAAGGCATAGATATCCGGTCTCCCGTCACCGTCAGCATCGCCCATTCCCCCTGCCTGATAGCCAAACATATCCGAACTCGTCCCGGCACCCCGCCACTCCCAGATCGTTGGCCCTGCGGAGGAGATGACCTTGACGTAGCCCGAACCGCCCACGGGATTCATGTAGTAGTGGCCAGCGGCTACAACAAAATCCGGACGCCCATCACCGTTTACATCCCCCGCAGGCGCAACACTGCGGCCAAAGCCTTCCCATGCCCCATTGCCGTACCAGGTACGCAGGACTTTGCCAGTCTTGCCCGAGTACAGATCCACAGCACCGGCGTACTTTCCCTTCGTACTGTCAGCGTAGCCTCTCACGTAGTCTGAAATCTTGTCACCATCCACATCCCCGATCGCGTTTGATATCCGACCCAGGTAGGTCCTCAAAACCTTGCCAGTCTTGCTCGATCGGATCCAGGACCTGATCGAGCCAGCCTTGTGTGACCGCACGTGGAAATCAGGCCTGCCGTCTCCGTCGATGTCCCCTGCAGACCCCATGACTCCTTCACCAAGCTCTTCGTCTTTCTTGGCACCATCAATCCGAAGGATGAGCTTCCCGTTCCTTCCTGAAAAGATGTAGATCCGCCCTGCACTCCCTACGACCTCATGTGGCGCACCCAGCGCATAGTCTCTCACGCCATCACCATCGACATCGAGCAGCCCAGCACACTGGCCATGATAATACTTGCCACCCAGGTGCGTCCGGAGCACCCTACCATCGTTTCCAGAGATGATATAGAAGCCAGTCTTGGCACCCAGCAGGCCACGTACGGGGTAGTCGACGCCGTAGACGAAATCAGCAAATCCGTCGCCATTGAGATCGCCGATACCAGAGAATCTCCGACCGAAGTCCACCATCGGAAACACTGCGCGAGCTGCCAGATCCGGAGCATAGACGTAGAGCCTACCCTGTGCGCACAAGGTGGTGCTCAGCATCAACGCAGATATGAGTCGGAAGGAGGTTCTCATGGTTATTCAGTCCTGGAGCGCCTCTCTCCATCGGAGGCAGGCGCTCTCTCTACGCTATCACCTTTTCAAAGATTTGATCACCCGCTGCCGAAGCTTCAGCCGGGCCGCTCGGATCTGCGACAGAGTCGCACTAGCTGGAAACTTCGTTGTCGGAGCCGCTTTCGTCTTGGTCGAGGTGGCACTCAAGGGCACAACACTGTTCTCCACGACCAGGAAGGTCTGGAGGTTCGCCCCGGCTGGACCTTCGACCGGGAAGACCTCACAGTTCATCCTTACGCCAGCCCCATTTGTGGAGGGCACCCAATCGAAGCCGGACGCGTCACCCAACCCCCACAGATTCGTGTTGTAGTGCAGGGCACCTCCTCCCGAATAGGGGCCAAACTGGGCGCCGTAGCCAACCAGATAGCCCATCTGCATATCGTACTCCTTCGTTCCGGGTGGATTGATATGTCCGCTGACGGGAGCGTATCCCAGAGAAGGCAAATAATAGAGGTCTCTGTTGTCCCAAGTCTTGAAGGGGCCAGCCTGGTGATGGTACCAGGGATTCGCGGCAAAGGCATCTGAAGGGCTACTGACCAGGGCCCATCCAGGATGCATGTCAGGCAATAGGCTTGGTGAAAAGTCACATTCGAGATTTCGCATGAAATGGTTGTACACCAGTGGTGTAGCCGTGGTCAGGGAGCGCCTTGTGCTCTTCACGGTGGGGTTGATGGCTACATCCAGACCTTCAATCGTGTAGCTGGACCATGGCACAGGTCCAGGATAGGGCACAACTGCACCCGGTAGGCGCTGAACATAGTCCCACCAGCCTGTCACGGGTTGGGCTTGATTCAGATTCACGCTGACAGAACGTCCCGCCTCTTGCCAGTACAGAGGCCGAGGGTAGTTCGTGTTCGCAATGCCAATAAAGTAGGCTGTAAGGTTGAATGGTGGGCTGCCTCCGCCTCCCATGTTCGTCATCTCCGAGAAGATCCGGGTCCGATCGATATAGCCCGTCATAATCAGGTCCCCCATCTCATCGGCACCAAGATCCATGTATGAGTAACGGGTGAAACCTACCTGATCGGGGGCATCCAACCGATCGTGGATGCGAGGATTGCCAAATCCTTCGCAATCATTGTCCCAGGCATGGAGTGCAGCATAGTCTGAGTCGTAACCTTGGATCTGCGGGCCTGGACTCTTGAGACCCGGCTCATAGGTGATGATCGGAGATACCGTGGGATGCTGCGCATGGTAGTTCTGAAACTTCAGCACCCCCAAGCCCAAATCGATTCCCAGATCCGTCAATGGAGACAGGGAAGGATCGCCTGCTTCTGGGTGGACTGTCAGGCGAAAGTCGTGAGGAGATAGCGAGTTCTCGACAGAGCTGGCACCCAAATACGATGTCAACGTCTCGTTGATGTACAGGGACTTCCTGGGGCCCGAACTCGGGCGAGTCCATGGAGTGATGTCACGCCTGGGCACATAGGTCGGGTTGGCGGTCCTCGGCTGAGTAATACACCAACCAGCCCGCCACCCCGGTGGCGCGATGAGAGGATTCCCATTGGTACCAGATGTGAGGTTGTAGCGTCCAAGCTCGTAAGCATTGAAATCGACTCTTACCAAGGGATTCGATCCTGGAATGTCGATTCTGAGATCGCTGGGATCCAGTCCTTCGAAAGCGGAGGTCAGATTGCCGAACTTGTTGTTGATGTCAACCGAGTCAATGATGTTGTTCAAGACTCGCGGACGACTAAACCCCTTGTTCACTGTCCCTGGGGCACCACCGGTGTACTGCTTCACCTGGCCGTTCCAGATGCCAATGCGGTTCCACGCAATCGTATTGTTCACGATGATCGGACTGTGGATCCATTGCCAGGGCTTGAGGGGCGTTCCTACCTCCTTGAAAGGAGGGTACGCATCTACCGCGATACCGACGTCATTGTCTGTAATAAAGCAGTTGCTGATCACAGGCTGCATATTGCCCTCCTCGGCAATCATGACACCCGCCCCGATCCGAATCGTCGCTGGCTTGGCAGGATTCCATTCCTTGCTCCGAGCGCCTCGAATGGTCACACCATCAATGAAGCTATGGACATGCGAGATCGTTCCCTTTGTTCCTGAATTGAACTGGAAGACATTGACGAACGCCCCCTGAGCATCAAAGACCGTATCCAGGGCCGAAGTGCCCTGGATCGAAACATCTGACGGAATTCTGATGGGAAAGGTCTCACCATTGTACCGGAGACCCGTGCGAGGCTCGATCTGGGTCCCAGCCCCGTAGAGTCCCGGCAGGCAATGGATGACGACGCGGTTCACTGTGTAGGACCCATTTGTATCGTCATCGTCGAACGTCCACCAAATCTTGGCGGGAGTTGTTGTTGTGGCCGGAACCTCAAACTCCGCCTGAACATAGGCGATGGCGCTCGTCACCGTACGGAAGCTGAACGGGGCGAAGACGATGCGACCCGGCCAGGGACTGGGAGGCGTGGCATTCGGCTTGTCGAGACCCACGTGTCGACTGAGGGCCTTGTTCCCCCGCACGGTTTTTCCGGTCGGGTTTTTGGGCCAGGCCTGAAAGCTGGAGGGCACGCTGGCCTGCGCGTCATCGCCGTAGATTGGGTCGACCCATACGTGGAAGGTGAAAACCGTTCGGTAACCGAGATCTCCGGATTGCTGCGCGGTCGCCCCTGCGGGTGCAAGCAGGGCCACGAAGAGAAGAAGAGTGGCAAGGACGATCAGGAACCTCCATGATCGCGTTTGGGGCCGAAGAGACTTGGAATGGTGGCTCACGTATCGTTCCTCCGAAAGATGGATTTGGAGTGGACCGAAGAGCAGCATGTCTTCATGTAGGGCTGGGTGATCGAAGACCGGGGGGTGCGCTGCCGCTCAAGTAGCATGCACTGATTACACCGGGTGACGACTGCACTCAGGGGGGGGGGGTACAGTTCGTATTTGATTCGCACTTTGGGCCCAGGTGTAGCATGAGGGCGCATGCCTCATTGCCAACACACGCGAGTCCTCTGCCTATGTTGCTTCGTTATTCTCATGCGACAAAGGCCTGTCCGCCGGGGGCAATGCCATTAGCCTCCCCTGCGCCCCTGGGAGCCCCACTTCGAGCTCGGTTTATAGGAACGCCTGGGAAAGGACCTCCCGTCCCGCTTTCGGTACGTGTGCTTTCCCATCCGTCTGAGCATTGCCCTGATCGAGTCGAGA
>JAJRTL010000059.1 GCA_024278315.1 Planctomycetota bacterium | reverse complement strand
GACCTCGATGCGTCTGACGGCGTCTTTCGGTCCAGGACCGCGAACCTATCGGTTCGCTCGGCATTGCTTCGATTCGACGACCCTCTTGGGTCGCCTCATATCTCGCGCAGCCGTCCTGAACTCGAAATGCGCTCGTCAGACCGCAAGAACGAGATCGGCTGCGGCGATCTCGTTCTTGCTCACAACGATCTCATGAATAGTCCGGGTTAGCCCTGCCCTTGCCCCACAAATCTTCCTGGACAACAACAAGCGGGTCAGGTCACGAGGGTCCGCTGCATTGGGCTGCGGTAAGCTGAGCTGCGCCCGGTTCGGTTCATGCTCGGGATCTGCCCTGATCCCGAGCAATAGCCCAGCCTCAACCAACCCAGCTCAGACCAGCTCCGTGTTTGAGGCCAAGCTGGGGCCGAGAGAGTCCTGATAGATATAGCCCAAGGTCCAGGGCTCTGCCTTGTCCTCACTCCAGTCGAATCCTGTTGTTGTCCAGGAGAAGTTGTGGGGCAAGGGCAGGGTTAGCCCGACTCATCCGCGTTGGCGAAGGTGGGGCGGCGAGGACGTTTGTTGTCAGCTACCGCCTTCGGTGACCCGTTGCCATCCCGGGTATTCCAGGCGATACCACTCGCGCAGGTCCGGGACGCTGGCTCCATCGCCGATGCGTTGTCGCAGGCCCAGCATCAGCTGTTCGAGGAAGTGGATGTTGTGCAGGCTTTGGAGGATGCCTGCCAGCATCTCCTTGGACATGGCGAGGTGGCGGACGTAGGCACGCGTGAATCGACGGCAGCAGAGGCAGGTGCAGCCTTCCTGGATGGGGCGGAAGTCTTCGCGATGTGCTGCGTTGCGCATGTTGAAGCTGCCCTCGGGGACGTAGACGCGGTTGCATCGGCCATGGCGAGTGGGGGAGACGCAGTCGAACATGTCGATGCCCTGGAGGACGGATTCGAAGAGGTCGTTGGGATCCCCGATGCCCATGAGGTAGCGGATCCTGTCCTCTGGGAGGAGGGGAGTGACCCAGGAGACGACCTGATCCATCTCTTCCTTGGTTTCGCCTACAGAGACTCCGCCGATGGCGATGCCGTCGAAGTCCAGGCTGACGATGTGTTGGGCAGATGCCTGGCGTAGTTCTGGATCGAGTCCGCCTTGGATGATGCCGAAGACGGCTTGACCGCTGGCTGCACCGCCTCTCTCACGGTGGATCTGGCGTGCTTGTTCGGCCCATAGCAGAGTCCTGCGATGCGCTTCACGGAGTTGCATGTCTCCCGCGTCGTGGGGGGCACAGACATCCAGCACCATGGCGATGTCCGATCCCAGCTCGGTCTGGATCTCGAGGGCGCGCCGGGGACTCAGGAAGAGCTCCTTGCCGGCATCCTGTCCCCAGAAGGTCACTCCTTCGTCGTTGAGAACGCGTTTGCCGGCGAGGGAGAAGACCTGATAGCCGCCCGAGTCCGTGAGGATGGGACCGCTCCAGTCCATGAAGCGATGCAGGCCGCCGGAATCCTGGATGAGGTTGCTGCCCGGACGAAGAGCCAGATGATAGGTGTTGGCAAGGATCAGTTCTGCGCCGCAATCGCGCACCTGTTCGGGAAGCAGGCCCTTGACCGATCCCACGGTTCCCACAGGTGCGAAACAGGGCGTCTCGAAGCTCCCGTGTGGTGTCGTATACCTGCCGCGGCGGGGTAGATCCGGAGCCGTGCTCCGGAGGAGTTCGAAGCTATGCGCCTCGCTCATTTGCCGATCTTGCGCAAGGGCGGCTGGTTGTAGTAGAGATCCAGGATCTGCTGGTAGTTGCGTCCGGCCCGCGCGTAGCCCTTGGCTCCATTCTGGCAGAGCCCGACTCCGTGTCCGTGTCCGTTGCCCTTGAAGACGACGTCCGATCCGTTCATGGCAACGCCCGTGATCCATGTGCTTGGCAATCCCAGTTTGCCGCGCAACCGCGTCATATCCGCTTTGAGCCAGGATCCTCCTCGGCTCCGGACCTGGAACCGCTTCCAGTCCCCTCGTGCATCCCGAGTGGAAACCTGCCATTCGAGTGGGCTCTTTCCCAGGCCCGGAAGGACCTTGTCGATCCGGGCGCGATCCACCTTGCGCGACCAGCGATACAAGCCCAGTCCTTCGCAGCCCTGACAGGTGACGGGTCGAAATGGTTCTGCCGGTACATCTTGAAAACGCTCGCGCCCGTCCCGCGTCTTCCCACCGCAGGTGGCAGAAAAATAGGCTCGCAGGATCTTCTCGTCGAAGGCCAGCACCAGTCCGCGCGTCTCCCGCAGGGCCTTCATGATCTTGGAGGAGGAGTCGAGGCCTCGATACACCATATCCGCCTGTCCACCTTGCAGGTCCCAGGGGCTGCCGTTCCTGCGCCTTCTGGCCGCCGCGTTCAGTGCGAATGAACGGGCAGCCACCGCCTGCGCCTTGAGGGCTTCGAGGGGAAATCCAGCACCCATCTCCCGCGCGAGCACGCCCGAGAGGTAGTCTTCGAGCTCCACGGACACCCAGAGCTTTCTCTTGCCTTCGATCTCCGTGAGTGTAATGGAGCCGATGTCACGACGTTCGCGCCCCCGGGGGCCCTTTCCATCCCGCCAGGTCGCTACGCCTGACCAGGTGAGGTGGATGGGGCCTTCGACTTCGAGGTCGGGTTGGCCGGCTCGTTGCACGAAGTGTCGCCCGGGGCTCCATCGGATCGCGATGTGGTCACGAGGTTCCAGCCCCATATCCGGCTCCATGCGGATGGACTCGGCTTCCAGCTCGAGGATGGCGGGTGGTTCCAGGCAAATCACGCGGAGTCGTGTGGCGTCGGCTGCGACGACCGGTGCCGGGATGAGTGCGGAGACCAGGGTCTCGGAGGCGAGGTACACGAACAGGATGAAGAGGAGCAACCAGCCGATCCGTCTCCGTTGTTCCATCAGGCTTTCGTCCCGAAGAGCCCTGCCTGCCCTTCTCCGTAGAGATCCGTGGGCAGCTCGCTCCCCAGATGATCGAAGGCTGCCTTCGTTGCCACTCGGCCCCGTGGCGTGCGGGACAAGAATCCCAGACGCAGGAGGTAGGGCTCGTAGACGACCTCGAGCGTGTCTTCGGACTCACCGACGCATGCGGCCAAGGTCTTGAGGCCGACGGGCCCGCCGCCGCGTTGGATGAGTGCCTGCAGGAGCTCACGGTCGAGGCTTTCCAGGCCCAGCTCGTCGATGCCGAGCGCCAGAATCCCCTCCAGACAGGTGTCGATGTCGATGCTTGCGCGCTTGCGGACCTGTGCCAGGTCGCGGAGCCTCCGTTGGAGGCGAAGCGTGACGCGGGGCACGCCGCGGGATCGGGAAGCAATCTCCTCTGCGGCATCGTCATCCGTGTGGATGCCGAGCAAATGGGACGCGCGCTGCAGGATGAGGATGAGGTCGTCCACCGGATAGGGCTCGAGTCGTTCGACGATGCCGAACCGGGCACGGAACGGGGCCGAGAGCAGCCCTTCGCGTGTCGTGGCGCCGACCAGGGTGAAGGGCTGAAGATGGAGTCGCAGAGAACGAGCCGCCGGACCCGTGTCGAGCGTGACATCGATGGCCTGGTCTTCCATGGCGGAGTAGAGAAACTCCTCGACTGCTCGCGGCAGGCGATGGATCTCGTCCAGGAAGAGGATGTCCCCGCGCTCCAGCCGGGTGAGCATGCCGACGAGGTCCTTGGGGGAGGTCAGCGCGGGGCCTGAGCTGACCAGGATCTCGCTCCCCATCTCCTCTGCGAGCAAGAAGGCCAGGCTCGTCTTGCCCAGTCCCGGTGGACCACAGAAGAGGAGATGGTCCAAGGGCTCGTCCCGGCCGCGCGCTGCTTCGACGGCGATAGCCAGATTCTGCCGCAAGCGCTCCTGTCCGACGAATTCCTCGAGGCTTTTCGGGCGCAGGGCACGATCGAAGTCCTGCTCCGGTTCGCCCAGACTTTCTGGGCTCATCCAGGTTCCGCCAGCTTCCATGCCTGCCATCTCGCCTCCCTATCTCTCCCTACTCGCGGCCAAGAGGCACAGCATAGGGGAGGAAGAGGCTGGTTGCGCTTGCGTGAGGGCAAGAAAATGGTGGGCGGGGTCGCACAGAGGCCGAGCCCTCATGGCGGGAGCTCTCCATTCGGGCTGAGGGGGAAGGATCGACAACAAGGGGTTCTTGATTCTAAGTCTTAATGGAGTAGGCTTTTAGGGGTGTGAATGTCCTGGGGTGTCCGCGCAGGCCTTCCCTGGCACGAACCTTGCATTCCTTGGATTGCTGACCCAGAAGGATCAGTGCTCCGAGCCCGCCTCCCGAGGCAGGGTCACGTTCTTTGATTTCAAGTACACAACGCCCGGAAGGCGGTTCCCGAACATTGGCTCCCATCGAGCCCTGCTTGGGGCTATCCTCCGGACCTCCCTACTCGATGCCCTCGCGTTTCCGGCCCCGTGAAACGTGGTGATCGTCCTTCGGTCCTGAATCGGATGGGCCTGAGCGTCTCTTCCAGACTCTCAATCCCTTTCGGATCGAGGTCACGAGCAGAAGCAATCTATGAGATGAGAAGCATGGTGAACTCACGTATTCGCACCGGATCACGAAGCGATCTCGGCTCCTGGTTCCGTACAGGGCTCCGCACAGGGCTTGGCCTCTTTGCCCTCCTCGGTGTTTCCGTAGCCTTCCAGGGTTGCTCTCAGGGCGACAAAGGCGATCCGAGCAACCGGGGTCCCTTCGAGCTGACCCTCATGACGACCGGTGTCCAGCAGATCTATCCCTATCGGATCGCGAAGTTGGACTCCTTTGGAAACCCCGGTACCGAGATCATCAACATCTCCACGATGGACGACCTCAAGACCAACGTCTCTTCGGCGAATGGGGTACTTCCCGTGGGCACCTTCGGGCTGACTGCGCAGCTACCCAATGGCAGCCCCGGCAACCAGTTCTTGCAGTTCACCTTCAGCCATGACCTCATGGTCGAGTCCATTCTCTCGGACCTCGTGGCCAACCAGACGAATTCGGGCCTGACCAACAACATCCAGATCCTGAGCTACGATCCGACCAACGAGAACACCCAGGTTGTGACCGGACGCGGATTCGTGGGGGGCTACACCTACTACGATGACCCTGCGACTTCCGGACTGGACCTCAAACTCGTCCAAGCCGTCGTTGCCGACGATCAGGGCAATGTGAGCATCGTCGACCCGCGTGCTAACGGTTTCCCCCGCGGCTTCTCGGGCGATGAGCTGCTGGTGTCCTCCAAGACCTTCGTTTTCGTTCCTGATGCCGATCAAGACCTGACCACCTTCGAGACCTACCCGACCAACCGGGTCATCCGGATCATCGTTTCTTCGTCGGTTCTCAACTATCGGAACAAGCCTCTGACCATCGAGGTCTGCACGGGCACGACCGTGGGGCCGGATGCGACCAATCCCGAGGTTCTGGGGGTGATCAGTGCTTCCAAGCCCTTGCAGATCGATCCAGGCTCGAACGCTATCAATGTCTCTCCGACTACGTCCATCCGGGCCTCTTTCAGCAAGCCTGTGCAGCCGGTTTCGGTGGGCGAGTTCTTCTCGACCAGCAACAAAACTCCCTCGTTCAGGGGAGTCACTCTCAATGCGACGATCAACTCACAGGTCGTTCCGATCCTCTACTATGCCGACCCCTTTGGGCCCGGCGACTTCTGTAACTACACGATCAAGCCTGCCTTCCTCCTGCCCAGCACGACGCTTCACACCCTCTCGGTCGAGACCTCGATCGATAGTCTGGTCTCTGGTGTCAAGCTAGGGACCCAGGCCGTGACGTCTTTCACCACGGGCCAGGGCCCAGGCGTGATCAATGCGCCAGTGGCACCTGAGGTCATCTACGTGGGCCGTTCCGGCACGAGTGCCGGTCTGAGTGCCATCGATCTCAATGGCGTCGGCCAAGGAACGGGTGACTTCTCCAAGTTCTCGGACGCCAACTACAGGTTTGGCTTCAAGCGCAACCCCAACCTGAGCAATGCAGGGATGATTCCTTCCCTGAATCCCGGCACCCAGAATCTGGATGCCGGCTCTGCGGGCGTCATGACGATGGTCCTGGACACGAACAAGTCGGACCTCTTGCTCGATTCGTCGATCATCGGTCGCGTGGACGACATCGAGGTCGGGGCGTCACTCGACCTGATCTTCAACAACGAGAATGTCAACGTGCACGTGACGCGAGCCAACCAGCAGAATCCTCTGACCGGAGGCATCATGCCGGGTAACAGCATCACGATGCCCCCGACGCCCAACCCTCCGAAATTGACCTTTGCTCCGATTTTCACGAATCCGGCCTATGCGATTTTCGCCGAAGAGCCGACCGTGTCCAGCCTCGTGCCTTCTCCTCCTTGCACGGCCTCGTCCATGAACCTCCTGGTCCAGGGCAACCCAATGGCTCTGCAGAACTCGAGTTTCGGTTTGTTCTACACGCCGGCGCCGGGGGCCTTCTATGGACCCCAACCCAGGCCTGCGGCCTCCAGCTCGGCTTCGGCCTTGCCCTGCCCCTACAACTCGAGGCAGCAGATCGGCCACTTCCTCTATGTCCTGGATGGTGCCAATCAGCAGGTTCTGGTGCTCAACAGCAACCGGATGACGGTCTTGGATACTCTCGCCGTACGCGGCGCCAGCAGGATCTCCATGTCACCCAACCTGAAGCGCCTGGCAGTCACGAACTTCGTTTCGGGCACAGTGACCTTCATCGACACGGATCCTCTCTCGACCCAGTTCCATACGATCATTGGCCAAACGAAGGTAGGATCGGGTGCCGAGGAGATGGCGTGGGAGCCCGAAGGTGAGGACCTGATCGTTCTCAACCGTCGTGCCAACTCGATCTCCATCATCAATGGTGCTGACCTGACCCTGCGCAAGACCTTGACATCCAGGATCAACGATCCCATCGACATCGTCATTACGGCACGTCAGCAGGGGATCGGTTTCCAGACCGGCGTCTATTTTGCCTACATCCTCAATCGCAATGGTTCGATCGCCGTGTTCGAGTCCGGGCCTGATGGCATCAACGGCATTGGCTTCGACGACATCATCGGGTTGCCCGAGGAAGCCAAGTTCAAGAATGCGACGGCGATCCAACCGGACATCCGTTCCTTCAACTCCGCCCTCTGGGTCGCCCACCAGGATACCTCCGGTCTTGGACAGATTTCCCTCCTGGAGCTATTCTCGAGTCCGATCGGTGCCCTGCCCATCCAGCAGCAGCAGGGCGGCATCATCCAGAGCCCCACCTTCCGGCAGCGTGAGTGGAAGGTGACGGGGCGCTTTGGAGGGCAGTCTCCGACGACACCGATCAAGGATCGTCTGAGTGGCAAGGATCCGATCGACATCGTTGTGGACGAGATGCAGAACGTGGGTGCTTTCGCCGACATGACGAGTCTCTCGATCTCCAACATCATCTACGCCCAGCACTCGGGCAAGACCCACGTCAAGCTCACCCCGACCGGCGCCTTGGTCCCCGCGATCAACCCGCGATTCCTCTTCGTGGCTCTGGCCGACAAGGGGGTGATCGACGTCATGGAGGTCGATACCGGCCGCAGACTCTTCACTGTCAAGGCCTCAGGCGTGCAGACCCTGTCTACCTACTGGAAGCAGTAGTTCCAGGGAGTTTCTGACCAGGAGAGAGGGCTCGGGTTCGTCCCGGGCTCTCTTTGCGTACCCAGACGCTTCCGCGAGGGTCGGGCATCTGGGATGATGCGCAGCCCGAGAACGAAAGGCAGAGATGGTGGATATGCTGAAAGAGCAGGAACGGCCGCAAGTGCAACCAGGGACCTCCCCGGAGTTGCAGGAGCCCCTCAGGAAGGGGCTACAGCCAGAAGGACCCAAGATCCGTCAGATGTTCGCGGATGTGGCACCTCGATATGACTTCCTCAACCACACCCTGAGCGGAGGAGTGGATCGGCTCTGGCGCAGGCACACCGTCTCTCGCGGGCTCACTCCCTTCGCAGAGGCAACCGACGCCTCCGTGTTGGATCTCTGCTCCGGGACGGGTGACCTGGCTCTGGCTTTCGCAGCCAAGGGTTGTTCGGTCGTCGGAGCGGACTTTTGTCCGGAGATGCTGGTGATCGGAGAGCGCAAGCGCCGAGGAGCCAAGGGTGGCGGCGGCTTGAGTTTCCTGGCCGCAGATGCACAGGCGCTGCCCTTCAATGATGACCAGTTCGATCTCGCCACAGTGGCGTTCGGCATCCGCAATGTCGAAGACCCGCAGCGGGGACTCGCTGAGATGGGGCGTGTCGTCAAGCCTGGCGGCAAGGTCTTCGTCCTCGAATTTTCGCGGCCACGGACTCCGATCCTGGGATCTGTCTACATGTGGTACTTCCGGCACATCCTTCCAAGGTTGGGGGCGCTGCTCTCGCGAGGCAGTCGGGATTCGAAGGCCTATTCCTATCTGCCCGACAGCGTCCTGGAATTTCCTGATCGGGATGACTTCTTGGCGCTCATGCAGGCTGCGGGATTGGTCGACGGTCGCTATCGCCTGTTGTCTTTCGGCATCGCCGCACTCTACGAGGGCAGGGTCCCGGAGAGTGGATCGTGAGCCAGCGCAGCTTCGCGGTGGCTTGGACAGGTGCCTCGGGGGCCGTCTATGGCTTGCGCCTCGTCGAAGCTCTCAGCGATGCCGGTCACCAGGTCCACCTGATGATCTCCGAGCCAGCCAGGCGCGTCTTGCTCCATGAGGAGGGGATGAAGGTCGCGGATCCGCCCGACCTTGGCTCGATGTTCGAACACCCCGCCCGGATCCACTATCACCACAGCAAGGCTGTGGAAGCGGCACCGGCCTCCGGATCCGCAGACATCGAGGCCGTGATCCTCTGCCCTTGTTCCATGGGAACACTCGGACGCGTGGCGCACGGCTATTCATCGGGCCTCATCGAAAGAGCTGCAGACGTCGCACTCAAGGAAGGCCGCAAGCTCATCCTGGTGCCACGCGAGACTCCCCTGTCCCTGATCCATCTGGAGAACATGAGTGCCCTGGCCAGGGCAGGTGCCATTCTCCTGCCTGCCATGCCAGGCTTCTACCATCGTCCTGAGAGCATGGAGGACCTGGTGCGATTCGTCGTGGCGAAGATCCTGCATCGTCTGGGAGTGGAGACATCCTGGCACAAGGCCTGGACCGGACCCGAGCCGGATTGGGAGGAGGCCCGAACATGAGTTGCACCGAGTCAGGATCCAAGGTCAGTGCAGCCCCGTCTGCTCGTCCGAAGCTGCATGACTACCTGTCGATGGTCAAGTTCAGTCATTCTGTATTCGCACTGCCCTTCGCCATCATCTCCCTTCTCTTGGCCACGCAGGGCCGACCTGGACTGCTCTTGCTGGTGCAGGTCCTGATGGCAGCCGTGGCGGCCCGGACGGCGGCCATGGCCTTCAATCGCTATGTGGACCGTGGCGTCGATGCGGAGAATCCACGTACAGCCGTGCGAGAAATTCCCGCAGGCCGGATTCGACCCGGTCAGGCCCTGGGATTGACGATCGTCTCCTCGGTCACTTTCGTCGGGATCTCCTTCTGGATCCATCCTCTCTGTGCCTGGTTGAGTCCAGCCGTCCTCTTCGTGCTGCTGGGATACTCCTACACCAAGCGATTCACCTGGGCCTGTCACCTCGTTCTCGGTCTCGCCCTGGGGCTTGCTCCGTTAGGGGCCTGGATCGCTGCCACTGGGAGTTTCGATGGCATTCTCGGCATCCCCCTGCTGCTGGCCCTGGCTGTGCTGACCTGGGTGGCGGGGTTCGATGTCATCTACAGCTGCCAGGACGAGGACTTCGACCGAGGTCTGGGTCTGCACAGCCTGCCTGAACACCTGGGAATCGCGGGGGCACTCAGGGTTTCCTCCGTTCTCCACGTCCTGACCTTGGTCTTCCTGATCGGCGTGGGGATCCTGGCGGATCTCTCCTGGTTCTGGTGGCTGGGCGTGTTCTGTGCAGGCGCCATCCTGATCCACGAGCACCGTTTGGTGAAGCCGACAGATCTGAGCCGTGTGAATGCGGCCTTCTTCACGATGAACGGGATCCTGAGTCTGGTGTTGGCCCTTCTTCTCGCCTTGGATCTCTGGTTTCTGGGGGCCACCTGATGGCTGCACCGCATCCCCAACGTGAGTTGGATCGCCTCGACAAGCAACTGGCATCCAAGGATCCTGGTCAGCTCTTTGCGATCCAGGGCCCCTGCCGTTGGTTCCGGGATCAGGCCTTGGACAAGCTGCGCAATCGATTCGCCAAGCAGGGACAGATCATCGATTTCGATGGCAAGGAGTCAGGGGCGTCGCAATCGGATGTGGGCGGTTTCCTGATGGACCTGCGCACGCCGGATCTTTTTGGTGCTTCCAAGATGCTGCTCCTACGCCAGGGGGAGCGAGTGCTCAAGACGCACGGCAAGCTGTTCGTGGAGCTCTTGGATCACATCGTGCCGGGCAACCAGCTCGTGCTCGACGTCAACAAGCTGGATGGACGCACGGCCTTTGGAAAGAGCGTCAAGAAAGCCGGGGGCAGCTTCGAGTTCCGCAATCTCTACGACAAGCCCTTTCGGGATCATGAGCCCGCGAGCTCGGCGGAGATCGTGCGCTGGCTCGCCGACCGGGCCAGGACCATGGGGCTCACGTTGACCGCGGAGGCGGCCTTGTTCGTGGTTCAGGTCGTGGGCAGTGAGCCGGCGCTGCTCGTTGGTGAACTGGAGAGGCTGGCCCCGCTCTTCGAGGGGAAGAAGATCGGCCCGGGAGAGTTGCGAAGCCAACTCACGACCAGTTTTGGTTCGACGCAATTCGAGCTCGTGGAAGCGCTGTTGGATGGAGATCTCAAGGCGGCGTTGCGATCCCTGAACGCCCTCGAGCGAGAGGGCCTCCGCGACAAGGAAGGCAAGCGCCTCGAATCCGGCGCCGTGTTCCCGATGGTGGCCTCCTGGCTCTCGACCTGTCTCGGCAACTTGACGCAGGCTCGCGCAGAGGTCGACGGCGGGGACTCGCCGGGCGCAGCGGCCAGTCGACATGGGGGATTCTTCCGGGAACGCTTCGAGCGACAGCTCCGTCGGCATGATCGCTCTTCCCTGGCGCTGCTCCACGAAGCCCTGATCCGTGGCGAACGTCGTTTGCGTACCACGGGCGAGGATCCCATCCTGCTCTTGGAACGACTGATCCTGGAGGCCCTGGCTCGTCGTGGAAGGACATCGCTCATGGGGCAGGGAGAGCTGCGCGCATGGTGATCCGAGTCCTGCCCCCCGAGGTCATCAACCAGATCGCTGCTGGTGAGGTCGTAGAACGTCCCTTCTCCGTGCTCAAGGAGCTGCTGGAGAACGCCATCGATGCTGGCGCCACGCAGATCACCGTGGATCTCGAAGAGGGCGGGAAGGACCTGCTACGCGTGCAGGACGATGGTCGAGGCATGGGAGCCTCGGATCTCGAGCTCGCCTTCGTGAGTCATGCGACGAGCAAGCTGGCTTCGGTGGAGGATCTGGATGCCATCGTGTCCATGGGCTTTCGTGGGGAGGCTCTGGCTTCGATCGGTTCGGTGGCCCGGGTCCGCATCCTTTCGCGGCTGCGCGATGAGGAGGCGGGACACGAAGTGCGCGCCGAAGGTGGTCGCATCGCACCGGTGCAACCTGCTGCCGCCCCTCCAGGGACCTTGGTCGAGGTGCGTGACCTGTTCTACAACGTTCCCGCGCGCCGTCGCTTCCTCAAACGCGCGGCTGCCGAGCGGGTGCGTTGTCTGGAGGTCTTTACGCGCCTGGCCTTGGCGCATCCCGAGTGTGGGTTTGCGTTGCGCGGCAAGCGGGAGCTGCGCCTTCCGGGCGGTGAGGGCCTGGCGCGGCGGTTGGGTCGGCTCTATGGCAAGGAGGTCGAGAGCCAGCTACTGCCTGTCGAACACGAACGTGATGGACACAGGCTGACCGGTTTCGTCGTCGATCCGGACGGAGCTCGTCGAGACCGCAGCCAGCAGCTTCTCTTCCTGAACGGTCGTCCGATCCAGGATCGCTCCCTGTCCCATGCCTTGGATCAGGGCTTTCGCGAGTATCTGATGCATGGACGTCATCCTGTCGGCTTCCTCTTCCTGTCCATGGATCCGGCCGAGGTCGACGTCAACGTGCATCCGCAGAAGTCGGAAGTGCGATTCCACCAGTCGCGTCTCATCTACTCCTTGATCTTGCGCGGTGTGCAGCAGGCGCTCAGCGGGCGCAAGTCGCGACTCGAACAGCCAGGGCGGAGTCTGCAGGCAGGGGCGTCCCCTATGGCTCCTGCCACCGGCTTTCCCGAGCTACCCAAGGAAATGTTCGGTCGATCCGAACCTGGGATTCCTACGGGCTTTCGTGGAGGTCAGAGCCGCTCGGCCGAACGGGTCTTCGAGCAGCGCTCGGAGCCGGCTCCTCTCTTCGAACCACCGGATGCGCCTGCCGAGAGTCCGACCAACCTCGTCTCGCCCTTCCAGGGTGTACGGCGCTTCCTGGTGATCCGCGATCTCTACATCCTCTTCGAGACGGACGAGGGACTGGCCATCGTGGATCAACATGCGCTCCACGAGAGGGTCATCTACGAACGACTCCTCCGTGAATGGCACACTGGCAGCGTGCCGATCCAGGGACTGCTGGTTCCCGCACTTATCGATCTACCTCCCGCAGACAAGGAACTCTTGCTGGACCGCGCCGAAGACCTGGAGCGCTGCGGACTCAAGATTGCCGACTTCGGGGGCAACACCATCAAGCTCGAGGGCTATCCCGCAGCATTGCGGCACGTGGATCCCAAGGGGCTGCTCGAAGGCTTCCTCGTGGACCTGCGTGAAGGACAGGTCCCGACCGAGCCAGAGGACCTGCGGGAGCGCTTCCATTCGGCCGCCTGCCGGTCGGCCATCATGTCTGGGGATCGCCTGGACGAAGCCGAGATCGCCGCTCTCCTCGAGCAGGCGGCCCAGCTGGATCAACCGGACAACTGTCCCCATGGGCGTCCGACAGTGCTCAACTTCAGCGAGAGCCAGCTGGAGCATTGGTTCCGACGCACGCTCTGAGCCTGTACCTACCGAGCTCGGGCTCGCCAGCGCCCTACTCCGAGGGCGGCAGGCGACGCACGCTGTTGCGCCAGAGCACCTCCGCGCATGCACAGGCACGATCGAGAAGGCTACCGGGAGTGTAGACGCCTGCCTCATCGAGTTCACCGGAGGGCATGCCTGTCAGCAGTTCGAGCGCTTCCTGGACCGATGAGATCGGGTAGACGTGGAAGAGACCCTTGGCCGCGTTCTCGAGCAGGTCGTGACGAAGCATGAGGTCGCCTGCATTGGCCTCCGGAATCAGGACGCCCTGTGTTCCTGTCAGTCCCCTTGCCTTGCAGATGTCGTAGAAGCCCTCGATCTTCTCGTTGATGCCACCGATGACCTCGATGTTGCCTCGTTGGTCGATGGCTCCCGTCATGGCCAGATCCTGTCGGAGGGGAACCTTGGTCAGGGCGCTGATCAGGCAGCAGAACTCGGCACCCGAGGCTGAGTCGCCATCAATGCCTCCATAGTTCTGTTCGAAGGCCAGGGATGCGTAGAAGGTCAGAGGATGATCGACCGGCAAGAGGTAGCGCAGGAGTCCGCGCAGGATCTCGAATCCCTTGGTGTGGATGTTCCCCGACATCTCGGCATTTTCTTCGATATTCAGGAGACCTGTCTGGCCCGCACCGATGCTCGCCGTGATGCGGGCGGGGAATCCGTAGGTGAGAGGCCCCGCAGTCATGACGGCCAGTCCATTGATCTGCCCTATCGTGGCTCCGTCGGTTTGGAGAATCAGGCTGCCTTCGAGCACCTCTTCCTGGTACCGTCGCGAGGGGAGCATGGCGCGTTCCTTGGTGCGTTGCACGGCCATGCGGACTTCTTTCTGGGTGATGACCTTGGCAGAGGAACGACGGGCCAACCAATCCGCCTCGCGAGCGATATCGGCAACGCGGTCCATGCGTGTCGTGAGTTTGCCCCGATGCGCGGCGATGCGGGCCCCGTGTTCACAGAGCGCGGCGACGGCTGTGCGATCCAGAGGCAGGAGGTCTGCCTCCTGTTGCTGGCGCGCCAGTAGCAATGCGTAGAGCTTGAGGGCCTCGGAGTTCTTTGCGATGTCGGGATCGAAGTCGACCAGGACCTTGAAGAGCTGACTGAAGTCCCGCTCGGCGAGGTCGAGCAGATAGTAGGTCTCATGGCCGCCCACGAGGACGACGCGCACCTGGATGGGGATGGGTTCTGGTTTGAGCGAAAGCCCTTGGCCGTAGTTGCTGAGCTCGGGAGGCGTGATCTCCAGGCGTTGCGTGCGCAGCGTACGCAACAGGACTCGCCAGGCACCGGGTTCGGAGAGGATGTCCTGGGCATCCAGGATCAGGAAGCCTCCGTCGGCCCGGAGCAAGGCACCGGCGCGGATGCTGCGGTAGTCGGAGGGGCCGGGCCCGTTCTGCCCATAGGCTTGCTCGATCGTCCCGAGCAGGTTGATGAGCGTCGGGTGGTTCTCCACGACGACGGGACAGTCGTTGCCGGATCCATTATCCAGCACGATGTGGAGGCTGTACTTCCAGATCGGATCTTCGAAGTCTCCTTCCTGTTCGAAGACGAGGTTCTCGATGATGTCCTCGATCACCTCTTGCAAGAAGGTGTCCAAGGCCTCATTGGGATACTTCTCGAGGATCCGCTTGGCAGCCTTGTTCAGCATGCGTCGCGTGGTGCGCGTGATCAGATCCTCGATCTCCCTCGTACCCGCGAAGCGGATGTCCTCGACTTGCGTCGTGATCTCCTCGAGCTTGCTCTCGTACTTGTCGATGGGTTCGAGGATCTTGGTTCGTTCTTCGGGGCTCAACTTGCCCTGCTGTACGAGAGCTTCGAGCTCTTCGGGCGGGATGGGCTTTCCGTCCAGGACAGGGAAGAGCGCCGCCTGAGTCACGGTGCCGGCTTGCAGTGTGACGAGTTGGAGACCGGCCTTTGCGAGTTCCTCCTGGAACCCCTTCGTGGCCTTGTCGATGTCCTCGTCCATCCTGTCTTCGATCCGCTTGCGCCTCCCATGGACATGCCCTTCCTCGAGGACCTTGGGGAGCTTGTTCTGGGCGAAGTCGACGAGGCCGTGGAGTTCCTTCTTGACCGCGCGTGCCTTGCCTGCGGGAAGCGTGATGAGTTGGGGACGATCGGGTTGGGAGAAGTTGTGGACGTAGCAACGGTCCTGCTTGATCGGACAGCTCAGGCGTAGCTTCTGGATGAGATCCTCGAGGAAGCCGAGCCGGCCGACGCCCGAGAGGCCCCGCACGTAGAGATTGGCGCCGCGCGCGCGATTCTGTAGACCGAACTCCAGCGCTTCCTGCACGGCTGGACCGGCCAGGAGTTCGGTGCCCGGTTCCAGTTCGGTCGTATCCTCGAAGTCGAAGGAATCGGGGTGGCAGTACCAACGCAGCGCGCTCGGCGTAAGGGCTTCTCTCATGGTTCTCCAGTTTCGAGCGGCTGACTACTTGTGCATCTTGAAGAGCGACTTGTCCAAGGGTTCCTTGGGCACCTGGAAGCTCTTGATCCGCAAGGAACTGACCTTGCGGAGTCGTTCGACCTTGGCTTTGGGATCGGGTTGGAAGAAACCGAGCCTGTGGGGAATCCTGAGCCCGTTCTGCCCGACGAACTCGGAGAAGAAGATGGCCTCCGTCCGCATCGGGATCGGTTTGCCATTCTTGTCGAGTGGTTTCAGGTAGACGCGGTGGGGCTCCAGGGTGACCTTGTCGAAGTAGGCGGTGATCTGGACATCGCCCTCGTGGTCGGGGCTCAGCACCAGCGGATAGTCCTTGGGGCGGGCCGCCTTTCCTCGAATCTCCCAGACCTCCACGGTGACGCGCTTGCGCCTGGTGCCCACCCTTTTGTAGACCTTGTACGTCGCTTTCTTGGGGCCCTCGAGACTCACGAGCCCCTTGATGACACGGTCGGGATACAGGAACTGCATCGTGAGGCGAGCCAGCGCCACATCCCGTCGGACGGCTTGCCTGTCCTCCGCAAACGCACGCCCTTGCAAGGCGTAGGACTCGCCGTTCTGGGACATCCAGGCTCGGCGCCCGGCCAGGCCCCGTTGGATGACCTTCTTGCCTTCCTTGATCGTCGTGCGCAGATAGCTGGGATCGCGAAAGAGGATCTCGGCCTCCACATCCACCTTGCCCTTTTCCTGTGCTGCGAAGATGGCATCGAGCCGGAAGCTCTCGATCTTTGCCGGAGCCTCGGCGT
>JAJRTL010000484.1 GCA_024278315.1 Planctomycetota bacterium | reverse complement strand
CCTCACCGCAGTCGTGCAGAAGCTCAAGCGCGGCCAGCTCGCAGAGCTCATCCCTCAAGAGTCCTGATCCACAGCCGCGCTGGATGTCTCCACCCGAGTACATGGGGCCTGACCCCATGTACTCGGGTGGGGGGGAGAGAAATTGGTAGGATTGCGGTGACAAGCCCATGAGCCCTGGTGTCAACAAGCCGTGAACGAGAGATCCAAAGCCTGGAGCCAGGAGAGACTGCTCATGAGCGATGAGGAGCTGGATGGGCGCGAGCCCAGGAATGCTCGGCAGCCTGGGTCGGATCTGCTGGCCGCGCGGGATGGGGATGCGCTGGCTTTCGATCGTTTGCTCCGCCCCATGCTCGGCAAGCTGCTGGCGCTGAGTCGGCGGCTCACCGTGTCGGAGGCCCAGGCCGAAGAGCTGTTGCAGGAAGTCTTGATCCGGATCCACCGTGGTCTTGCCGGATTTCGAATGGAGTGCAGCTTCCGATCCTGGGCCTTCTCTATTCTCTATCGCCTGGCCCGCTCGCCGGGTCGATATTCGCTCCAGTCAAGGCCCGGCAGTGTCGCACTCGATGAGACCCTGCCCGACCGCATGGACGTGGATCCCTTTACGCGTGTCTCGGCGCGGGATCTGCTGCGCCGGGTGGAGGCCAGCATGGAGCGCTTGCCGCTCCGGCAGCGCACGGCACTGCATCTGCGCAGCGTCGAGGGATGGAGCTACGAAGAAATCGCTGTGGCGCTGGACACCAGCGAAGGCTCGACGCGCAACGCGGTCATGCATGCTCGCCGAAGCCTGCGCGAACGACTGGGAGACCTGCTATGAGTCCCATGGATCAGAAAAACCAGCCTATCCCTCCCGAGCAAGCGCGCGCCTTGGATGCGCTGATCGCTTCGCAGACGGACACGAGCATGGACGAAGCGCAGGCGGACCTCTTGCTAGGCTTCGTTCAGGATCGTTCGCAGGACAGCTCGTTGGACCGAACGAAGGATTGCGCGCAGGACCGAACGAAGGACCGAACGCAGGGCCGAACGCTGGGCCGAACGCTGGATCGTGTTGCGGCCCCGATGTTGGACTCGGGCGAAGCCATGGCGCAGGTGGTGGACGCATCTGCTCGGGTCGCCGAGCAGCCGCTTCGCTTTGCCCTGCGGGCAGTGCTGGGGTTGGGACTGGGGCTTGCTGCCGCCGCCGTGCTCGTGTTTTTCATTCTTCCGGATCGCTCCAGCAACAGCGAGTCTGTGGACTCTAGCGGTGTGAGTCCGGATGCAGCCGGACCCATCGTGGTTTCGACGGTTGGATCGCCCAAGGAGAAGGCGAACGATGGCGTCGAGCGCGGGGTTTCGACCGAGCCGTGGGCTCCCTCGGCGATCCTCGTGAACGGTTTTTCCCGGACCAGGCGGAAGCGCGTCCCCGCGGAGCAGGATCTTCTTGCGGCGTGGAAGGGGCGATGGATTCCCGGCTTGCAGATGCGAGAACTCCACCAGGCCGCGCGCGAAGCTTGCGCTGCAGTGTATCCCTGGCCCTTGGTCTCCAAGCGAGTTTCCAGGCCTCAGGGTTCTTCGATGCGGGTCTCCGCGACTTTGGATGGGTTGGGGCTCACGCCCTCTCCAGGAATCCTGGTTGCCGGACCTGTCGCCAGTGCACGAGCGCGTGCACTGATTGCCAGCCGTTGGCTGCTGCGGCGCGTGGCAAACGGTTCACTATCTCTGAAAGAGATTCATGTTCCGGCAAGAATCCTCTTGGCATCGAGAGGTGCCTATCGCCTGCGCCTCGTCGAGATCTTCCGCAAGAGCGGGGTTCGCCTCGATCGTCTCCTGATCGTGCGTGGACGACACCTGCCCCCTGAGTCTGCCGAGCTTCTGGCTGCCGTGGGCGTGGAGTCCTCGCTCAAGCGTCTGGCCAAGGTCGATGGTCGGATCCAAGGCAGGATCGTGCGGCAAGCCCTCCTCACCGCAAGCGCAGACGATGGTCCGCGCAGCACAGGCTTCCTCGTTGACTTCCTGGTCCTGGCGCACCGCCGGCAACCGGACAGCGATCGGATCCGCATGGCTCCCTTGGCCGAACTCGAGGGCCTTGCCTGGCAGCGATTCTTGAAGACTCTCGAGGACCAGCTGGCTCATCGAGCGCGCTATCCCGATCGGATCTTCCTCGAGAGATTGAGGGTCGACCTGGTATCACGAAGCTGACCGCCCGTTCCCCAAAACCGACATACATGGATGGCCATCAGGGCCCCCGTTTTGCGCTTCGAGCGCGAAGGACAAGGAGAAAGAGATGATGATGACACTGACAGGCCTCTGTGCCCTGATCATGTTCGCAACCCCCATGAATCCAGGAGGGGGAGAGGGCAAGGACGCCAAGCTGACCAAGAAGACCGAAGGCTCCGTCCCTCTCGCTGGAGACAAGAGGCTCGAAGTTCTGTCCACGTCGGAGTTGACGGGACCTCTCCTGCGTAGCCCCTTCGCCTGGATCGGTCCGGTACTGCGAGCGCGCTTCGACCGACAGGGGGAATATGCATACAACGGCAAAGCACCAATTTCTTCGGTTGGGGAGTGGGGGCAACGGATGACGAGCGACCAACTCCTCGAGATCCTCAGGCAGGTCGGTGGCGTCGACTGGGAGGTTGAAGGTGTCCAGATCGAGAGCGCGGGGAACAAGATCCTCTTGGTGAACGACCAGGCTTCGATCGACAAGGTGCGCACTGCCTATCGACGGATCCTTGCTGCGACCGCGCCGCGCTACGAAATCCGATCCATGGTGTACGAGGTGGGTCCCAAGACGGAGGAGCCTGCGCTCGGCGAGTTGGATGGGAAGGTGGTGGAGAGCCTGTTCGCGAGGCTCGAACGGGGAGAAACCGGAAGGATTCTCCATGAAGGCCGGGCGATGGCACGGTCGGGAGACTCGATCCGTCTGGGGCAGACTACGCAGACCTCATTCGTCGGTGATGTACAGGTGGAGATCGCGCAGAAGGCGAAGGCCGGCGATCCTGTCGTCATCCCACTCGACTTGGAGCGCAGCCTGACCCTGCGTCCTCTCCTGGGACCTGATGGCGAGAAAGTCGCCTTGATCGGGATGTTCAACTCACGTCAGGTGGACGGAGGTGTCCAGAGCGAGAGGGTCGTGGCCGAAGGAACCCAGAACGTCGATCAAGTGCGTGTGGATCTACGGCAGCGCGTGTTTTCGATGTCCCTGGCTGATGGATCTGGCTGTCTCATGGCCCCGGGTGGTGCACTACAACCCGGACTCAGGGTCTTGTTCCAGATCCGTCGCTTGGACCCCAAGCCCCAGGAGCTCCCGGATCTGGCGCTGGTTCCGACATCCTTGGTGGCGACCAGCGCCCTGCGCGCTCGGAAGGGCGCGGATCGGGCGCCCCTCTGGTTGAATGACGTCGGTATCTCATCCGGCTTGCTCGTGCAGTACGTGGAAATGCTGACGTCGGTGAACAACGGTGATAGCCAGGTCATGGGAATGCCAGAGTTCCTGTGGGTCAAGGGTCCTGCGGCTTCGGATGCCAGGCGCATCGCCCGGAAGATGGCGGCAGATCTGGCACGCAGCTTCGTCGTCGAGATTCGTCGGGAAATCCGGCCTCTCGAGGGCGAATCACAGGGGTGGGCGTCCTTCGGGGAGCCGATACGAATGCACTGCCTGGGACAGAGGCTTGGCTACGCGATGACGGGTTACGAGCAGACCTACGTGGCTGACTATACGGTCGAAGTGGCCCAGGAGTCTGCGGTTGGCAAACTTCAGCAGGCAGCCTGCTTCGTTGGCGTCCAGGCCTGGACAGCGGTCATCCCTTCGGGGAAACGTGCCACGGTCCATCTGGATCTGCGGGACTCTTCGCTCAGTGACTGGCGTCGCGTCTCTGCTCCCACCGATGTCGTGGGTGATATCGCGATCCCACGCATCGATGAGGTTCACCTGCTCCGCAGGCTCGAGCTCCAACCAGGCGAGACGCGCAGTCTGGGCGAAGGCGCCCGTCGTATCGTGGACGGCATGCCCCACCGCACCCGCATCACCCTCAAGCTCACAGAACGCTAATCCCACCCGAGTACATGGGGTCAGACCCTTTTGCTCCGGGCAATTCACCCGGAGCAAAAGGGTCTGACCCCATGTACTCGGGTCGTGATCAGGGTGTCTGGCTCTTGCGGCCGAACTCGGGGTCGATCTTGATGAGTGATGCGACGATGAAACCTGGGATTGTGGCGATGAGCACCCAGACGAAGAAGTGTTGGTAGCCGAGTGCCTCCTGCAGCCAACCGCTGAACATGCCCGGGATCATCATCCCGAGCGCCATGAACCCTGTCGTGATCGCGAAGTGCGCGGTCTTTTGCGGGCCCTGGGCGACCATGATCATGTACATCATGTAGGCCGTGAAGCCGAAGCCGTAGCCAAACTGCTCGATGGCGATGCAGACGTTGACGATGGCGAAGGACTCGGGTTGGGTCGCGGCCAGGTAGATGTAGACGGCGTTGGGCAGGTTGATGGCGACGACCATGACCATGAGCCATCGCTTGAGGCCATGGCGGGAGACGGCCAGGCCGCCGAGGATGCCGCCGATCGTGAGTGCGAGCACGCCCACCGTGCCATAGGCAAAGCCTACCTGGCCGGTGGAGAGGCTGAGCCCACCCACGTCGCGCCCGTCGAGCAGGAAGGGTGCCGCGAGCTTGACCAGCTGCGCCTCACCAAAGCGGTAGAGCAGCAGGAAGGCGAGGATCATGAGGATGCCTGGCCGCCGGAAGAAGCTTGCGAAGGTGTGGACGAAGTCGGCCAGCAAGCCCTTGCCTGCCTCGCGCGGCGCGGGCCGGTCGCCGGCGACCTTGGGGATGGCGAAGCGGTGCCAGACGAAGAGCCCGAGAAAGAGCCCCGAGAGGAGGAAGAAGGTGATGGACCAGGCGAAGGGCACGTTGCCGGCGCGTGCCTCGAAGCGCGCCGAGGCCTGCTGGGGCATGCGCGGGTCGATCTGCACGGCCACCAAGGCGGCTTTGTCAGCGTTGTCGCTCGTGAAGCGCAGCGCTTCGCCTGCGATCAGCGCGAAGCTCTTGTCGCCGCTCTTGCGCTCGATGGCGACGATGGTCGCTTCGCCCGGCTCGGGCCGCTTGCTGATCGTCAATGCGACGACCGCGACGGCGCCGCTGCGGTTGTCTCTGGCCTTCTCCCTCGTCTCGCCAAAGGTCTCCCGGATCCAGCTGCCGAGCGGCCCCGAGACGTTTTTCTGCCAGAAGCCCGGCTCGGTCTTGGCTGCTGTCGTAGTTGCCTTCTTGGCCACGAAGCCGTGCTTCTCGTTCCAGTCGACCACGCGCTTCCGGATTGCCGCGATGTCTGCGGCGGGCACAGGGCCGAGCGGCACGGTGAGCTGCTTCTGTGCCAAGACCACGCGCTCACCCTCGGTGGAGGGCTTCACGAAGGTCGGGTCGCCGTAGACGGGCTGGCTGACCTCGCTCTGTGCTTGCACGGTGAAGCTCGCCGGTTCGAGCCCGCTGCCCCGCTCCAAGGCCCCCGCGAGCATGATCAGCAGCCCTTGGCCGGCGATCATGGCGAGGCGATAGAACGTGCTGCGGATACCGACGAAGAAGGACTGCTGCTGTTCACTGATTCCGATCATGTAGAAGCCGTCAGCCGCGATGTCGTGCGTCGCTGAGCTGAAGGCCAGGAGCCAGAAGGCGGCCAATGTCCATTGGAAGAACCCGGGCAGCGGGATCGTGAAGGCCACACCAGCTAGGCCCGCCCCGATGAGCAGCTGCGTCGCGAGGATCCAGAAGCGCTTGGTCTGGAGTAGATCTACGAAGGGACTCCAGAGCGGCTTGATGACCCAAGGCAGATAGAGCCAGCTCGTGTAGAGCGCAATGTCCGTGTTGGAGATCCCCATGCGCTTGTAGAGCACCACTGCCACCATCATGACGACGACGTAGGGGATGCCCTCTGCAAAGTAGAGTGAGGGAATCCAACGCCAGGGATGCGAGGTGGTCTGCTTGTCCGTGCTCATCCGTCTTGCCGATCTGGGGAAGGAGTGGAAGGAGTGGAAGGAGTGGAAGGAGGGGAAGGAGGGGAGGTGTGTGGAGCGGTCGTGTTCGTGTCCGAGCCCGCGAAGATGCGACTGGCCAGCAGACCCGTGAAGAAAACGCTGCTGGACGCCAGGAGTGCATACCAGGGCCAGGCCAGTCCGGGGATGATCCCCGGTCCGAAGTGTTGGTAGCTCATGATCGCGAACCCGGTCACCAGACCGATCAGCGCTCCCCGTGTGTTGGCCCCCGTCTTGAAGCGGCCGAGCAGGAAGACGCCCAGCAGGAGACCGGTCGTGAAGCCAGCGATCGCGAGCACGCTGTTGACCGTGCTCTTCTGTACATCCTTGGCGAGGATGGCCGTCGACAGCGCCACCAGGATCTGTGCGATGCCGAAGAGCACGGTGAAGCTGCGCACGAGCCGGAGCTCCCGCTGCGCGGTCCGCCCCACGCGCTTGGGCCAGAGATCTTTCAGCAACGCGGTCGCCGAGGAGTTGAGGCTGCTCGAGAGTGTGGACATGGCCGCGGCGAACACCGCGCCGAGCAACAGGCCGATCATGCCCGTGGGCATATGGTCCACGAGGAAGGTCGGCAGGATGCGGTCACCACCCTCGAACCGCGGCACGGGATCCTGCTGACCGTAGAATACGAAGAGCGCCACACCGAGCACGAGAAAGAGCACGAACTGGGCCCAGACGACCAGCCCGCTCAGGGCCAGCGCCGTGTTGGCTGCGGCGCGGTTCTTGGCACTCAGATAGCGCTGCACCATCATCTGGTCCACGCCATGCGTCGAGAAGGACAGGATCGCGCCGCCGATCAGGCCGGCCCAGAGCGTGTCGACCTTGGTGAGATCCCAGCTCATGTCGAAAAAGTCGAGACGCCCGGCCTCACTGCCCACGGTGACGATGGTCTGCCACCCTCCATCGACCTGCGACGTGATGACCAGAAGAGCCACGATTGCGCCCAGGATGTAGAGCAGAAACTGCACCGCGTCCGTCCACACGACCGCGCGCATACCACCCATGAAGGTGTGGAGGATCGTCGCAATGCCGACGCCGATGACCGAGTTGGTCAGCGGAATGCCAACAACGATCTGCAGGACCAGGGCCGTGAGGAAGAGCCGCAGTCCATCAGCCAGGGTCCGCGTGAGGACGAAGAGGAAGCTCGCCACCCGCTTGACCGAGATGCCGAAGCGCTGCTCGAGCACTTCATAGGCGGTGAAAATCTCTCCCTGGAAGTACCGCGGCATGAGGATGAGGATGACCAGCAGGCGGCCGATCATGTAGCCCAGCGGGATCTGCTGCCAGGCGACGCCGTGGTTGTAGGCCACACCCGGGATGCTCAGAAATGTGACCGTGCTCGTCTCGGTGGCGACGATGCTGAGCAGGATGGTCCACGTCGGCAGACTGCGTCCACCGAGCATGAAGTCCGATGCGTCCTTCTGCCGTCGCCCCATGAGCATGCCAAAGCCCACGACGAGCAGCATGTAGACCACCAGGATGGCCAGATCCAAGCTCGAGAGCTTGAAGGAAGCAGATGTCTGGAGGTTGGCGAGGAGGGTCAGCCCAAGAAGCATGGAGCGAGTAGACCGGAGTCCCCTCGTCCACGCAAGCAGTCGGTCAGACGAAGAAGCCGCCACTGCCCGCGACCCAGCTCTGATTGCGCATAGCACCCTTCCTGGTGACCTCGGCGAAACAGACTGCTCGTTTCAGAGCGTCCTGACCAGTGGCTTCGACCGCGTGCGCCAGTGGGGTCTGGCCCCCAAAGGGGCCTCATGGAATAGGAGTCCTGCTCGCATTGCCGGAGACAGGGCAAAGGCAACTGCATTCGCGGATCGTCCAATCGACCAGCCCATTACAAGCCACGCCTCTTCCTCCAGTCACGTCCTGGCACGCCCAATCAAGGAGCGTCCCTGTTCCTATCCTCCTATCAGCCCTTCTAACGCTGCGCACGTGGATGTGGTACACGCCGGGTGTGGATGCATTGATGATCGCTCTGCACGGTAATGGTCACGGCCCCCCTCCTGTGATTGCCAGATCCACATCGTTGGGCTCAGCGAATCAGTGAGCGCAGCAGATCGGCATGTCCTCAGGAATGGGCCGATCAGAGAGATCTTCTCGAAGGACACGCACGAGTGTCGTGCATGATGTGTTACTCGCGTATCGGAGAAGAGAGGAAATCGATGGGTGTCCGAGTTCAGCCCCTTAGCCCCTTGACAGTGATTGTTGAGCACCTCTATTCTTAGGTTTCGCCCCTCGGTTCATATGCAATCTGGTGCCGCTCATGTATCCCGCCTCACACGGGACAGGTCCAGACCCTGTTCCACCCACACCCAAGGAATGGCAAGACTGCCTCCTTCTCCATCGTTGGCTTGTGCAAAAGCAAGCTAGGCTGGGGTCCCAGTGGACAATCCGACACGAGGAGGCTGGCCTGCAACTGGAGCACTCCCTCTTGAGGCTTGTAGGCAAGACAGCCTGGCCAAGGGAGCTGATCCCTTGGGCGCGTAAGGTCTTTTCCAATCAGTTCACAAGAATCATGCGGGCGACCATTCGTGTGGACCCAGAGTCAGACGTGGAGCACGTGCCCTCTCCATCCGAGCCAGAAGCCTCTGGCTCGGATACCTTCGGGGGGGGGGGGGATTCTCAGATCTCATCGATATCTACGAGAGGATTCAAGATGATCTGACTCCGATACAGTTGCGCGTCTTCACGGCGATCGCCTTTGATTCCTGTTCCACTCTTGGTGATATCGCCAGTGTTTGCGACCTGCGAATCTGCGAGGTGACAACACACGTCACGCGGATATCCAAGAAAATCAAGAAAAGGCGTAAACCAAAGGACACTCAGGAGCAGGAACCGCATCGTTAGAGGGAATGGCGACGAGCGTCGTCAGGCCTCCCGCGAGGTTGCGAATCCAAGTTCGCCAGAACCGACCTTGAGCCACAAGAGAGGATCACGATGGACCGGAGCGAGGCTGCGAGAATCGATACTGGCTTCTCCAATACTGCCCTCTCTTGGCTCAGTGCCCGCAGGTTGGCTCCCGTGTTGCTGGCAGTCTCACTCCTGGGCATGGCAGCTCTCAAGTTCGTGGACAGATCCTGGATGGGCGAGTTTGGTCAACCAATCGGCTACCTGACTCTCGGTGGACTGGTCTTCGAGAGTTCCATCGCTGCTCTCTTGCTGCTGAGAATCGATAGAATGGCAGGAGTGGGGCTATTCGTCTTTGGGCTGGGCATCGTTCTTTGACTCCTCTGATCCCCTCATGCAAGTGCCTGGGACCTCTTGATCTAAGTCGCTTCGATAGGACGGTCGCAGGCGTTGTCATAGGGCTCCTCGGAGCAGTCTTGTTTCTGTGGCCGCCGAGGCCACTTCAATCTTCTTGAAACCAGGGGGATCTCATGAACCGTGTCATCATCTTGCTTGCCTGTTCTGCGACTCTGGTGGCTACTGCGCTGGCTGCGCCAACTCTTTTCGGTCAGATCGGATGTACCATCATGATCAATCGTCCAGCGGGCGGCACGGACGTATTTGTCGAGGGCTGTCCAACCAACCACTGCGACCCAGGCGTGAGTGACTGTGAGTATGGCGATGACAATCAATTCTGCGAGTGTTCAAGTGGTCCGCAGACGGCTGGCTGTAAGGGCAAGGTCCGCTATAACCCCGACGGCGAAACATTGAATGGGTTCAGCTGCGCGAGGGTAGACTGCATCAAGTCGTGTACGAAACTTGCTTGGCTCCCTCCTGAAGGGACAAACTACGTCTGTTACTGTCCTGACAATGTTCCCGTACTGGAGTGAGCGCAAACGATGTTGCGAAAGATAGTCTCTCTCTCAGTATGCCTCATCGCGATCTACTCTCTCGCATTGTGGTTGCGGGGCACAAGTTCGGATGTTTCCGAAAGTCGTACGGACGCCAGGGAGAAGGATTCGGCACCGTCTGGATCACAGAACGCCGCAGTTCGTGGCATTACATCACGACAAGCTCTGGAGCCCTATTCTTCGGTGAGGCGCACATGGATGGAGGGTGCTTTTCTCGATTTCGTCGATGAAGTCACGGGAGAGCCGGTTCCCGAGGTCCTGGTTGTGGAGAGCGACCCTTCCGGGTGCTGGATCGAGATTGATCCTGACACCACTGTGGCCAAGGCCGACTCCTCCGGACGACTTGCTCTGAAAGGTATCGAGGAGCGTCTTGCCTCTCTCGTGGCATATGCGCCCGGATACTTGTTGCGGAGTCTGAGTTCCGTTGCTGTGGATCAGACGAAATTGGCCCTGCGGCGCTCCATCGTGACACGAATCCATTGCTTTGGGACCAATGGTCAGCCGGTCGAAGGCTGCTACGTAGTGGTCTCCAAGCGTCAGCGATTTCGCCCGCGCCGACTCCTGAATCTGGCTGTGGGGCAGCCTGGTGTTGTCCATCCGCTGTGGAGTGCGAGGAGCAACAAGGACGGGGTTGCGACTCTGCAAGGCATCGTACCTGGGCGGTATCGCGTGCATGTGTTCGCAGAGCAGTGGTTCGCTCTGACGGACCGTTTTCAAGGCAAGGTGGATGTGCAGATCGTGGATGGTCGCATGGATGTGGCATTGGCGCCAGTCCTGGGAGCGGCGTTTGGCCTGCCCAAGGGCATGGATGAAGGCGTTGACATGCTGGCGCATCAACTGTCCTGGCGGTCGCAGTTTGCCAGGCCATCCATTCATGTGGGTCGATATGCCAAAGACTACCTGAGGAATCGTCATGATGATGCACTTGTGGTCCTCGCAAGAGGTGCTATTGACGCAGGACAGGCTTTGGGTTCCGTGAGAATGGAGATGCTACTTTCCAACGGTGCCAGATGTTTTGCGATTGCAGACATGGTTCCGCTTGACCAAGTGAAGCTGACGCCCATGAGCATAAGCAAGATCCTTCCGACGCGCTCCGTGATCATCAGCATCAAGGGGAGTGAGCAAATACAGCTGAACCTGGTGCTGATGACTGGACGTATGACGATTCCGATCACAACCGGAGTCTCTTCGAAGATCCCCTGTGGGCGCTATCGCCTGACAACGCCGCGAAGTGATGCTCCGGGGAGTGGCAAGTGGAGTCCCCAGCATGTGGAGATTCCAAAAGGGACGGGCATCTACCCGATCTCCTTGGATACCGGGGGGCCTGTGCGCATGGTTCGGATCAGGACGAGCTTCGAGGACAATTACTCGGACGAACCGGTCTTCATATCCGTGGATCATTCGTGCGGAGACTCTGTAGGTTTCACGCCGCGATCAATCAGGCAGGGTGCGATCGATGTGGTCTTGCCTTATGGCAAAGCTACGATCCATGTCAGCTCTCTCGGTTTCGGGAAGGTGACTCGAGAGCTGCTCATCGGGGACCGTACCGAAGAAACCTTGGAGCTGTCGATCCCCACGAAGTGATCGGCCAGCCCCCTAGCGGGAGTTTCACGATTCGACTATGGGGATCGGCGTGGAGGAGATCTTGGAATTGGGACACCGAATTCCTTCCTTCTCCTCGATCCGTGAAACACACCTCCCCTTCCGGCGAGTCCACACGCGGCGAGTTCCCATCGCAGGGGCCAGGCTCCGTCCGGAGCCGAGCACGCGTGCCTAGGGCTCTCCGGGTGATTCGAACCAGACAAGGGGGAGACTATGACCATCACACGCAGTGAGATCTTCGACGAGTCCGAGCCGGGCATGTACCACCTCACCGCGCGTTGCGTCAGACGCGCCTACCTCTGCGGCATGGACCGCTATTCGGGTATCGACTACGACTACCGCCGGGTCTGGATCGAAGATCGCCTCCGCCACCTCGTCGATGCCTTCGCCATCGACCTCCTCGCATAAGCCCTCATGTCCAACCACATGCACCTGACCCCGCGCAACCGCCCCGACATCGCCCGGTCCTGGTCCACAAGAGAGGTGGCCGAGCGCTGGCTGCGGGTGGTGTCGACCCACGAACAGGACGCGAACAACAAGGAGTCACCCAGCGAAGAGAAAATCAACCCCATTACCATGGACCCCGAGAGGGTCGAAGAACTACGCAAGCGCCTCTCCAGCATCAGCTGCTTCATGGGCAAGCTGAACGAGTACATCTCCCGCCGCGCCAACAAGGAGGAGGGGATCACCGGCAGATTCTGGGAGGGACGCTTCAAGAACTCGCGGCATCAGCGATGCCGCAGCCATTGTAGCCTGCATGGCCTACGTGGACCTCAACCCCATCCGCGCCAAGATGGCCGAGAGTCTCGAGGACTTTGAATACACGAGTGCACAGAGTCGCCTGGTTGCCGAGCAGGTGCATCCGCAGCTATCAGAAACGTCGTAGGGATGGAGACTGCCTCACGGAACGCTAGGAGGCCCTTCTCGCTTCCGCTCGTAAGTCCGCCAAGGGCGCCCGCTGGCTCGTCTCCGTCAACGGTCCAGACTCACCCCTGAAGGGACTCTCGGAGTCCACGTACCTCCAACTCGTCGACTGGACCGGCCGCCAGGTGCGCAAGGGCAAACGCGGCAAGATCCCTGATCACGTTCTGCCCCTTCTGGAGGACCTCGAGATCAACACGCGTCGTTGGGTCAGGACCGTCGAGAAGTACGGCAGCCTCTTCCACCGCCTGGTCGCCCGGGCCGAAGAGATGGCAGACGCGGCACGCGCCAAGGGGCGTCGATGGTTCCACGGCGTCAACGCATGCAGGGAACTCTACGCGGACGAAGCTCTGTCGTGTCGCACGCTGAAGCTCAGGGCACCTGATTCCCATCACACGCCCCTCCTACTGAACCCCACCCTCACAGACGGCCCACCCCCAGATCCTCCTCGATGCTCGCCGAGAACCCGCGCATGCACGCGCAGCGACCATGTGGCCTCATGGAATGGAATCACAGTCGCGTTGCCTGCCATAAGCCAAAGGTAACTGCATTGGCGGATCGCCCAATCGACCGGCCCATCACTAACCGCGCCTCTGCCGCAAGTCACATCCAGGCACGCCCAATCAATGAGTGTCCCAGTTCGTTCCTCACCGAGCATGAAGTCCGATGCGTCCTTCTGCCGTCGCCCCATGAGCATGCCAAAGCCCACGACGAGCAGCATGTAGACCACCAGGATGGCCAGATCCAAGCTTGAGAGCTTGAAGGAAGCAGATGTCTGGAGGTCGGCGAGGAGGGTCAGCCCGGGAAGCATGGAGCGAGTAGACCGGAGTCCCCTCGTCCACGCAAGCAGTCGGTCAGACGAAGAAGCCGCCCCGGTCGGCGACCCAGCTCTGCAGGAGCTGGGCGTAGTTGCCGCGCAGCAGGGCGTGGGGGTCGGGGCAGTGGGAGAGGCTCATGCTGCCCTTGAGGTCTTCGAGGGTGGCGTACTCGCGCTCTTCCATCCATTGTTGGAGACCGTCGCGGAGCCTGGTCAGGTGCTCGGGGCCCCGCGAGAGGATGGCTGCGACGACCTGCACGGCATCGGCGCCGGACATGATGGCCTTGACCAGATCCTCGACGCTGTGCACGCCGCCGGTGCAGATGAGAGAGGCATCGAGTCGGCCATAGAGGATGGCGATTGCGCGCAGGCGCGAGGACAGCTCGCGCGGTTGCGACAGCTGGATGTGCCGGATGTATTCGAGCTCATCGATGTCGATGTCGGCCTGGTAGAAGCGGTTGAACAACACGAGCCCCTTGGCGCCAGCCTCCACGAGGCCCTTGGCCAGGTGGGGTAGCGAGGACCAGGCGGAGCTGAGCTTGACCGAGATCGGGATCGAGACCTCGTCAGTGAGTGTGCGGACGACGGTCAGCGCTTCTTCTTCGATCTCCGCGCCGCTGCGGTCGAAGTCGGTCGGCAGCTCGTAGAAGTTGAGCTCCAGCGCATCGGCGCCGGCCTCTTCCATCAGCTTGCCGTACTCCAACCAACCACCGGGACTCGTGCCGTTGAGCGAAGCGATGACGGGGATGTGGACCGTCTCCTTGAGCTTGCGCAGGCTGTCCAGGTACTCCTGTGGGCCGAGCTTGTAGTCATCCGTGTCTGGAAAGAAGGACAGCGCCTCGCCAAAGGCGTGCGCCATGTCCTCCATGTGACCGAAGGTGGCCATGCTTTCGCGCTCGATCTGCTCCTGGAACAGCGACCGCATGACGATGGCCGCCGCACCCGCGTCCTCGAGACGACGGACGACGTCGAGGTCATCCACCATGGGCGAAGCGCCGACGACGAGCGGGTGGGGGAGATGGAGTCCGCAGTAGTGTGTGCTGAGCCTCATCGTGTTTCTCCTTGGACGGTTTCCTGGCTATCGTCACGACTCTCTGTCACCGGGATTTTGATCTCGGCGAGTTGCTGGTAGAGCGAGAAGCGGCGGTCGGCCTCGACCTGCGCCTGGTTCGCCAGCATCTTGTAGCGCTCGGGGTTCATACGTTCCACCATGCGGAAGCGCGTTTCATTCTTCATGAACTGCGCCAGGTCTTTCTTGGGTGGCTTGGAGTCGAGCTCGAGCCCGGCCTTGCCTTCGGCTGCGCGGCGCGGATCGTAGCGGAAGAGCGGCCAGTAGCCGGTCTCCGCCGCGAGCTTGGCATGCGCGACGCCAAAGCGCATGTCGTAGCCATGCGCGATGCAGGGGCTGTAGGCCAGGATCAGCGAAGGCCCGTCGTAGGACTCGGCCTCCATGAAGGCCTTGACCGTCTGGTTGTAGTTGGCGCCAAACGCGACGCGCGCGACGTAGACATGGCCATAGCTCATGGCTTCGAGCGCCAGGTCCTTCTTGCCGATGCTGCGCCCAGCGATTGCAAACTTGGCCGAAGCGCCGATCGGCGTGGCCTTGGAAGCCTGGCCGCCCGTGTTGCTGTAGACCTCGGTGTCGAGCACGAGCACATTGACGTTGCGCTCCATGGAGAGCACGTGGTCGAGGCCGCCATAGCCGATGTCGTAGGCCCAGCCGTCACCGCCGACGAGCCAGATGCTCTTCTGCACAAGGTAGGCGGCCAGCTCGCTGAGGCGCGCGGCCTCGGGCTTGCCCTGCACCTTGGCGAGGACTTGCTGCACGAGTTCGCGCATCTCGAGGATGCCCGGCCGCACGCTCTGGTCACAGGCCTCGACGCGATCGATCAGATGCCTGCCGACGATGTCTCCATGCTTGTGCATGAGCTCGAGGGCTTGTCGCTTGTGCATGTCCATGGCCAGTCGGAAGCCCAGGCCAAACTCCGCGTTGTCCTCGAAGAGGCTGTTGGACCAGGCCGGTCCGCGTCCCTCGTCGTTGGTGCAGTAGGGAGTCGTGGGCAGGTTGCCCCCGTAGATCGACGAGCAGCCCGTGGCGTTGGCGATCAATGCGCGATCACCGAAGAGCTGGGTCATGAGCTTTACGTAGGGCGTCTCGCCGCAGCCCGCGCAGGCACCCGAGAACTCGAAGAGCGGCTCGAGGAACTGCGTGCTCTTGGAGTCGATGCGATCGAGCTCGTCGAGATCCTTCTCCGGGAGATTGGTGAAGAAGTCCCATCGATCCATCTCGACGTCCAGCACGTCGTCCAGCGCGACCATGTTGATGGCCTTGCGCTTGGGGTTGGTCTTGTCCTTGGCCGGACAGATCTCGACGCATAGGTTGCAGCCCGTGCAGTCCTCGGGCGCGACCTGGATCGTGTATTGTCCTCCGCGGAAGTCCTTGGCCTTGTAGGGCACGCTCAAGAAGTTCTCGGGCGCACCGCTGAGCGCGCTCTCGTCGTAGACCTTGGCGCGGATGGTCGCGTGCGGACAGACGAAGACGCACTGGTTGCACTGGATGCAGATGTCCGGCTCCCAGACGGGCACCTCGAGTGCGATGCGTCGCTTTTCCCAGCGCGCCGAGGACAGCGGCCAGGTGCCATCGATCGGGAAGGAGCTCACCGGCAGCGAGTCGCCCTTGCCGGCCAGCATCACCGCCGAGACGGCCTTCAGGAAATCGGGGGCCTCGTCGGAGACGATCGGCGGACGTCCGCACGTCGCGGTCACGGCGTTCGGGATCTTCACCTCGTGCAGGTGGCTGAGCGAGGCATCTACTGCCTCGAAGTTGCGCCGCACGACCTCTTCGCCGCGCCTTCCATAGGTCTTCTGGATGGACTCCTTGATGGCCGCGATCGCCTCGTCCTTGGGCAGCACATTGGAGATCGCGAAGAAGCAGGTCTGCATGACCGTGTTGATGCGATTGCCCATGCCCGCTTCGCGTGCGACAGTGACGGCATCGATCGTGTAGACCTTGATCCCTTTCTGGATGATGTCCTGCTGCACTTCGCCCGGCATCTCGTCCCAGATCTGCTCCGGTCCGTGCGGGCTGTTGATCAGGAAGACGGCGCCATCCTCAGCCATCTCGAGCATGTCGAACTTCTCCATGAACGACCACTGGTGGCAGGCGACGAAGCTCGCGCTCTGGATCAGATAGCTGCTGCGGATCTGCTTGGGCCCGAACCGCAGGTGCGAGATCGTGGCCGCGCCGGACTTCTTGCTGTCGTAGACGAAGTAGCCCTGGGCCTGCAACTCTGTGCCCTCGCCGATGATCTTGATCGTGTTCTTGTTGGCCCCGACCGTGCCGTCTGCGCCGAGCCCGAAGAAGATGGCGCGCACACCCTCCGCATCCTCTGGCTTCTCGGTCCAGTCCAGAGAAAGCCGCGTCACGTCGTCGACGATGCCGACCGTGAACCGCGCCTTGGCGTCGTCCTTGGTGAGCTCGTCGAACACCGAGGCGATCATGCCCGGCGTGAACTCCTTGCTCGAGAGACCGTAGCGACCGCCGATGATCTTGGGCCTTGCCGCAAAGGGCAGTGTGCCCGCCTGGTCCGCATCCAGGATCGTCTGCGTGACATCCAGGTGCAGCGGCTCTGCCGGCGCTCCGGGCTCCTTGGTCCTGTCCAGCACAGCGATTGCCTGCGTCGTCTTGGGCAGGCTGCGCAGGAACTGCTCGGCCGGGAAGGGCCGGTAGAGGCGCAGCTTGAGGATGCCGACCTTCTCGCCTTGAGCCACCATCCCCTCGATCGTCTCGTGCGCCGTCTCCGCGCCCGAGCCCATGAGCACGATGACGCGATCGGCTTCGGGATGACCCTCGTAGTCGCAGAGCGAGTAGGAGCGCCCGGTATGGCGCTCGAACTCCGCCATGACCTTCTCGGTCTCCTCGGCGCAACGATCGTAGAAGAGGTTGCAGGCCTCACGCGCCTGGAAGAAGGTGTCGGGATTCTGCGCCGTTCCGCGCAGCACCGGCTTGTCCGGGTTGAGTCCACGCGCCCTGTGCTCCCGGATCAGATCCTCGGGCAGCATGCTGCGCATCACGGCCTCGGGGATGGCCGTGATCTTGGCCACCTCGTGCGAGGTCCGGAAGCCATCGAAGAAGTGGAGAAATGGGATCCGCGTCCGCATGCTCGCGGCCTGCGAGATCAGCGCAAAGTCATGCGCCTCCTGCACAGACCCTGCGCAGAGCATCGCCATTCCGGTCTGCCGACAGGCCATCACATCGCTGTGATCGCCAAAGATGGACAGCGCATGCGTCGCCAAGGTCCGCGCCGCCACGTGCAGCACGAAGGGGGTCAGCTCGCCGGCGATCTTGTAGAGGTTGGGGATCTTCAGCAGCAGGCCCTGGCTGGCCGTATAGCTGCTCGTGATGGCCCCTGCCTGGAGCGCGCCGTGCATGGCTCCCGCAGCGCCCCCCTCGCTCTGCATCTCGACCACGTCCGGCACGGTCCCCCAGAGATTCTTCTGGCCTTTGGCCGACCACAGGTCTGCATGCTCCCCCATGGGCGAGCTTGGCGTAATCGGATAAATAGCAAGGACTTCGGAGCATTTGTGCGACACCAGGGCTACGGCCTCATTGCCGTCCACGGTGATTTGTAGGGCTTCTTTCATCATCATCTCCAAGAGGGCTGGTCCCCAATTTCGGGGCTATCCACTAGAGCCCCGAGGGCCCCCATTGCAATGGACCCTTCTGCGGTGTTTGGCTTGTCACCAGGGGCATGCCAGCCCATCCAGGCCAACCCTTCGGGTTAGACAGTCCGGACCATTCACCCGAACGATTCATGACCTCGATGCGTCTGACGGGGATCTTTCGGTCCAGAACCGCAAACCTGGCGGTTGGCTCGGCATGCTTTCGATTCGACGATCCTCCTGGCTCGCCTCATATCTCGCGCCGCCGTCCTGAACTCGAAATGTCCTCGTCAGACCGCCCATTTGCCAACGGCTTCGCCATTCGGAAATGGGTTCGCAACGATCTCTTGCTCGTGTCCGGGAGGGTCCTGCAGAGCCCGAAGCTCCCACATGAATCCTCCAGGACACTCTCCGACTGATCCACCTCGCGCTGTCGTCCTCCTGAGTGGAGGGCTTATTGGATGATCACGCGGTCAAGGTTTGAGAACACACTGGGCAGTTGCAGGTCCACGATCAGCGCCTGATGGTAGAGGGTGAGCCCCTTGAGGGAGTTGAGGCTTGGGATCTGGTAACTCCAACTCACGGTCCCACTCCCAGGAGGAACGAGCAGCCAGCCTCCGACGAGGAGCAAGCTCGGATCGATTCGGAGAAAACCGAGCGGTGGAATCCGGACTCTGGTCTTCTTGATGCCGCACATGGGCAAGGCCATGTGGAAGACTGGATTGAAGCTCGGTCGGACGAAGAGATCGACCCGATGCGCCCCGCCTGTCTTGGGGTGGGAAGCAGAAGCAACCTGCCGTAGATGATTGAAGTAGACTCGATGCTTGCTATTGGCGTACCGACCAGGATAGACAATCAGAAAGTCCAGATCCCGATCCCCATCGAAGTCGGCGATTCCGGCCATCCTCGAGGAAATAGGCAAGACTGCTCTCTCCTTCGCGCTGGTGAATCGCCCCTTCCCGTCATTGAGGAGCAGGTCATTGGTCGAGAGGATGTCCAGGTCACCATCCAAGTCCACGTCTGCGAAGTATGCCAATCCTGCCACTGGTCTTGGTATCGCGGTCTTGGTGACCTCTTGATAGCGGCCCCGTCCAAGGCCTCGCACAAGACGTGATCCATCGATCAAGAGATCCGTCAACCCGTCCTTGTCGACATCCCCGGTGATCATCCAATACCCCAAGGGAGTGGGCAGAGGATTGACCTTGGTGATCGTGAACTTCGCCTTCCCATCATTGAGCAGGATCTTGCGGCCGGCGGAGAAGAGAAAGTCGAGATCCCCATCCTGCTCCAGATCCAAGACGGTCAGGTACTCGCAGAACTTGTCCGACCTTGCTGGGAGATGCGTCGTCGTAACATCTGTGAAGACACCCTTGCCATTGTTGAGCAGGAGCTGGTGAGGCCGTTGAGAGCCAAGGAATAGAAGATCGATGTCCTTGTCTCCATCAAAGTCGCCAGTTCTCAATCCGACGACGTAGGTGGCGCGGAATGGAAAGGCAGTCGAGGAGATATCCGTGAACTTGCCCTTCCCGTTGTTCAGATAGAGAAAGAGCTTCCCGGAGTGCGCACTGCCGTGGACGATATCAAGGTCTCCATCCCCATCCACGTCGACCATGGCCGCGCCCACCGAGTCCCGGAAGCCCGACTTGTAGAGATGCGTCGCAGTGATGTCTTCGAATGAACCGATTCCATCATTGCGAAACAAGTAGTCGCGTCCCGTATGGTCATCGGTGATGAACACGTCGACATCGCCGTCGGAGTCGATGTCGCCAATCGCGGATGTGTAGTTGGTGAAGCGGTAGGCCTTGGGAAGACGCCCGTCGAGCGTCGACCTCCACTGCGGTGTCTTCTG
>JAJRTL010000058.1 GCA_024278315.1 Planctomycetota bacterium | reverse complement strand
GTCTCTTCCCGCAGAATGGGCGGCATGTCGGAAGCGATCCAAAGCAGGCTCAGGGAGGAGCGCAAGCTGGAGCTCATGGAAGCCATCAGCCGGCGTGCGCTGGTGCTGCTCCCGATTCCGCTCCTGCTCGGGGTGCTTCTGCCCTTCCGGCCGGGAGTGGCCTTCTGGGGCCTTTGGATGGTGGGGCAACTGGCCCTGCTGGTCTTGGCCAGCCTGCAGCTAAGGCCCGTGCCGCGTCGGATCGACGAGGTGGATCAGGAGATCGGGGCCCAGGACGGGCTCGTGACCTGGGTCCTGGCCATGCGAGGTCTGGCTTCCAAGCCCGCCAAGGGCAGTGTCTCCAAGGGCAGTGTCTCCAAGGGCAAGGTCTCCAAGGGAAGGGCCGCCAAGGACAGGGTCTCCGACGGTGGAGCCTCCACGGAGGATGCTCCCTGTCTCGAGAGTCCCGCCTACCAGCTCCTTCGTCGTGAGCTGGAAACGCGGCTCGTCGAAGACGAGGTCGAGGCCCACCACAAGCCGAGGCTGCGCCAGCTCTCCAAGAGGCTTCTGATCCTGCTAGCACTGATCGTCCTGCTGGTTCTTCTGGGCCCGTTGATCTGGGGTGGCTTTCGGGCGGCCAAGGCCTTTTCGATCGCGACGGGGATCACGGCTGTGCCGGTCCGCGTCAGCAACCCGAACGCGCAGGAGGGGAAGGTGGCTCAAGGCAAGACCTCCGACCAGGCTCCACAGAGCGAGGGGGCCGAGCAGCAGAGTCCACAGGTGGAGAATCCCGAGGTCGATCCGACGGTGACGCCAGGGGAGACCATGGGGCCGCAGCTGCCCAGCCCGCGACGGCACATCCCACCCCAGACACGTCTGCGCCCCAATCCTGACCAGCCACGCTCGCAGCCGCCGGAGTACGAGCCGCGCACCGACTGGACGCGGCAGGTCGAGCGGGCACTCGGCCGAGGTGTCCTCGAGGATTGGGAAGGACAGTGGTTGGGTTCGTGGGGGCGCTACCTGGATCGGCGCAAGGTCGAGATGGGGGAGCAGCACAGGTGATCCCACCGGACGATTTCGACCAGTTGCTGCCGGCCTTCCTGGATCTGCCCGTGTATCCGCCGACCGTGGATCTCGATGAACGGGGACGCTTGCGCGTGCGTGCGGAGTTTGGCGACTTCAAAGGCCACGTTCCCTACACACCGGGAGAGGATCTGCGCTTCCTGGACTGGTCGGTCCTGGCGCGGACCGGACACAAGATGTGTCGTCGCTTCGAGCTCGTGCGCCATCGACGCTTGTCCATCCTGGCGGATCTGAGCCCGTCCATGCGCTCTCGCGAAGAGGGTCTACGGGACTTGTTGCGCCTCTTCGGTTTCCTGGGGCTTCACCGATTGGACAGTGTCGAACTCGTGACCGGAGACAAGGGCGGGACCGAGAGCCGACTCTTCATCGGAGCGACCGACTATGAGCGTTACCGGGAGACCGTGCTGGGTCTCACGCTCGATGGTGGGCCACCCGAGATCGCGCCGGAGGAGGACCGGAGCCTCGGGCGCATGCTGATCAGCGATTTCCAGCCCGAGGAAGAATGGCGTGCGCGCCTGGCCCAACTGCGTCAGCAGGGGCATGCCGTGCTGTCCCTCTTTCCGCGTTTGCCCGTGGAAGCGGGGGATGACAGCACGCTCTGGGAAGGTCCCAGTATGCTCCGGGATCTGCAGAGTGGTGAGAATCTCTCGGTGGCCATGACGCCTGCGCTCTACAGCAACTTCCTGGAAGAGCAGGAGGATTGGGAGATGCGCATGGGCGCGCTCAGCAAGGATCTCAAGCACGGATTCATGGCCGTGGATCTGCCCAAGGCCGAGCATCGCGCCGACTACGAGGCCTGGTTGCCCTTCCTTGCGCGCCGAGCCGAGACGAGGCGCTTCACGACGACCAACCCCTTCGCGGCGAGTTGAGTCGGCATGGATCTGGCCCATCTCCATGAGCATCTCGGGTTTTCGCGCGCCTGGGTCCTGTGGTTCCTCCTGCTCCTGCCGGTCGTCTTCCTGCTCTACCGTGAACCTTCCGTCGAGCTCACTACGGATCGTCTCGGCCTCTGGCGACGTGCTTTGGCGCGCCTCCCGCGTCGCAAACGCCGCAAGCCTCCCCTGGGCTTGATCCTGACCCTGCTGATGACGGCGCTGATCGTGCTCGCTGCGGCAGGAGGCGGTCGCCCCGAGCGCGAAGGCCCGCGCCGGTTTGCTGTCGTGGTGGACCTGAGTCCTTCGATGCAGTACCCCGAGAAGGGTGTTCGGCGATTGCGAACACTGTTGCCGACGCTCGAAGCCGAGCTCCGGGCCATCCCTCCCTGGATCCCTGGGCGTCTCCTCGTGCTCCGCGACGAGGAGATGGGGGAGATGACGCGTTGGAAGGCTCTGGCTGTCGGGTCGACCGAGGTCCGCGGGTTGCCGACCTTGAGTGCGCCGCGCCTGGGCGGGTTGGCCAGACTCGGGTTGGCGCGTCGGCTCGCGGAGAGGAGCGGAGCGTCGACAGCAGTCTTGCTCTACGCGGATGGTGCCGGGCCCAGCCCCTGGCCCAAGGATCCTCCCGACAACCTCTATCTGCGCGCTGGCGGCAGTGCGGAGGCCAAGAACCCGATCGGCTTCGTCTCGGCGCGCGTGCTGGATCCCTGGCCTGGCGCTGAGCTACAGGTGCAGCTGGGTTTGCGGCAGCCGGTGGCGAAGGGCGTTGCGCTCCTCCTTGTCTCCCAGGGTCACAAGGCACAGCAGAAGATCCCGCTCGATGAGGGTGGGACCGAGCTGGTGAAGATCGACGTGCCGCGTGCCTTCGGAGCCGAGATCACGCTCGAGCTGGAGCCCGGGGATGGGTTCGCTCTCGACGAATCCCTGGTCCTGAAGCCCAGGCCCGCCTGGGGACCGACCATCCTGAGCCGCCCCTTCGACGACAAGGACCTCCGCGTGCTCGAGGGCTATCTGGAGGAGGAGCTTGCGGCCGAGGTGCTGACGGACGAGGGGCTCTTCGCGACCAAGAAGGACCGGCTGCTCCTCATGGAGGGAGGTGAGCTGGCGCGCTGGCCCACGGACGGGATGCCGCGGCTCTGCTTCGGAACGAGGCTTCCGGGCTTGTCCCGCGTTGGCGCCTTGGAGGGGCCGGTGGAGTGGGAACGCGGGGATCCGCTGCTGCGTGGACTCGAGCTTTCCACGCTGCGTGTGGACGAGGGCTTGCGGGGACAGCTTCCCGAGGGTGCCCGGGTCCTGGCCCGGGTGGGGGGACAGCCTTTCCTCCTCCTGATGCCTGAGCGTCGCATGCTCTGGTGCGCTACCGAGCTGGGGCAGAGCTCACTGGTGGAACAGGCCTTCCTGCCTCTCTTGATCCTCCGGAGCCTTCGCCAGCTGGCGCCCGAGGGTGCGGCGACAAGCCTCACCGGTCTGTTGGACCCCCGGGAGGCAGACGTGGCGGCTCGCCCGGCTCCAAGATCCAGGCCTACGCCCGTTTTCTTCCGCCCCAGGCGCCCCTACTGGCCGGAGATCCTGGGCGCCTTCCTGGTCCTGCTCTTCCTTCGTTTCTTCCTGGCCTGACCTGAGCTCGGGTTCGCCTCGGATGGTGGCGGAATGGGGCCCCAGGGAGGCCGGCGCGGCTACTGAGGGAATGGGATTGAAGCTCGATCCGGACCCTCGGGCGTGCTAGGTTACTTCGCTTTTCTTTCGAGACGCAGGCCCGTATCGTCGCCGAGGGAAGGCACGAAACTCCGTTCGAGAGCAGACCCTCGGCGGGAGCATCGCGCCTCCATCTCACCAGACTCGAACCTGGGGAGGCCCTCTTGGAACTGAGCGACAAGATCCTCGGTGAAGGACTCGCATACGACGATGTCCTCATCGTCCCTCGGATGGCTGACGTCCTGCCGCGCGACGTCGACACCGGCTCTCGCCTGACGCGTCGCGTGCGCGTGGGCATCCCCTTCGTGTCCGCGGCCATGGACACCGTGACCGAGTCCGGGCTGGCGATTGCCCTCGCCCAGGAAGGCGGTATCGGCATCATCCACAAGAACCTCTCGCTCGAGGACCAGGTGCGCGAGGTGGCCAAGGTCAAACGCTCGGCACATGGTGTGATCCACGATCCGGTGACTCTGGCGCCCGACGCCACGGCCGAGGTGGCACGCGAGATGATGCGCAAGCACAAGATCTCCGGACTCCCCATCGTCGAGGACAATGGGAAGGTGCTCGGCATCCTCACCAACCGTGACCTACGCTTCCAGGGTTCGCCCGAGGACCAGGTCCACGAGGTGATGACCAAGAACCCGCTCACGGCTTCGCCGGAGACAACCCTCGACGAGGCTGCCGAGATCCTCAACCGCAACAAGGTCGAGAAGCTCGTTCTCGTGGACGGCAATGGCTGTTTGGCGGGGCTGATCACGATGCGTGACATCAACCTTACGCAGGAGTTTCCGCGCGCTTGCCGCGACGCTTCGGGTCGGTTGCGCGTGGGGGCGGCGCTCGGCGTGCACGAGTACGAGAGGGTGGCTGGGCTGATCGAGGCCGGTGTGGACATCGTCGTCGTGGATACGGCGCACGGCCATTCGCGCAACGTCATCGACACGGTGCAGGGCATCAAGAAGGACTTCGACATCGACGTCGTCGCCGGCAACGTCGCCACGCCCGAGGCGACCAAGGCTCTCATCGATGCGGGCGCGGATGCGGTCAAGATCGGTATCGGCCCCGGCTCCATCTGCACGACCCGCGTCGTGGCCGGAGTCGGCGTCCCCCAGCTCACGGCGGTCATGCAGTGCGTGGCCGTGGCCAGCAAGTTCGACGTGCCGATCATCGCCGATGGCGGTGTGCGCAACTCGGGAGATGCCGTCAAGGCACTCGCGGCCGGTGCCTCGACGGTCATGATCGGCTCTCTCTTCGCGGGGCTCGACGAGTCACCCGGCGAGTTGATCCACTACCAGGGACGCACCTTCAAGGCCGTGCGTGGCATGGGCAGCCTCGGCGCCATGACACAGGGCTCCGCCGACCGCTATGCGCAGGGTGAGATCAAGGAGACCGACAAGTTCGTTCCCGAAGGCGTCGAGGGCATGGTGCCCTACAAGGGCAAGCTGTCGTCCTACGTCTACCAACTCGTCGGCGGCCTGCGCTCGGGCATGGGTTACTCCGGCGTGCGCACGATCCCCGAGCTGGCCGAGAAGACGCGCTTCGTGCGAGTGTCTCCCGCTGGCATGAAGGAAAGCCATCCCCACGACATCCTCATCACCAAGGAGGCCCCCAACTACCGGGGTCTCGACGGTTAGCAAGGAGCCAGACATGACGAGCCCAGAGGGCCATCTTCCCGCGGCGCATCTTCCCTTGGGCGTGCTGATCGTCGACTTCGGGACGCAGTATTGCCAGCTCATCGCGCGTCGCGTGCGGGAGATGAGCGTCTACTCCGAGATCTGCGTGCCCGACAACGCTCATGAGCGGTTCGAGAACGGGAACTTCGGGGCGGTCATCCTCTCGGGTGGGCCGCGCTCGGTCTTCGATGATGGTAGCCCCAACCTGGATCCACGGCTGCTCGAGCAGGGCGTGCCTGTGCTCGGCATCTGCTACGGCATGCAGGCCATGACCGATACGCTCGGGGGGCGCGTCGTGCCTGCGGCCGATACGGCGGGGCGCGAGTATGGCCATGCAGAGCTATTGCTGGAGGACGAGGCGGGACCGCTCTTCCAGGGTGTCGAAGGGCGCACGAGGGTCTGGATGAGCCACGGCGACAAGGTGGAGTCGCTGCCCGATGGCTTCGTGGTGGCGGCCAGCAGCATCGCCTGCCCCTTCGCGGCTTCGTACGACCTCTCGCGCAAACTCTTCGCGATCCAGTTCCACCCCGAGGTGGCCCACACCGATGAGGGCGCAACGATGTTGCGCAACTTCATCTTCGACATCGCAGCACTGCCCAGTGATTGGGCACCCGGCAACATCGCCGAGATGGAGATCCAGAAGGTACGGGATCAGGTGGGGGAGACTGGCGAGGTCGTCCTCGGGCTGAGTGGTGGAGTGGACAGCTCGGTGGCCGCCGTCATCCTGCAGAGAGCCATCGGCAGGCGTCTGCACTGCGTCTTCGTCGACAATGGCCTGCTCCGTCTGGGCGAGCGCGAGGCGGTCGAGCAGCTCTTCGCGCGGCACTTCGAGATGGATCTTCATGTCGTGGACGCACGTGAGCTCTTCCTTGGCAAGCTCGCTGGTGTCAGCGATCCGGAGACCAAGCGCAAGATCATCGGTCACGTCTTCGTGGACGTGTTCCGCGAGAAGGCCAAGGAGTTCGAGAACGCGAAGTTCCTGGGCCAGGGCACGCTCTATCCAGACGTCATCGAGTCGGTGGCCGCCCACGGCGGAGCGACAGCCGTCATCAAGAGCCACCACAATGTCGGTGGTCTGCCCGAGGACCTCGACATGGATCTCGTCGAACCTCTGCGCGAGTTGTTCAAGGACGAGGTACGTGCCATCGGCCGGGATCTGGGTCTCCCCTCCGAGGTCGTCGATCGCCAACCCTTCCCGGGCCCGGGCCTCGCCGTCCGCATCCTGGGCGAGGTCACGCCGGACCGTTGTGACCGCCTCTGCCAGGCCGACGCCATCTTCACCCACGAGGTCGAGGCCGCGGGTCTGCACAAGTCCCTCTGGCAGTACTTCGCCGTCCTCCTTCCGGTCAAGTCGGTCGGCGTGATGGGCGATCAGCGCACCTACGAGAACCCCGTCGTCCTGCGCGTCGTCGAAAGCCAGGACGCCATGACCGCCGATTGGGCCTACCTCCCCGAAGCCCTCCTGCGCCGCGTCAGCAACCGC
>JAJRTL010000057.1 GCA_024278315.1 Planctomycetota bacterium | reverse complement strand
GTGACCTTGAGATCCTCCTCCTCCATCTTGCGGGACTTCTTCTCGCGACCCCAGCGCACGCGATCCCTGGCCTCCTCGCATTCGGCGAGGCTGACTTCGTCCAGATTTCGCATCGCAGCCAGGATGGCGGCCTCGTTGATCAGGGCCGCCAGCTCGGCACCGCTGAAGCCCGGCGTGGCTCGGGCGAGACGCGGGAAGTCCAGGTCCTTGACGTGGCGCACCTTCTTGGCGTGGACCTTGAGGATGGCCTCACGTCCGTTGACGTCGGGCAGGTCGATGACGACCTGACGGTCGAACCGTCCGGGCCGCAACAGGGCAGGATCCAGCACATCGGGGCGGTTCGTGGCACCGATGAGGATGATCCCCTCGTCCGTATCGAAGCCGTCCATCTCGACCAGGATTGCGTTGAGTGTCTGCTCGCGCTCGTCATGTCCGCCACCCATGCCCGAGCCACGCTTGCGGCCCACGGCATCGATCTCGTCCAGGAAAACGATGCAGGGTGAACTCTCACGAGCTTGCTTGAAGAGGTCGCGCACGCGGCTGGCGCCAACGCCCACGAACATCTCGACGAAGTCCGAGCCCGAGATCGAGAAGAAGGGCACCTCGGCCTCGCCTGCGATCGCGCGGGCGAGCAGGGTCTTGCCCGTGCCTGGTGAACCAACGAGCAGTACTCCACGCGGGATGCGGCCGCCGATCCGCTGGAAGCGGGATCGGTTCTTCAAGAATTCGATGACTTCGCGGACCTCTTCCTTCGCCTCGACCATGCCTTCGACGTCGGCAAAAGTGACGCGAGTGTTCTTTTCCTTGTTGTAGCGATGGGCCCTCGAGCGGCCGAAGGAAAGGACGCCGCCGGAGCCACCGGGGCTCCGCATTTGGCGGATGATGAAGAACCAGAAGAGGCCGATGATCAGGATCCAGGGACCAATCGTGCCGATCAGGAGGTAGAGGAAGGTATTCGTCTCTCGGGCTTCGTAGCTGGCGTCAGGATTGCCAGCCCATGAGGTGAACGGGATCTTCTTCTCCCTCAGGATCTTGCCGAGGTTTTGGAGCGTGTATCCCTCGGCAGGCAGCACCTTCACATAGTGCTCGGTATTGCCCTTCTGGATGATGGCCGTGGCGTATTGGCTCGGTTCCACATCGTCCTGTTCCTTGCGACTGTCTTCCGTGGAGCGCCTCGCATTCCAGTGGATGATCCAGGCGCGGATGACGCTGATCTCCTGGTCCTCGATCTGCTTGAGGAAGTCCTTCATCCCGTTGGCGCCGGTATACATGCCGGTATCCAGCGGGCGCGCTTGCAGGGCCAGGATCTCCTTGCGCTGCTCCTTGTCGAGCCCGGGTAGGGTCATCTCGTACTGGACGGTCCGTTTCTTCTCCTTGGCCGTTCCGATGAACTGGTTGTCGGGGGCCTCGGTGACCTTCTCGAACTCGCCGTTGTAGAGGCGGCGCATCCAGTCGTAGTAGGAGATCTTGCCCTGCCGCCCTGAACCGCTCACTGCATAGAACAGGGTCAGCAGGAGGAGGAAGATGATGAACACACCTCCCATGCCCTTGGGTCTCGGGCTCTTTCCCTTCTCGGGCTTGTCCCCTTTGGGATCCTTGTCCTGCTTGTCCCCTTTGGGATCCTTGTCCTGGTCTTCCTGTCCGTTCGTCATGGATTCCTTTCTAAGCCTTGATCGGCGATACACCATGAGCAACCTGATTCTCTTCCAGATTGCCCAGCGACGATTTCAACCAACCAGTCTCGCAGATGCCTCTCACCTGTAGAACCCGTCTACTAGAGAACTTGCGTGATATCGTTGAGGATCCGCCGGGAAATGTCCTCGGTGGATTCCTGGAGCGCAGACTGCAAGGTCTCTCCGACGGGGGCACGGAACTCTGCCCAGTCCAGCAGTTTGGCGTGGTGGATCTCTTTGCCGCTCCTGAGGTCGGTCAGCGTGACCTCCACGGCGAGGAAGGTTGCGGCCTCATGGACCCCGCCTTCAGGTGCATCCGTGATCGAGCGACCTCCCTGCGTGATGAGCGTAACCCTAAGATGGGCATCAGCTTGGCTGCGTCTGGCCGGTACGAGACCTGTGTAGATCGTGAGGTCGCGGCTCAGGCGTCGGGTCAACTGCTGGTCGAGACCCTGAAAATAGGTCTGATTGTCGACGGTCTCGATGGAGATGGTACGGATGGAGGTCTTGCCGCTGCCATAACCATGCGTGTAGCCGCATGCGTTGGCCAGGAGCAGGAGCCCCAGGGCGCCCCCAAGTGCAGGCCGAAGCCGTCTTGCAGATTCGGGGGCCGGCCATGAGCAGGCTGTCACGCTTGACCCTCTGCGTGGTCGCGATGCCGAGAACTTGGATCCCATCATTCTTCCCCGTCCTCTTCTTCTACGGAGTTGGCTTCTTCGAGCAGAAGATCGGCCCTCTTCATCATGCCCAGAGCCTGGTCCCGGAAAGGTGTCTCGGGATCCTCCAAGACCAGATCCAGCTGGTCCTTGGCGCCCTTTCCGTTCTCGATCACGAGGTAGAAGCGGGCGATGCGCATCTGTTTGGACTGGATCCAGAAGAGGGTCGTGCTGAAGGCACGGCGGGCTTCCCGGACGTGTTCTTCGTTCTGGCTTCCGGAACGCAGATAGCCAGCCAGTTCACTCTCCGCCAGCCTCATGGCTTCTCGGTCGTAGTCGGGACCGGACAACTTCATGAAGTAGCTCATGGCGTGATAGAACTGCGCCAATTCTGTCCACTCGCTGTCCGGGATCGATCGCAGCAGCTGGCCGAATCGCGAAATGGCCCGGTCGTAGTTCTTGGTTCGATAGGCTGCCAGACCGAGGATACGCAGGGCATCGTCGTAGTTCGTCGAACTCGGGTAGTAGGCGATGAAGTGCTCCAGGATCGACTCGGAGTCGGTGAGGTCGCTCCAGAGGCCCATGAAGCTCCATCCTGTCGCCGCGAGCCGTGCACCCGCGTTGTAGATCAGCAGTTCCGAGCGTCTGTAGTAGGGACTCGAAGGATACTTGCGGGCGAACTCCTTGACGGTCTGGTAGGCAGTCCAGTACTCCTTTTCGCCGAGGTAGGCCTCGGCCAAGGTGATCTCGTATCGCTCCAGGCTGCGACCCCGATAGGAGGAGGGGTCGACATTCACCAGGAGCTCCCTTGCCTCACTCGGCTTGTTCTCCTTCAGAAGGAGTGTCTCCGCATCGATCAGGGTCTCCTGGGCCGTCCTGGGAAGGTGTTGCGTGTGGGTCTGGCAGGAAACCAGGCCTGCCGCCATCAGGATGGGCAGCAGGGCCCCACGCGGGGGGGAGGCCGAGGGATGGGGGAGCCGACTCATGGCCTGATTCTGGGCTGGCTTTTTTCCTCTGCAAGGCTCGCTTCGCTGAAGAGTCCCGCCGGCAGCTGGATGCGGGGTTCGTAGTCGAGGTGATGGGTCAGGAGCTCCTGGACCAGTGCGTGGAGTGGGCCCTGGCTGTGCGCTGCGATGTCCGCGAGGCCCAGCTCACGCCCGGCGAGACCTCGGAGGCGCTCGGCCAGGGCCGGCAGCTCGGCTGGCACTCGTCGGCGGACGAGCTCGGCCGCGACGAAGCCCCCTTGCGCGGGATCGAATCCGACCTGCCCCCGGCCTGGCAGGGCATGGCCCGTGGCGGGACAGGTCTTGAGTGAGGGGAGCAGCCCGAGGTGATCGAGGATCTTCAGGCCCATACCGCAGAGGATCGTGCCGAGCCTGGTTTCGTCTGCGCGCGCGAGGAGCTGCAGGCCTCCCTGGAAAAGATCGAAGAGGTGGGGATCCGCACGGCCCTCAGGCATCGCGATCCGGAGGCTCTCGGCCAGCCGATAGGCCAGGAGGCGACGCTTGCGGTCATGGCGGAAGGGGCGGTTGCCGATCAGCAACTTCGCTGCGTAGAGGTTCTGGAGCCCGCGCCCCTCCCGGACACTGACTCGAGCCTCCACGATATGGAGGAGGTCGATGGCTCCGAGAAAGGGGCTTGTGGAACGATGAGCGCCTTTGGCCAGGAAGCCTCGCATGCCGTGTCGCCGTGTCAGCAGGGTGACGATGCGGCTGGACTCCCGGAAGTCGCTCCGTCGCATCACGATTGCCAGCGTTGTCTCAGGTTTTGCCATCACACTCCGTTGGGCCTGTCCGTTCCGGTCAGCATCGAGATTCCTGACCTACACGGCGGTTCTTGGCCCACACGGTAGTCCTTGGCCCACACTGCGGTTTCTAGCCCGCACTGCGTTGCTTGTCGAGTACCTGGATGCGCAGGCGATCCACCTTGCGGGCGCCTGCGGCCAGGACCGTGATGCGCACGTCACTCTCGGAGAAGTTCTCGCCTACCTCGGGCACCTTGCCCAGCTGGGCCAGGACATAGCCGCCCACGGTCTCGTAGTCTTCGCTCTCTGGGATCTCGATACCCAAGGCCTCGTTGATGTCGTCGATCTGCACCTTGCCGTCTACCTCGGCCAGGCGACCGGGCTCGATGACCTTGAGCGCGACAGTCGCCTCTTCCTCGTCGTCGTATTCGTCCGCGATCTCGCCCACGATCTCCTCGACGATATCCTCGAGAGAGACGAGTCCCGCCGTGCCGCCATACTCGTCGACGACGATGGCGATGTGCAGACGTTTGTCCTTGAACTCGCGCAGGAGTTCGCCGGCTGCCTTGCTCTCGGGAACGAAGTAGGGCTGGCGAACATGGTCGCCCACGGGCGTGTCCAGCACCTCCGTCGCGGATTCGAGCATGAGACGGACCGAGTCACGGACGTAGAAAATCCCTGTGATGTCGTCGAGCGTCTTGTCGAAGATCGGCATCCGCGAGTGCCCCTCGGCCAAGGCGAGTTCGACCGCCTCCCGGAAGGTCTTGTCGCTGCTGATGGCGACGATCTCCGTGCGTGGAGTCATGACATGGGCCACGTCGGCCTTCTGGAAATCCACGATGTTCTCGATCCAGTCCTTCTCCTCTTCATGGAGGGCTTCGCCTTCATCGCTGTCCTCGACGGCGGCCCGGATCTCATCGGCGAGGTTCTCCTGCTCTTTCTCTTCCTCTTCCTCCCGACGGATGCCCATGAGGTTGCGAACGAAGAACCGTGTGACCTGATTGAGCGGCCAGGTCAGAGGCAGGAAGATCCTGTGTAGGAAGCGAAGCAGGGGGAGCGCCTTGTAGACGGTCTCCTCGGCTCGCCAGATGGAGATCTTGTGGGGGAGGATGGCGCCGAAGAGAGCAGCGCAGACCAAGGTGAGCAGGAGGCCCGGCAAGCCCTGAAGCCAGAGGATCGTCTCGCTGTCGACGAGTGTGCTGCCGTAGATGGCCAGACCGATCCCCAGATACTGGAGCAGTGACGCAGGGGCCACGAATCGTTCGGCGCGGTCCAGCTCTTCTTCGAGAGCCGGTAGGTCGGCAAGCTTGTCCGGGTCTTGGGAGAGTTGTTTCTCGAGGTAGATCAGGATGCGAGCGGGTGAGAACTGCTGTAGGGCAGATCCGAGCAGCCCTCCGACGAAGGCAAGCAGGAGGCCGAAGGCGATCCAGAGGATCGGTGTCCAGCTGGCCGCAGACGCCGCGAAGGAATCCCAGGACGCGACAGGCGACAAGGCGCGTCTGACGAGCGGGGCAGGGGTCACGGGGACGAGGCTGAGGCACGTCGTCCAGCCGGGGGTCGATGTGGACGGTCGAGTCCGCGTCCTCCGGTTCGTCACGAGAAGACGTTTGTCATCGAATCCAGGGCAAGGCTCGGGTTCGTCTTCTCTCTCGGCTGTCTCGCCAGGGGAGGAGGGCTGCTGGCCCTCCGCACTGTCGCTCATCGCGTTTCGTCCTCCAGGGGGATCTTGGACCGCTGAGGATAGGGGCAGAGTTGTAGAGGGATCAAGGGCCTAGGAGCCAGCGCCACAGAATCCGAGGTTCCAGATGGGTCCGCCAGTGAAGATCTACTGGCCCAGCTCCATCCGAAGAAGCCTCGATGAAACGGTGGATTTATCTGCGCGTTTCTTCGGGTCGACCAGGGCCAGACTGAACTCGACGGGGCTCCACACTTCCTGTGGCGCAGACTCCTACCCCGTCTCACTCCACATCCACCGAGAAACGGTTCCTGCCAAGGTCCTTGCTGGCATAGAGAGCCCCATCCGCCCTCGCCAGGAGGCTGTCCATGCTGTCGTCCTCCCGGAGTTCGGTGAGACCGACGCTGATCGTGATGGGAATCCCCATGGCCCGTCCTGACTCCTCGACGGCCTTGTAGATGCGTGCCGCCACCAGAGCGGCCTCCTCGGGTGTTGTTTCTGGTTGAACGACAAGGAATTCCTCCCCGCCTATGCGTGCAGCGATATCCGATCCTCTCACGATCTTGCTGAGGACGGTGCCGACCTTGGCCAGGATGCGATCTCCCGTGAGGTGGCCGTAGGTGTCGTTCCAGTTCTTGAAGCGGTCCAGATCCAGCATGAGGACCGACATGGGCAGCTCTCGCCTGCGGGCACGCACGATCTCCCGCTCGAGTTGGAGCAGGGCGGCGCGCCGATTGAGGAGGCCCGTGAGGCTGTCGGTGAACGCGTCTTTCTGTGAGCGTCGATCCCGGCGACGCAGCATGAGCCCCGTCAGGTTCTGTCCCCAGACTCCCACCAGGGCCATGGCTCTCGCCTTCTGGTCGGCGAGTTCTTCGTGATGCAGGCACCAGGCCTGGTCGAGGATGAGGAAGCCGTGCAGCATGGCTCCGCCCGCGACCGGAACGATCAGGCAGGAGTCCGTGCCCAGGTGGTCGAGGAGGGCGTGGTAGAAGTTTTCGTGTCGATCCAGGATCATCGGGCTGCAGGAGCCTGCGATCTTTCCGATCAAGGCGGTCTCGATCGGTGATGGCGTGACCTTGCGTCCGCCCACCCTCACCGCAGTGCCGTCTGCCTTGAGGCGTAGCATGGCGGCCTTGCCCGTGCCGGACCATTGCATGAAGAACGCTCGGTCGCAGTTCAGGAAGTCGACGCAGTTCTGGACGAGGCCGCGCAAAATCGACTTGAGGCTCTTGTCCTCACCCACACCCAACATCTTGACGATGCCCTCTTCCAGAGGCGCAGGCTCCGGTGAGGTCCATGTGGAGTAGGCGAGTTGGATTTCTTCGAGCTTGGGTGGATGTCGCAGGGCATCGACTCCGGCGCCCCCTTTCTTCAGGAGTTTGTTCAGTCCGTCAGAGATATTGCGCGTGAGCTTCTCGAGCTCTTCGCGATCCAGGAAGGAGAGGTCCTGTTCCTCCAGGCTGCCCGTGTGGGTGGGATGTCCATATCCGGCCAGGACCGCCAGGGCTTCTCCGGCGATCACGATCTGGGCGAGAGGTGTGTACTCCTCGATCTGCACCTCGGCACAGAGACTCGAGAGCCAACAGACCTGATAGGGTTCGGGCAGGTTCCAGGCCTTGCTCCAATCCATGACGCCCAGGTGGCCGGCCTTGCCGAGCACCTTGCTATGGCAGAGGGCTCCCCAGAGTGACAGGTCATGCACGAGGGCGCAGCCGTAGGCGAGCTCGGGATCGATGGGGGCATCGAAGGGGTCGAGCTTGGCCAGGCTGCGCGCGGCCTGCGCAGTGGCCAGGGCATGGAGCCAGAGTTCGAAGATCGGACTCGGGTCATGGCCTATGCTCCCGGGTGCTTCAGCCATCCGACGAATCGGCTCAGCCCCGAGTATGCGGTAGAGGTCCTGGGTGCGAGTGGGTGCCGGACTCCCCTCTGCCTTCAAGAGACTGCTGTTCGCGCCGCGCAGAGCGCGTAATCGCAGAATGGGGTCCAGGTCCAGG
>JAJRTL010000056.1 GCA_024278315.1 Planctomycetota bacterium | reverse complement strand
TAGAGAAGAGAAGAGAAGAGAAGAGAAGAGGGTTTCTCTCTGTATCGAGGGGACATCATCGTGTCCTCCTTTAGGTAGAATCGGGGAGCCGCGCAGCGGGATCTCGTGTCTCGCTCGGCGCGAGGATGGGTACCAGCTCAAGACCTCTGAAACCGACGCTGTCATGCTAGACGTCGTCGGGAGGAAGCAGCTGCCGTGGAAAGAGCCGAGGGATGATTCACACCGCTCCTCGATGCTATGGGGCCATGGCCCCAGGCACAATCCCCCTCTTTGTGCGGTCGGGTGCCATTCCTCCCGCAAGGTCGCTCGGCGACTTCCTCTTGTGTGCCCTTACCTGACTGCAACAAGGTGGGATGAAGTGACTTCGGGAGATCCATGAGGCTCAAGTGCCGTAGGTCGCATGGTCCGAAGAAACTGGTCCTCGGAATCTTGGCGGTCAGAGGCGGCCCTTTTCTGCGTCGCCGAGGAGTTCGAGGTAGGAGTCGTATCGCTGCTGCGTGATGTCGCCCTGCTCGAGAGCTTGTTTGACGGCGCAGCGGGGTTCGTGGGTGTGGAGGCAATCCTGGAAAGGGCATTGGGAGATCAGGGGGCGCATCTCGACGAAGAGGTGGGCAATCTCGCGAGGCTCGGTGCCGAAGAGGCCGAAGTTGCGGATGCCGGGGGTGTCGATGGGTGCGCCTCGCGATGCACAATCTAGAACAGAGGAGGGGCTGTCACCGAACGGTGACATTTGATAGGCTGTCGTCGAACGGTGACATGAGCGGTTTTGTCGCCGAATGGCGACATTGAGGGAAGAGGAGCTGCTAGCGATGCAAGTACGCACAGATGCCGATTTGGGAATCGTGATTCGAGATCGGAGGAAGCAGCTCGGCTTGGACCAAGGGACGCTGGCATCGCGAGTGGGGGTCAGCAGGCAGTGGATCGTTGAAGTCGAGAAGGGAAAGCCGCGAGCCGAGGTGGGGCTGATCCTGCGGGTGCTTCGAGTTCTGGACATGGAACTGAATGCTCGAGTGGCTGGATCCTGGTCACCCGAGGCGATATCGCCGCCGGGGATCATAGACATCGATGCCGTAATCGATCGTGCGAGAGAAGATCGAGGCGAATCGTGAAGAAGAAGCCCCTGACCGTACTCCTTGGCGAGACGATCGTTGGGCGAGTCGAGCAGGACAAGCATGGGAAGCTCCGATTCGTCTACGACGACATGTGGCGGGACTCCACCAACGCGATCCCTCTCTCTCTTTCGATCCCGCTGGTCATGCGGGAACACGAAGATGAGGCCGTCGAAGCGTTTCTAGCCGGATTGCTTCCCGACAATCGTGAAGTTCTCGAGGCCTGGGGGAAGCGGTTCCAGGTTTCTCCCCGCAATCCTTTCGCGCTGCTTTCCCATATTGGCGAAGACTGCGCTGGGGCCGTTCAGTTCGTGAGGGAAGAACGGTTGACGAGTGTGCTGGATGAGAGAGCGTGGGAAGTGGAATGGCTTGACGAGAATCAGATCGAAGAACGGTTGTGCTTGCTTCGCCAGGATCGCTCGGCCTGGCGCAGAGGAAGGGACGCCGGGCAGTTCAGTCTTGCAGGGGCTCAGGCCAAGACAGCGCTGATCCACCACGAAGGCCGCTGGGGTGTGCCATCCGGTCGTGCACCGACTACCCACATTCTCAAGCCGCCGATCCAGGGCCTGGCGGGTCATGTGGAGAACGAGCACTTTTGTCTGCAACTGGCGGGAGCGCTCGCGCTTCCGGTTGCAAAGTCTCGTGTGATGCGCTTCGGACAGGAGTTGAGCATCGTAGTGGAACGATACGACAGGGTCCGGACGGGTGAATTGGCAGCGGCTGCAGCAGCCGAGCTCGCAGAAACAGTCGCCCATCCGGATCCCACGAGGTCAGATCATCCGTCAGCGGTGCAGGCTGCCGCCAGAGCCGCTTCTCTCAAGAGGCTAGCAGAGAAGCAACCGATCCTGCGATTGCACCAAGAAGATCTTTGCCAGGCCATGGGCGTTCGACCCTCAGACAAGTACCAGAATGAAGGAGGACCGTCTCCCGATCAGATCGCTCGCCTTCTCCAGGACAACTCCAGTCGTCCAGATGAGGATGTATGGAGTTTCATCGATGCGCTCGCATTCAATTGGCTCGTAGTTGGAACCGACGCGCACGCAAAGAACTACTCGTTGCTCCATGGCGGAGGTGGCCGCATCCGTCTGGCGCCGCTCTACGATCTGGCAAGCGTCTTGCCCTACGACGAGCTGCAACCGCGACGGAGCAAGTTGGCGATGAAGATCGGAAGCGAGTATCGGATTCGCGAAATCTCAGCGCGGCACTGGAGGAGCCTCTCCCAGGACATGGGGCTCGACCCCGAAGAAGTGATGGAGCGGATCCTCCGGATGATCGAACGGATGTTGGACGTAGTTGAGCGTGTGGGGCGTCGGATGGAGGACGAAGGCATTGGTCACGAAACCGTGACGAGGCTCATAGCGCTAATTCCGATACACGCCGAGGAGTGTCGTACTCGACTGAAGGAATCGTAGATCAGGATTCGGAGGAACCAGCATTCCAGATCGGGGAGGCAGAGGTCTTCCCTGAGGGTGACAGCCATGGACCCCGCTGTGTCCCTGGCCTGTGCCTCCCTCACCGACCGTCGACGAGGATCTCCTGCTTGGACTCTTGGGCCTGGAGGATACGGCGCCAGTGGAGGCTGCCGTCCTTCTTCTGGCACTCCAGGGTGATAGGGCCGCGGGGGACGATGAGCGTGGCGACGAAGGCTGGATCCATGCGTCCGCCCTCGGGAGCGAAGCGCCGGCTCATGACGCGATAGAACTCGCC
>JAJRTL010000483.1 GCA_024278315.1 Planctomycetota bacterium | reverse complement strand
TTGGCTGGATTCTCTGGACGTCCCTGTAACGCAAGGCCCGTCCCTACCTGGTTTTATAGACGGCCGTGCGCACGGTGCTAGCAGGAAAGGGCTCCCCGGATCGAGAATTGCCGATTCCCGCAGGGAGACTCCCGGAAGGTCTCTCTATCGGCATTCGGGCAGGCGCAGGCCAAGAGATCTCGCAGCGAGATGTTCACCGAAAAGGGGCGAACACTAGTCCTTCCTGGACTTGCGGGGCGCCCTGCCGCTTGGAGCCTCAGACTTTGACCCTGCCTGAGGGGCATTGCTACGCCTTGAGCCCTGGCTCTTCTCCGCCTTCCGACTGGCCCGCAGCTTCTTGAGGAAGGAGCCCAGGAACCCCATCACACGGAGGCTCGGGACCGACTTGTTGAACTCCGGTTCGAAGTCCACCCAGCCAGGCCGCTCGCCCGTTCCCTCACCCGGCAGCGACAGCACGCGCTCCAGGAGGGTCTCGGTCTTGCGTTGGTCATCCTTGAAGCGGATGTCGTGGATCCATCCCTGCTCCGGGCTGATCCGGACCTTTACAGTGCCCGTGTAGATTCGTCTCGCAGCAGAGCCAGTTTTGGCGCGGCGGTGTCTTCGCCCATGGGGCGAGCGGCCCAGGACCCGGTAGTGGCCCTCCAGGACGACCCACTCGTCACTCCTGCCCTCGTTCTCGCGACCCACGATGCGCATGCCCTCTTCCGTCAGGATCTTGGCGAGCAGACCTTCGACCTCGAGGTAGGAGAGGTCCGGGCTGAGCGTCTTCAAGTTTTCTGGAAGGGCTTCCAGAAGGGGCAACAGGTCCCAGAGCGGTACTTCGACCGCCTTGCCGATGGGGGTCTTGAACCAGCCCATCTTGCCCGTGGATCCCACGTCGAAGCTGCCTCGCTCGGTCTGGACATGGATCTGGACCTTGCCACCCTCGGCGAGTGCCAGGTCGAACTTTTGCGTGCCGCGGCGCGTCACGACGTGCCCTCGGTAGATGTGCAGGCCGCGGCTGTTGTTTTCGCGGGCCATGGCCAGGAGTTCCGGCAGGGCGCTCTGTCGCTCGCCTACGAGCCAGAACAGGGTCAGGGATGCGAGGATGAGGGCGGCAACAGCCGACACCAGGAGGCGGAAGTGCCCGCGTCTCCAGATGGAGAGGGAGATTGGCGCAGTGGCAGCGGCGGGATGGGTTCCGCCCTCCTGCGGTCGGTTCGTCGACGATGTTCTGGCGCGCCCCAGGTCGTCCAGAACCTGCGCCGGCTCAACCAGACGATCGAGGATGCCCTGGATCCGGGCTTCACGCCTTTGGGCGGCATCCGACCGAATCAGCTCTCCTTGCGCTTTCAGCAGGCCGTGTGCGAAGAGTCGCCGCGCCTTCTCGGCAGAGCTGATGCCATCCTCAAGAAGGGTCTCGGTGAGTTCACGGTCTGCCGCTGGGCGCGTCTCCGCAGGCCGCTCTGAGGGGAGCCCATCGGGATCTCGTCTCTGCTCCGGCGCACTCATGACAGGTCTCCTCCGACAGCGGCCAAGCGCTGTTCGATGCAGCTACCCAGCCAGGCACGGCCTCGCTGCAGCAGTTTCTTGACGGCCTCGCGGCTTCGACCGACGTTCTCAGCAATGGCCTGACAGTCCAGGTCCTCATGATAGTGCAGGGCCAACACACGAGCCTGATGCTCAGGCAGCCGTTCGAGGCTGGCCCGGAGGCTCGAGAGCTTCTCATCCAGGGTGTCTCCCGGGTGGCCATCCAGCTCATCGTGGAGCTGGCTCAGGGCATCCACGGTCTGCTCATCCACGAACTCGTGCTTGTCTCGACCGCTCTTGCGGAACCAGGCCAGCGAGAGCCGACGACCGATTCCGCGCACCCAGGGGCCGAAGGGCTGCTCCCGGTCGTAGCGATCCAGGTTCTTCCAGGCCACCAGGAAGCTCTCCTGCACGAGGTCCTCGACCGCGATGGAGTCCCGGACCATGCCCTGTAGAAAGGCTCGCAGCCGGCCTTCATGTTCCCGGACGAGGATCTCGAAGAGCTCCTTGGCCTGGATTCGTGGATCCTGTTCGAGTTGTCGTGGGGAAGAGTTCATGTCCATGGAAGGAGACCTGGAGGTCCATCTGCATTGTCCTCTATGGCCCATCGGGGACAAGGGATCCAGGGCTTGGCTCCGGAGGTTCGGCGGTCTAGAGTCATTGCAGGCCACAAGTGCCGGTGGGAAGGGCGATTAGCTCAGTTGGTTAGAGCACCTGCTTTACACGCAGGGGGTCGCGGGTTCGAGTCCCTCATCGCCCACCATATTCTTGAAGCAGCCGGCCAGCTGGCGCTGCACAGAGGCTCCTTCTTCTCGAGGACAGCAAGCTGATACTGGCATGGTCGCAGTGGTTGGGGAACCTGGTGGGGCTGGGGTATTCGCTCCTGGTCTTGGGGTGCTTGCTGACGGCCTTGTTTCGCAAGAAGGAGCCGAGCCAGGCTTTGGGGTGGTCCTTGGCCATCGTGTTCTTGCCGGTTCTGGGGCCGCTGGCGTTCCTGTTGTTTGGGTGGAATCGCGTGGCGCGGAAGCTCAGCGTCAAGCAGGGCCACCATGAGGGGATGCAGGAGCGACTGGATGCTCTCGTCCAGGAACTCGAGGACAACGTGGGCGATCTCCATGTGGCTCCGGAGAGGAACGATCGCTGGGGTGGCCTGCAGCGATTGCTGGAGAGCATGGGGGAGCATGCGGTCGGCAAGTGCCGCAAGGGCAATCGTGTTCAGCTCTATAGCAATGGAACCCAGGCATTCGAGGACATGGGGAAGGCGATCCGAGAGGCCAAGGAGTCCGTACATGTCGAGTTCTTCATCTTCCGTGGGGACGAGGTCGGCACGAGAGCCATCGATCTCCTCATCGAGAAAGTACGCGAGGGCGTGGAAGTCCGCTTGATCGTGGACGCCTTGGGCTCCTTCTCGGGACTGCGCAACATCCAGAGGCTCCGGGATGCGGGTGGGCAGGTGGCTTCCTTTCTTCCACTCTTCTTCGGTGCCAAGTGGGCGAGTCCCAATCTGCGCAATCACCGCAAGACCGTGATCTGCGATGGCAAGGTCGCCTTCTTCGGAGGGCTCAACGTTGCCAACGAGTACCTCGGGCATTGGTGGCAGAAGAACCGTGATTGGTTCGATCTGCACATGCGTATGGAGGGTCCCTCGGTCTGGGATCTTCAGTGGATGTTCGTGGAGGATTGGGACTACTGCGCCAAGGAGTTCCTCGGCAAACCGCGATACTTCCCCCCGCAAGATGAGGTGGGGGGGGCCACGGCCCAGGTGATCTGGGGTGGACCCGATACCAGGCCCAATCCCATTCGGCAGACCTTCTTCTCGGCCTTTTCGCGGGCGCGGAAGAGCATCTACATCGCCTCGCCCTACCTGGTCCCCGACCTCGCCTTGCGCGAAGCCCTCATGAGCGCGGCCCGCTCGGGAGTCGAGGTGCACATCGCCACCCAGGGCTCGCCGCCGGACAAATGGTGGCCCTACTTCTGTGGCTGGTACTACTGCGAGGAGTTCCTCCAGGCGGGGATCCATGTGCACTCCTATCTGCCAGGGATGATGCACGCCAAGGCCATTGCCGTGGACGGGGAGTGGGCCATGCTCGGCACAGCCAACCTGGACAATCGCAGTATGCTCTTGAACTTCGAGCAGATGACGGTCTTCGACCGGCCCGAAGAGGCCCTCGAAATCCAGGAGGTCATCCAGGGGCTTCTGGAGCGTACGGAGGAGCGCAGGCTGGAAGATCTGGCCCAAAAGGCCTGGTACAAGAAGCTCCTGATCCGGACCTCGAGACTACTCTCTCCCCTGCTCTGAGAAAGCCCTGGATGCGGAAAGCGATTCTCTCGAGAGCTCCCAGGGCGCCCTTGCCGCGCCCGACACAGGGCGCTAGTTTGCTCCTCCCTCCCGCCAGGAAGCCAGCGGGACCAGCCCTACTCAGTCAGGCTTCCACCATCCAACAGACAAGGAATGATCATGGCCTTCGAGCTCCCCCCCCTCCCCTTCGAGATGAATGCCCTCGAGCCTCACATCTCGAAGGAGACTCTCGAATATCACTACGGCAAGCACCACAACGCCTACGTGACCAACCTCAACAAGCTCACCGAGGGCAGCGCCGATGCTGGCAAGTCCCTCGAAGAGCTCATCAAGACCAGCTCTGGCGGCATCTTCAACAACGCCGCGCAGGTCTGGAACCACAGCTTCTACTGGAACTGCATGAGCCCCGATGGTGGCGGCGAGCCCAAGGGCGCCCTGGCTGACGCCATCAGCAGCTCCTTTGGCTCGTTCGCGGACTTCAAGGATCAGTTCACCAAGGCCTCAGCGACGCTCTTCGGCGCGGGTTGGGCCTGGCTCGTCAAGACCGACGCTGGCAACCTGGAGATCGTCCAGACCAGCAATGCCGGCAATCCCCTGACCTCCGGGCAGACTCCGCTCCTGACCTGTGATGTCTGGGAGCATGCCTACTACGTGGATCGTCGCAACGCACGCCCGGCCTACATCGAGGCTTGGTGGAACCTGGTCAACTGGGACCACGTCAACTCCTGCCTGGAAGGCTGATCTGCTTCGCCTGAGAGGGCGAAACGATCTCGCGCGGGGGGACCGGCCCGTGAGGACCTGCAGGCCAGATTCGCTGGCCGGTCGGAGCTCGCGACTTGGGTCCCCCCGCGTGGCAATTCCCGGGTGGGTGTTACAAAGCCTGGACCTTGCCGGGAACCCTCTCGTTGTTGGTTCTGTAGAAGGGAAGATACTCCATGAGTCCTTCCACCAGCCAAGAGGGGTAGAGCATGAATACGAGATGGTTCCCTTTCGCTCTCCTGTGCCTGGGGCTTGGGCTCTCTGCCCAGGACTCCAAGACGGTTCAGGAGAACCGTGCCGATCAGAGAGAATCCGATCAGAAGACCGTGGATCGGGAGGCTGTGGTCCAGGAGAGGGTCCAGGAGAGCCGGGCCGAGACCATGCAGGAGACCGGGGCCAAGAAGAAGGCCGAGGCTCAGAAGGCGGACAAGGCCAAGGGCAAGAAGAAGGTCTACAAGCTCCCCTTCACGGTCGGGAACGAGGTGGATCCTGGGATCGAGTTGAGGGATCTCGACGGCAAGAAGCACAAGCTCGGCGACCTCCGGGGCAAGGTGGTTTTCATCCACTTCTACTCCATCCGTTGCCCCTACGAGAAGGTGGCCGTGCCCAAGGTCAACCGGATCTCGGCCGACTACGCCAAGAAGGGCGTGATCGTCCTGGGGATCGCCGCCAACGTCAACGAGATCGGCAGGCAGCCAGACGCGAAGGCCTTCGAGGCCAAGAAGTCAAAAGATCGGCCCTATCGCCGTGTGCGAAGCAAAGCCCGCGCTGAGGAGATCCACCATCCGATCCTGGTGGATCACGAAAGTCTCATCGCTAACAAGTTCCGGGCACGCACGACACCGCATTGCTTCGTCATCGACAAGGCTGGCATCCTCCGATACGACGGCGCTCTCGACAATGACGCCCGTGGTCGCAAGAGCGACGAGGAGCGTCAGGACTATGTCCGCCTGGCGATCGAAGCGACGCTCGCGGGCAAGAAACCCGCCGTGGACAAGACGCGGCCCTATGGCTGAGGCGTCAAGCGCCCGCGCCGGTCGGCGCGCAGACGGAAGGGTTGAACCTAGGCCGAGATCCAGAAGGAGATCCTGACGCTGGAAGGCCTGTGGAGAGGG
>JAJRTL010000482.1 GCA_024278315.1 Planctomycetota bacterium | reverse complement strand
GGAAGGAGGATGCGCCGAGTTCAATTTCCCAGGATCATGCTGAACGGCAAGGTCTCGGCGGCCGCATCCTGGAGTCGTTGCTGAGGCGGGAAGTGCGTAACATCGCACAGAGGGCTTCCATGCGATTCGGCGGCAGCTGTTGGGTCGTCGCACGGAGTGGGTGATCGGCGGTCGGGTCGAGCCTCCATACCTTCGCCGAACCGTGACCGAAGACCGGTTCTATGAGCGTGAATCCGAGTGAATGGTCACGTCAAGGCCCCTCCGATCTGGCAGGCCAAATCATCTCGGTGGCTCCCAGAGCATTGAGTCAACTTGTGCCCCGGGCTGGTCGATACGACATCATCAAGGTCTCCCATTCAGGTCGCTTGCTCCCGATGTCCTGGACGCGTCACGAACTACCAATGCCCCGGATCTGCGAATTCTACTCCCGGATTGCGATGATCTCATCGTCGTGTGTCCCTCCCCCGCCATATCTGATCCGTTCCAGTGGGTCTCACCGGGAGCTCGGCAGGGGAGTCGAATGCCCCGGAGATGCACCAGACCTTGAGGAGTGGGGCATCGCGTGTAGAATCGGCCGCACGTACTCGAGGACCCTCCCGGATCGCCCCCCTTCTCCTCATTCCATGTCCGAGGGAGTGATTGCGTTCGGCCCATCCCCTGCCCGTGAGAGAATAAGTTCCAGGATAGTGCCAATGACGATTGGTGTCAGAGGCCACTTCGGGAGTCGTGGCTGCGGTGGGAGTAAGAATCCGCTTGTTGATGGGGGCGGACGTGTCGATCGTCTGTGCAGGGGCATCCCACTTGTTTCGAGTGGCTTGAGGTGACTCGACAAATGTTGGGTGCACGAACTTTCGCCGCCATTGGACAGGGATCGCAGCTGTGTGCCTGTTTGGATCAGGTCTTGAATCGTGGTCACCGATTGACAGGAGTCTTGTCGGATTGTGCGATCGTCGCCGAGTGGGCCAAGCGGCGCTCGATCCTCCAGCTCGGCAGGAGGGAGGATCTCGAGAGCTTCCTCCGAGAGATCCCGGTGGACTATCTGCTGAGCATCGTGAACCACACGATCCTCTCACCCCAAGTGCTGAAGCTGCCAAGGGTCGCTGCCGTCAACTACCACGATTCGCTACTGCCCGACCTGGCAGGGTTCAATGCGACGTCGTGGTCCATCATCGAGGGGCGTGTCACGCATGGAATCACCTGGCACCTCATGAGCGAGGATGTCGATGGGGGGAGGATTCTGCGGCAGGTCGAGCTTCCCGTCACGGATGAGGACACGGCCTTTACGCTCGGGGCCAAATGTGGTGCGGCTGGGTTGCAGTCGTTCGAGCTGTTGCTGGATGACCTGGAGCATGAGCGCCTGGAAGGGAGATCGCAGGGTGCTGGTGGTAGCTTCCATCGTCGGTCGGAACGTCCGGGCGTGGTTCTTCTCGATTGGCACAGACCTGCCTTCGACCTCCATCGCCTGGTCCGGGGGCTACGTTTTGTCTCCGAAGACAACTGGATGGGGACGCCCAAGCTGCGTACCCCACGCGGGCAGTACCTCACCATATTGGAAGCCGAGGCCCTGGATGCCGAGGATGACGCTGAGTCGTCGCCCCAACCCGGAACGGTTCTGCGGCTTTCGAGCGATCGAATCGCGATCGCAGCCGCGCAGGGTTGTCTGGAGATCACCCAGCTGACCACATTGTCCGGGGAGCCTGTGTCTCTCGCGGATCTGCCCCGGAAGTGGGGTGTCGAGATCGGCAGCCTGTTGGTCGGATGGGACGAAGAATGCGCGGCAGGGGTCGCGCAGCTGGACCGGGAGATCACGGGTTCCGAGCGCTTCTGGGTCCATAGGCTCTCCACGATCGATGCTCCCAAGCTCAATGACATCAGGGAGCACACCGGCAAGCCCAGGTGGGAATCTGTCCCGGCGATGATGCCAGCCTCGTCTGGCGCTACGCCGAGGGAGCGCTTGCACATGATGACGGCAGCCTTGGCCACATACCTGTGCCGGACGGCGGAGACCGGACGCCATCTGGACTTGGGTCTCCGTAAGGGGCTGGCGCCGGAGGACGCCTCTAGCCTCTTCGCAGAGACATGTCCTCTGAGGATCGAGCCGGACCTGGACCGGAGTTTTGCGGAGCTGTTGGAGCAGGTCCGCAAAGAGTTCGATGTGCAAACCAGGCGCGGGACCTATGCCGGTGACATCAGGCAGCGGTATGAGGTATTGCGGAGCCTGTCGGATGACGCCTTTGTCTTGCCGGTCGGAGTGTGCTTCGGTGCTGATCACACGGACGCCTTGCCGGATCGCATGACTTTGGCCCTTTGCGTGGACGAGCCTTCGGGGTCCATGCACTGGTGTTACGACGCAAACGCGATCGCCACCGAGAGCGTGCAACGGATTGCCGAGCGAGTCGCTGCCTTGCTCGCCGCTGCTGAGGCCGATCCGGCAACCAAGCTTGGCGATCTCCCAGTGGTCACGGTATCTGAGCAAAGGCTGCTGTTGCACGACTGGCAGCAAACGGATCAGGATCATGACCGGTCGAAGTGCTTGCACGAACTCTTCGAGGAACAAGTCGAAAGGAGCCCAGAGGTGATCGCTCTGGTCTTTCGTGACCAGCAGATCACCTACCGAGAACTGGACGGCCAGGCCAACTGCGTTGCCGCGAGGCTGCAAGCGCTCGGTGTCCGGCCAGACGACCTCGTGGCGCTCTGTGTCGATCGTTCGATCGAGATGGTGGTTGGGCTGCTGGGGATCCTGAAAGCGGGAGCCGCCTACGTTCCCCTGGATCCTGCCTACCCAAAGGAGCGCCTGGCTCTGATGCTGGGGGATTCGCGGAGCAACATCTTGCTGACGCGTCGCCCCCTGCTCGATCGCTTGCCGCACACGACTGCTGCGACTCTCCTGATCGAAGACGTCCTTGCGACGAGCACGGACCCGACGAAACTGCTCCACGAAGTCCAGCCCTCCAACCTGGCCTACGTCATCTTCACGTCGGGTTCCTCAGGACGCCCCAAGGGCGTGATGGTGGAGCACCGGAACGTC
>JAJRTL010000055.1 GCA_024278315.1 Planctomycetota bacterium | reverse complement strand
CTCGAACTGACCAGCTTCGGACGACGCGAGTTCGTGGAGATGGGGGATCGCATCCTGCGTCTCTACCTCAACGCCTATCCAGCCATGTCCAAGCGTGTCATCGCGGCTCTGGAGAGCCGCATGGACATCTGGTTCAGCGCTGGGCAGGCCTCCGGGCCACGGGAATTCGGTCGCAGGGTCGTGGACTTCCTGGATCAGAACCGGCACATCACCGTCGATTTCGGCTGATCGGATTCAAGATGTCTGAACGAAAGAGTGCGGACGGGAGCTTCGAAGACGAGGCCGGGAGTTCTGTGGAGGCCGCGAGGCGCGAGCAGGTGGCTCTGCGGGAGGTGATCCCGCGGAGCTTCGATGCCTTCTTCGATCGTTTCCCCAGACTTCTTCCGATCCAGCGAGGGGCCATCCGTCCCCTGGCAGATGGGCTGGATGTCCTCCTGGCTGCTCCGACTGCAGGTGGCAAGACCGAGGCCTGCGTCGCGCCCATGCTGCAGCGGCTTCTGGATGCAGGCGGTCGTGGCTTCGAAGGGCCGGGCCTGCTCTACATCGTTCCGACTCGTGCCTTGGTCAACGACGTCTATCGTCGCCTCACCGTACCTTGCCAGCGGCTGGGGGTGACGCTCGGCCGCAAGACGGCGGATCACGGGAGTCTAGGAAAGGTCATACCACAGATCCTGGTGACGACGCCCGAGTCGCTCGACTCCAGGCTCTGCCGGGCTCCGCGCCGCCTCCTGCCGATCAGGGCGGTGATCGTGGATGAACTCCACGCCCTCGACGGCAAGCCGCGCGGCGACCAGCTCGCCGCCTTGCTCACACGTCTGCGCAAGGTCCTGGCCACGCGGCAGTCGGGCTTCCAGATGGCCCTGCTCTCTGCGACGGTGGATCGTCCCGAGAGCATGGCGCATCGCTACGGAGAGAAGGTGCTCATCATCGAGGACGCGTCCCGCCGTCGGATGGCGGCGCGCATCGCCAGCTCGCGATTCGGTGTGAGTCCAGCGCGTCGCCTCGTCCACCTGGTCGAAGGCAAGGGCGGCAAGGTCCTCGTCTTCTGCAACTCCCGCGCGGACGTCGAGTGGGCCACCAACCAGATGCGCGGGATCCTTCCCTTCGGGGAGAAGGTCTTTGCCCATCATGGCAGCCTGGCCAAGGAGGTTCGGGAGCGCGTGGAGCGCGACTTCTCCCATGCGCGTACGGCACTGTGCTTTGCCACCTCGACCCTGGAGCTTGGGATCGATATCGGCGATGTCGACTACGCCGTGCTGTATGGGATGCCACCGGACCTGCCGAGCCTGCTGCAACGCGTGGGCCGCGCGGGACGGCGGAGTGAGCGGCTGAGCTTCTTGGCCCTGGCCAGGGATCCGGGCGAGGTCACGAGGTTTCGCCATGCCTTGCACGCGATTCGAGGGGGGCATCTCCTGACCGACCCTCCGGTCTACGATCCGAGCACGGCCTTGCAGCAGGCCGCGTCGCTGTTGTTCCAGAATCCGAGTCATGAGATTTCGGCCATGCACATCCTGGACAGGCTTCCGCAGTGGCAGCAACGCTGGTGGGAGGAGGAGCGGCTGACCGCATCTTTGGCCTCCGCGCGGACCTGGTTCGAGGAGTTCGCTCCCGGACGCTTTCGGCCAACCGAGGCGCTGGAACGTTCCTACGAGATCGGCACCTTGCACGGCAACATCAGCTCCGAGCCCGAGGTCGAGGTCTTGGAGGAACTGACAGGAAGGCGATTGGGGACGGTCGCGCAATCGCAGCAGGGCATGGGGGATGACAATCTCATGCTTGGCGGATCCTCGCGGAGCCTGGGGCGGCGCGCAGACGGCCGCCTTGTGGCCAGCGTGGGTGGCGAGGAGGCGGGGGAGGCGCGCTTTTCCTCGCGACCCGCACCTCCCGTCCCCAAGGCTCTCGCCAGCGACCTCCTGCGTTGGCTCGATCTGGACCCCGAGCGCATCCACCGGGTGGAGACGGAGAGTCGCACCGTCTTTCTCCATGGCCAGGGCACGCTCATCGGCGCCCTACTCCACGCTTCGGCCGATAGCCTGGCCAGCAGGAAGCCGGGTCGAGGCGTCGCTTTCGGTCTCGTGCTCAAGAAGGGTTTCCAGGACTGGCCCGCCCAGATCGTCCAGACCGAGCGCCTGCGTATCGTCGCCCGCTCGATGCGTCAGAAGCTCAAGCGACTCCTGGGCTTCGGCCCCTTCTTCTCCAGTCTGAGCGACGACGAGCAAGAGCGAACCGTCCTCGAGGCACTGGATCCAGCTGCCGTAGCCCATCGCTTCCAACAGGCCGAGATCGAAGAGGTCTACGAAGACGACCTCCGCCAGAAGATCCGAGAACTCCTCGAACCCTGATCGCTCCTTCCTGCCTGGGCTCGAACGCGGCGGTGGGCTGGGGGATCATCAGAACACCTTTGCTCCGTACCTCGGATGCACTCGGGAAGTCGCTGCAGAAGTTCCGATGATCCCCCAGCTCGCGATGCGGGGGGCCACCGGGAGGTGGGCGAGGGACGTTTTGGAGGTGCGTGTCAGCGCGCTGCGGCGGAGGAGGAGGGAGCAGACTTTTTCAGCAGGGCCCCCTGGTTTCCCTGCGACTCACCGGATGACGACTCCCTGGCCCAACCAGGAAGCTGCCAGCCTCTGGCTGGTCTGCTGCATCGGCAAAGGCCTAACGAGGCTGCGCCTCAGACCAACGAGGCATGGGACCGGGATCCGGAGCTCTCTCTCACAGAAAAACAACAAGACGATCTCTGTGCTCTCCGTGTGGTTCCTCTTGATCACCAGGTCTTCTCAGCCTCCCTGCGTCTTGCGGAGGGGAGCACCCTTCTTGACTCATCTGTCCACTTCTTGTCGGGTCAAGTGCCCTAGTAGCTCCGCTCGGCAATGGGGATCGATCTCTCCTTCTTCGAAAGTTCTACGAGTGCCTTTGCATTTGCGATCTGTCCCTTGCCGGTTGCGGCGCTGCCCTCCCAGGTCGTTCGGTAGACGTAGGTCGCGAAGGGGTAGAGGTGGCGCAGCTCCTTGATGTTCTGGTTGGCGTGGGGGAGCAGTTGCTCATCCAGGTTTTGGGTCTCTACCATGTGTTGCGCGGACTCCTTGCTGAGCCGGACGTTGAGGACGTCCAGGACGAGCCTCGCGGAAGCAGGCGGTTCGAACTCGAGTTTGCGCTTCTCGCCAGGTCGGATGCGATTGTCGCCGAGTTTGCGGGCGGGGTTCCAGGCCCAGGTCTGGCCGATGCGTTCCTTCCCTTCCCAGATCTGCTTGCCCTCCTTGTCGAAGGCGCGCAGGCGCGCCTGGACGAAACGCTCGGGATCGGCGGTCGGGACGGAATGCCCCGCGTCACCATTGAACAGCGTCAGCAGCACCTTGCCGTCGCTCTTCAGCGCTTCGATCGTGAGTCCGCTCTTCCATCCACTGCGAATGAGGGTTTCGTAGCCCGCGTAGGTCTTGGGGATCCCGGAGCCCGGAAACTCATGGCGGTGTACCTTGCGGATGGGAAGGTCCGGCATGCTCTCGACCAGGATCCTGTACTTCGTGGGCATGTGGCAGGTGCTGCAGTCGATGTCCTTGCCGCCACCCTCCACGAGTTCGGCGCGGGTCGTGAACCAGCAGAGGAGGTTGTCCGTGATCGCCTCGCCAACGGGATCGTGACAGCGCAGGCAGATGGCGCGCAGGCGCGTGGGGTCCTGACGGACCGGGTGGGGG
>JAJRTL010000481.1 GCA_024278315.1 Planctomycetota bacterium | reverse complement strand
TGAGCTCCCGGGGGCGCAGCTTGAAGTAACTTCCCTCCGGAAGGTATTCGATGCTCATTGGTCCCTCCAATCACAAGGGGCACGATGCACCCATATCTCGCATGCTTGCGGGACTCGATACTTCCTATCTCACGTAGGACACCACACCGCTTTTCCCATTGTCGCCTCTTTGGCTGATGGGCTCCAGCCCAAGAATCCCACAAGGGTAGCAATCCACTTTTCCATATCATGCCTGCCCAAGCGAATACACCATGATATGAAGGCACCTTGCCACAGGTCAGTGCCTGTTCGCGTTCGGGCTAGCATTAGCTCATTCATGACCGCCCACCGGCAAGGTCGAGCCCCTTTACTGTGAACCAGCATCGCCCTCCGTTGCTCAGATCCGGGGGCCGTGATATACCCTTCCCCCCGTGTCGAGAACTATGTCGCGCGCTATCACGACAGCTCATTCTCCCATGTCCCGTACCTGCATCGAGCTCCCCGCTTGATGCCTGTTTGACGACCATGATTGCACCTCGTGCCGGCGAGAGACATATTCTCCATGTCTCGCTGCCACGGCGGTCCGACGCCGGTCAGCTATCCTCTGTTGGATACCGTGAAGTCTCGCGCAGTTCGTTGTCTCAGGATCCGTATCGGTGTCAATACGATTTTTCTCAATCTACTAAATGATGTAGACTGGCAATGCCCACGCCGAAGAGGCTCCAACTGCATCGCTCATATTGCACGCGAGCATTTCATTGCTTTATCATATGGGGCCGCGCTTAGATCGCGCTTATCTTCAGGTGTCGAACGGTACGCCGCAAGGTCTCTATCTTCGAGGACAGCCCGTGCTCTTTGCTCCCTACGCAGGTGCGGCTCAAATGAGGACCCCGCCACGCGTGGTCAATTCCTGTTCCCAGTCGTTGGGCCAGCAATCTCTGGCCACTCCCAGTGCAAAGAGGCACGGGCATACCTCCGGCCTGCTTCCCGGCAGCCAGGTGAGCAAAGCGATCAACATGATCCCTCGGTCAAAGATGGCACCGAAATTGGCCGGCGCGAGCACGAGAGCTGGTCCGGGCTGTTCTCGTGATCCAAGCCCAAAGGGCGATGTCCGGGAACCGGTCTTGTAGACGGCGGCCAACCACTTAGGGAGATCTGTTCCGCATGATCCCTTCACTCTACTTCCTTCCCACCATCGCCAGTGTCGCTCTCTTGGCTGCGCTCATCGTCTATACGCTGTACCGTGCCGAAAACCATCCTGTAAAGTTCATCTTCCTTGGGATTCTCTTTTCACTCGCCATCCCGCAATATACCCGGCTGTTCCGCTACTATCCCGCAGGAGCTCCAACTGGAATCCCGTTCGCCCTGCGGGCCCAATGGGCATCCATCATCTTCTGGCCAGCTCTCTATTTCCACCTCGGCTATAGCTTCCTGCCACCATCAAGACGCAAGTTGCTCCGCATACTCCTTCCCGTCTTATACGCGTTTTCTATTATTGTCGCCTCCACGGCTTCGTTCACTGATACCCTGATTGCGGGCACATACATTCGCGATCAGGTCTCACCCCGAATGGTGGGGCCTGTGCCCACGCCCCTTGTCGTGCCGCTAAGCATAGGGGGACTGGCACTGCTTGCACTCCTTGCCATGCTTTTCTTCCACATAGGACGGCACGCCGGGAATCCCGCACTTCGCACAAACATGCGCCGTCTGGCGATAGCCATAACACTCCTGCTCACTTATGCATCTTTGAATTGTGTGGCACTATTGCTCTTCGTCCGGATTGATCCTTCCAGCCCACTGGGGAATCTCCTGCTTATGCTTGCCGACCTGGTTGCGATTGGAGTGGCCGCGTATACAGGATATGCGGTGATCAGATTTGGGGCCCTTGCAGTTGAGGGAATGGGCGGTGAGGAGTGGAATACAATCCTGCGATGGACACCTGCTGTCCTGGGTCTCTCGTGGCTGGCGTTCACCCTGGATACGGTGCTTGTCAGAAACGACCCCAAGGCATGGCTTCTGCCCCCCCTCACAACAGGCTTGCTGCTGGGTTTCCTCCTAGTCCGTCCCAAGAGAAGACTCCGACGAACCCCGATCCTGGTGAGCCGGTCGCACGATGCCCGGGATCTGCAGCTTGAACTGAGACGACTCTGGCATGATCTCATTGGTGGCGCGGCTGATGAGGGGAAAATCAGGCATCTACTCACTCTGCTGGCCGACGAAATTGGAGCCGAGTTCGTGGGTCTGGCCCGCCATGCTGACCGTGAAGTCGATGGCGAAGACATGCATTTCGAAATGAAAATCGAAATCAGGAATGATCCTCATCCAGGTGAGGCGTTACCCAAGAGGATTGCGTTCCTCGACCCTCCAGCCGAATGGCCCGTCATATGGCAGGACACCCTGGGAAACCCTGAGCGCCATCTTGTGGGACTTAGCCCTGACCACCTGCGCTTCAGAGTAGCCGTCGCATATCCTGTCACAGTTGGTGATGACTGGGAAGGATTCATCTTCGTCGGCCACTCGCGGCATGGGGGAAGCTATCGGTCAGAGCAAGTCAAGGCCATTATGGACTGCGCAGATGTTGTATCGGCTGTTTGGAGCGTCTTCGCCCAAGACGGCCATAACGACCGTCGCCTGAGCCCGGCAGCATCGCACGGCACAAGACGAAGGGTCACACATGACGCAGAGCTTGCTCAAGACCCGGCTCACCCTGGTGTCCTGATAAGGACACTTGGCCCATTCGAAGTCTTGGTAGGAACAAGCCCGTTATCCGACAATCCGCTGGTCACTCGGCGGGCCCTATCAGTCCTTGCTTATCTCATATTGGCCGGCCCGATAGGCGCAACCAGAGATGAGATCCTCACCTACTTCTGGCCTCACCTCCAACCGGAGCGCGCACGCAACGCACTGAACGTAGCTATTCACCACCTGCGCAGGGCCTTCGAGCCGGAGATTGATCAACCCCGGCATTCGCAGTACTTGATCTATTCATCATTTCGGTATTCGTTTCAAAGGACCGATAGCGTGTGGGTTGACCTTGATGCTTATGAGGCACTTGTCTCGATGGCACTTAAAAACATGGAAAGTTCGCAGCTGG
>JAJRTL010000480.1 GCA_024278315.1 Planctomycetota bacterium | reverse complement strand
CGGCATCGAGAGGCTTGCGTCGCGGATCTTGCGTCCACCCCGCTCACCAGGCCGGTACTCCTTGGCTTCGGTGCGAGGCCAGAAGCTCAATGGGCTGCGGGTGTCCTTGCGGGCGGAGGTCGTGCGACGGGCCCAGAAGGCACGCGCGAAGTCGTTGCGGAAGTGGTTGTAGAAGTAGCCACCGCCAAAGGTCCTGGCCCGATAGAAGGGGTGGTCCTCCTGCTCGGCCCAGTCCTCGCGCCTGGCCCAGATCATGTGACAGGTCGTCCAATACGCTCGCGAATGGGTGAACTTCCTGCCGGTGCCATGAACCAGGACACCGCGATCCACGTGCAGCCCGAGATAGCCCATGTCGAAACCCGCGGCCGCATCCTTCTCGGTCGAGCCCACGACCCCGACGTAGGCCAGTCGATGCAGCATGTGGGCCGCAGGGATCTTCCGGAACTGACGCGGGATCTCGGTGGCGACCGTCCAGGGTCCCATGGCCTTGTCCGATTGGAACCAGAGCCCACGTTCGCAGAGGTAGTAGCTCTTCCCGAAGCGCAGGACCTCCTGGCAGGTGTTGGTGGCGTAGTCGATGCGCGTGCCGTCGATGGCCACGAAGTCCGGTTCGCCCAGGTAGAAGACCTTGGCCTGCGCCTTCTCCCGCTTGACCTTGGTGATGCGAGGAATCCTGGACTCGAGTGTGGCCGCCTGGGCTTGGATCGTGCCGGGGATCGAGACCAGGACGCGCCCCATGAGATGGTCCGCCGAGATCTTCTGGAAGTCGGCAGGCAGGGAGTCCGTGGTGAACTTCCAGGGTCCCTTCAGGCCATCGGATCGATACCAGCGTCCTGAGATCAGCGCGTAGACGGTGTTTTCGCCGTATTCTCGCAGGAGGTCACTCTCGGTGTTCTGCACGAACTGCAGCTTGGTTCCAGGGATGTCGGTCCATGCCGGCTTGCCGAAGGTCATCAGGAGTTCGGAGGGTTCCTTGGTCATGAGGACTTTGGGGGCCGTCTCGATCTTCTTGCCCGGGATGACCTTGTTCTTGTGGGCCCAGCGCGGGTGCTTGGGCAGCTTGCGGATGGCCTCGGGCAGACGTGTTGCGGGTGTCCAGGGGCCATCGAGACTGTTGGCCTGCAGCCAGGACATGTCGAACTGTAGGTACCAGGTCTTGCCAGCCAGACGGAAAAGGTTGCTTGGCGTGTTGAGAACGAAGGCGCAGCCAGCTCCCTCCACTGGCTCGATCATGGGTTCGCCATCGAACTCGATCAGCAGCGTTGGCTCGTCGGCGTAGAAGATCCGAGGTACAGGATTTGTGACCAGCACCGATGTGGAGGGCAGCTCGCGTTCGAAATTGCTGAGGATGCGGTCGAGGGAGATGTCCACCGGGTCCGTGGGGATGATCTTGCGGACACCCTTGGAGAGACTCTCGGATCGTCCCTTGGAGATCGCGGGAAAGGTCACGGTCAGCGAGGAGAAGTCATGGATGCGGACTGTGCGCTTGGAGTGGTCCACGTCCGTCAGGGCCTCGAAACGCATGGCCCCGAGCTCGAACTTGGAGGCAGAGGCGGGCTTGTAAGCCAGCGCAGCCCTTGCATGGATCTTCTGGAAGTCCAACCAGGATTCGATCTGGGGCTGGAAGAGGATGACCTCCGCACCACTCTTGGCCTTGTGGTGCACAGGCCAGCTCGGTCCCATGTCCTTGGGAGCATCCTGAGCCAGGGCCGGCAGGCACAGGGAGAGCGAGACGAGCAGCGTGGTGAGCGGGTTCATGCTTCCTCCTCAGAGGCAAGACGATCGTGAGATGTAGAATCGGGCGAGCAGAGCCTGCCACGGAAGCAGCACTGCTGGAAGGGGGCAGAAATGGAGAAACCCCCGGAGTAGCCTGCATTGGACAAGACCGATTGAACTCTCTCGCGACCAGTCGCGTTTTCGACGGCATGGACATCGTCTTCCCCGCCATGCTCTCCCTCGTCTTCCAGGCTGCCCCTGCTGAGCCTCCAATGGAGGCTGTCGAGAAGGCCCCCGCAAGAATGGTGGTCATCGGCTGCCCGCCCCTGGGGCGCCATTTTCTCTTTCGTGTGCCACGGTCCGATTCGGGGCTTTGGCTGGATCCCAAAGGGAAACCCAGTCCGCGCCTCACAGCGCTCAGTCTTCTGGTGCTCGCTGGGGAAGGTGAGTGGGCTCGTAATGGGCGCTATCGAAGAGAGATACGGAGTGTTTGCCGGACGCTCTTGGCTGGGGCTCCGGGCCGGGTCGCCGCCCAGGTTCGCAGGACGGATTCGGAAGTCTACGATGATGTTCTGATCACGCTGGCGCTCTACATGCAGGCTCGCAAGACCCAGTACAAGTTCATCTACGAGGGTCTCGATCCCCTGATGCGGCGCGTGATGGACGACAAGAGGATGCGTCGGGTTTTTCCTCGGCAGGGCGCTGGCAGTCCGAAGCTGGATCGTGCTCGATTTGCCTACCTACTCCTCTGGAAGCAGATCCAGGTCTTCCGGGTCGCACATCCTGATGTAGCGGCAAGGGACCAGAGACTTGCTGATCTGGACGTCGAGCCTATTCGCCTCTGGCTCGACCATGGACTGAAGGACCAGGAGGCCGGTGCCGAGCGGCTCCTCCTCCTCTTCTTGGGGCACCTGCTCCTGGTTCCCCCCAAAGAGCCTCCCCTCTCAGCCGGGATCACCGGCTGCTCTGGAAGCGCGCGCAGGACGCGCTCGAACTGAGGCGCAAGGGGCCTGACCTTGAACTCCCTTCCTTCCTGTTGTTTCTCGACTCCTTGCTTCGCCAGGAATTCCTGACCGGGGCTCTACCCTGGCGATTGCGAAAGAGCCGCAAGGTGCATCTGGACAGGTGGGAAGCGGGATGGAAGAACGGACTCGCGGAGCTGAAGGGCTTCGAGGAGGACACGCTCTACCATCTCATGGTAGGTTCTATCGTCTATCGGTATCTGGGTTGGTGGTAATCTCATACGCCTTCAGGGAGTGAGAACCTCTCTAGGCCGAACAATTCGTGGGTTCGATTTCGGAGCAAACTACCATGCGCGCCTTCATGATCCTCAGCAGTCTGTTCGTGGCTTTGCCCCTGTGCTCGCAAGGCTCTACTCCCGCGGAAGAACCACAGGAGGCAGCGGAGCCTGTGGAGGAAGTGGAGGAGAAGCCGATCCTGCAGGATGGGCCTGCCAAGCCCCAGCTGTCTGCCGAGGAGAAAGCCAAGAAGCAGACGGCTCTCCAGTTGGCTCCCGGGGATGGAGGCGGGCTTTGGCGGGATGCAGCGGGTGAGCCCAGTCCCGAGCTCACGGCCTTGGCCTTGCTGGCCCTGGCGAGAGAAGGGACTTCCATGAGGATGGGCCCTGACAGGCAGAAAGTCCTGACAGGAGTCAAGGCCCTGGTCAAGCTTCTCGATGATCGCAGGGCTATTGACGATGCGAGCTTCGAGGAGATCGACAAGGAGGTCCTGTCGGCTCTGGCTCTCTCCATCCACGCAGGCCTCGCCAGCTATCGGGTCCTCAAGCGGTACGGCGTCCGTTTCATGGACCGAGCGCTGACGAAAGAGCGACTTGGAAGGGTCTTTCCGCAGGGCGGCTTCGGGAGGACCAACCGGGATGACACGCGTCTGTTCTATTTCCTTCTGTGCAAACAGGTGCAGATCTCGATGCGTCCAGGGGCCTCTCCCGTGAGCCTCGCGACTCCAACGAGCAAGATGGAGACCCGGCTGATGAAGTCCTGGCTGGATCGATGCCTCAAGGACACCAACGCAGATGCCGCGCGCCTGCTGACAATGTTCTTGGGCCATCTCATCGTAGATCCACCCAAGGAGCCACCCTCTCGGATGGCGTGACAGGTTTCCTCTGGAAGCGTGCACAGCGAATGATGCAGGCCGAGAACAATAAGGCTGGAGGAGCATTGCCTGCTCGGTTGCTCTACCTCGATACGTTGATTCGGACAGAGTTCTTGAACGATGCGTTTCCCAAGGAGCTGAGAGAGAACCGCAAGGCAGAGCTGGAGAAGTGGGAAGGGCAACTGAGCACCAAGATGGCGGAGCAGAAGGGGCTCACGCGCGATGATCTCTATCGTCTGATGGCACTGGCACAGCTGCGGGGTTCGACCCAGATCTGGCGTTTGCCCGAGGGGCGCGAGCCTGAGAAGAGCTGGCGGTAGCGAGCGACCGTGCGGGCACACGCGCGGGATCAGGGCAGCTTCCTACCCCTCACCCTTGCGACCACCTGCCCCGTCAGGACTCCTCCACGAGCTCAGAACGTCGTGTGGATCGGAACGCCCAGTTGAGCGCGGGGATCAGGCAGACGGCGCAGGCGATCCAGATGACCTGGGAGAGGCTGAGTGAGGTGTAGTCGAGGAGCCAGGCGTAGACCAGGTTGCTCATCGATGATGCCAGCATCACGAGGCCCAGTTCGGCCGCAAAGGTACGGCCCCGGAAGCGGTCGGGGACGGTCTTCATCAGGAGGACCGTGCAGACGACCCAGATGGCCGAACCGCCGAAGTGGGCAATGAGGACCATGGCGCCACCGATCCAGGCGTTGGGGGCGAAGGGCAACAGCGAGTAGAGGAGGATGGCCAGGAAGAAACCGAGCGTGATCGACGTGTGCAGCTTGCGGTCATCTTCGCCGGCGAAGGCGCGTGCCAGGAGAGGGCCGACCCCCGTGCCTAGCGCACGACAGAACCAGAGGTAGCTGGTGCCTAGCACCTTGGCGCGTTCGCCCTCTCCCGAGATGTGATAGAGCTCCTGATGCCCCAGGAGGGTCAGGAAGAGCGTGATGGCGCCCATGCTTCCCCAGCCGAACTTGGCGAGGATGACCTGCAGCACCTCGGGTTCGGAGCGGATGTAGCGCAGGCCTTCGATCATGTCCTCGATGCCGGTGAGGCGTTTCCAACCGCCCTTGCTGGTCGCCTCGTGAGGGATGGGTTTCTGTCGATACTGGATGCGCATGAGGATCAGCGCGGCCACGACGTAGCTGGCGGCATCGATCATGATCGCTACCTCCCAGCCGAAGAAGTAGAGCGTGACGCCACCGGCCATCGAACCGAGGGCATACATCGCCGACCAGGTCACCGAGTAGAGAGCGTTGGCCGCGAGCAGGTCCTTCTTGGCAACGAGGCTCGGGAGGATGGCCTGGCGGGCGGGTTCGTAGAAAGCGGAGATGGAGACCTGGAGGAAGGTCAGGACGTAGATCCAGAAGATGGCTCCCGCTTCGCCTACAGGGAGGAAGACGAGGACCACCGTTGCCGCGAGCAGGTTGCAGACGATCTGGATCCGCCGTCGATCGAGACGGTCGGCGATCACGCCGGCCATCGGGCCGAGGAGGAAGTTGGGGAAGATCTTGAGGACGAGCACCAGGGCCAACGGCATGGCCTTCTGGACATCACCGTGGCTGCGCCCCAGGAGTTCGAAGATGGCCAACAGGTTGAACCAGTCGCCGAACTGACTGATGAGCCTGGCGAAGTAGAGCCTGCGAAAATCGGGATAGGCACGCAGGACCCCCCAGACGCCCAAGCTCTTGGACGTTTCGTCTTGTGGCTCCGTCTGGCTCATCTTCCTGCGAGCTCGTCCTCCAGCGCCCGGATCTTGTTCTTGTGTCGGTCGATGCGATCTTCGAGGACGCGGTGCTTGTTCTCGAGATCACGCATGCGATCCAGGATCAAGCTGCCCATCCAGAAGATGCCGATCACATAGGAGAGCAGCCCCACCTTGGGGTCGCTCCAGGTCGGGAGGATCTTGACTACCTGATCATCGAGAAAGAAGGATCCGATGAAGAGCAGGGCGAAGACGAATTGCAGGCGCTTGTCGGTCTTGGTCATCGAAGAGGCTCACTGTCTCGGGGCTGTTGCCATGTTCGGGCGAGCCGTCGGAAGTTCCAGGACGAAGATGGGAGCGCCTCCGCTCCTCTGCGCTCCGCGAAGCGCAGGGCGCGATACATCAGGTCTCCTGGGCGGGTCCCTTGCGGAAGATGGCCACGCCCCCCCCATCGCGGATGCCGGGCTCGGGGAGGATGCGCTCGGCGGAGATCAGTCGCAGGCCGTGTTGCCCATCGAGGCTTCGAGCAAGGAGCTCGTTCTCTTCGTCCTCGATGCTGCAGGTGGAGTAGACCAGGGTGCCGCCCTCGCGCAGATAGCTCGCCGCCCCGCGGATGAGCCTGGCCTGGATCTTGACCAGCCGATCGAGGGCTTCCTGGCCGACATGCCACCGCGCCTCGGGGCGCTTGTCGAGCACGCCAGTGTTGGAGCAGGGCGCATCCACCAGCACCCGGTCGAAAGGCTGTCGGTTGACTTCGGCTTGTAGAGCTGTTCCGCTGGTGAGGATGCTGACCGAGCAGAGCCCGAGTCGCTCGAGCTCTGCCTTCAAGGGTGCCAGCCGTTTCTGGTTCTCGTCGTAGGCGAAGACCGAGGCGCCATCGTCGGTGGCCTCGGCCAGGCCGGTCGACTTGCCACCGGGGGCCGCGCAGAGGTCCAGGATACGTTCGCCCTGCGTCGCCTGGACCATGTCCACGATCTCGGTCTGCGTCGATCCCTGCACGGAGAAGTCGCCCGCCTTCCAGGAACTCGTCTCCATCAGGCCAGCTGGGTGTCCATGTACGAGAAGGCTCAGAGGGTGGAAGCCCGGCTCGGTCTCGATGTCAACGAGCTTCAGTTTTTCTGACAACTCGGCTCGTGTGAGTCGGCGCGCATTCGTGCGGAGCGTGAGCCTTGGCTCCACGTTGCAGCCATCCAGGAGAGTGCGGGTCTGCGCAGGGCCATGTTGTGCCAACCAGCGTTCGATGAGGAAGGGTGTCTGCGAGTACCAGACAGCCCAGTCGCCAACCGGGCTGTCATCTGCAGGCTCGCTCTGCCATGCGGATCGCTCGCGTTGGTCGGCGAGCTTGCGCAGGAGGGCGTTGGCGAAGCGCGCGCCGCCTTCCTTGGCCGAGAGCCGGGCCAGGCCTACGGCTTCGTGGACGATGGCGCGCTCGGGCGTCTCGGGGGCGAAGAGGAGTTCCCATGCCGCGAGCAGCAGGGCGGCATGCAGACCGTGCGGACGTGGCTTGCGGCCCTTGGACAGCGCGAGCAGGACAGGGTCGAGGCTGGCCATGCGCTGGACGGTGGCTTCGGCCAACCTGCGCGCGAAGGCACGATTGCGTGGATCCAGATGCGACGGGGGGAAGGGGCGCTTCTGGCTGCCGAGGCGACCCTTGGTCGGGCCAGCGGCAAGCCAGGCGGAGAGTACCTCCCAGGCCGCGCGTCGGGCGGGGGAGATCTGGGTCGATTTGTCCGACATGGAGGGGGCTCGCTATCCCATGCGCGCGTCGGGGGGAATGTAGGCTCCCCGCGCGAATTCGCCAGCGGTCATATTGCGCCCGTTCTCGGGTTTGAGGCGCAGGATGCGGTAGATGCCGGAGCCGGTCGAGACGCGGATCCCCTCTTCACCCGAGGTCAGGATTCCGCCGGGTACGCCGAGGCCGAAATTGTCCTCTTCGGTGCGCCCCTCGAGGATGATGAGGCGTTTGGGACCGAAGCGCGTCCGCGAGCCGGGTTTGGGAGTGTACGCGCGGACGAGTTGGTCGATCTCGGTCGCCGACTTCTTCCAGTCGATATGGCCGTCTTCCTTGACCAGTTTGGGCGCCCTGGTGGCCAGGGAGTGATCTTGGGGAACGAACTGGGCCTCGCCCTTGTCCAGGATCCCCAGGGCCTCCACCAGTGCTTCGCCTCCCATCTCAGCCAGACGGGTGAAGAGCTGTCCGGAGTTCTCCACGGCATCGATGGGCGTCTCTTTGGTGAGCATCACTGGGCCCGAATCCAGGGCCTTTTCGATCTGCATGATGGAGATGCCTGTCTTCTCGTCTCCGGAGAGGATGGCTTGATGGACCGGGGCAGCTCCGCGGTGGCGGGGCAGAAGGGATGCGTGGACGTTGATGCAATGGCCCGAGCTGGGGATCGCGAGGAATTCCTCGCTCAAGATCACTCCGAAGCTCACGACCACGAAAATGTCGGGCTTGAGCTCGCGGAGCTTGTCCATGAACTCGGGATCCAGACAGCTTTCGGGCTGCTCGCAGGGCAGCTCCAGCTCCTCGGCCACCAGACGGACCTTCTGGGGGTAGATCTTGCGCCCCCTACCCCTGGGGGCATCCGGTTTGGTGACCACAAGGGAGGGGCTGTAGCCCGCTTCCACGAGTGCTTTCAGAGAGGGAACCGGGAAGTCCTCGGTTCCAAAGAAGATCAGATTCACGATGGCGTCGAGCTCCGGGTGAGTCTTCAGGGAGAGAAGGTAGGACGCGAGTGTATACGGGAGATGCCTCTGCCGGGAGAGCGGGCCGGATTTTGCCTTGCTCCAAGGGCAAGGTTCCGTACCTTCACACGCAGCTTTCTCGCCTCGACGCCCCTGCCATGGGGCATTTGGATCGCAGAGGCCATGTGCCTGGAATCAGGTTGCCGGCTATGCGGCTCGCTGGCTGCGAGATGGGAGGGGGAAGAAAGCAGCGGTAACTAGTCAGGGTGTCGGTGGGGCAATCGGGGAGACGAGCCGGCGCATGAGGATTCCAACCCCGAAGGAGACATCGCCATGACGATGAAGCAGATCCTGGGTGTATGCACGATCGCATCCGCCCTCGTGGCCTCCCTTCCCGCTCAGGGCGATGGGACCAAGGCAGAGAAGCAGACGACCCAGCAGCAGAGCGAGCGCATCGAGCAGCTCGAGAAGCAACTGGAGAAGCAGGGTGACCAGCTCGAGGAGCAGCGGCAGGAGTTCCTGGACCGCTTCGAGCAACTGAGGCGAGAGTCGGCGACCGGCAGCGCCGGCACGACCAACCTGCGTCACAAGGACGAGGCCTACGAGACGTACATCCAGGAGGGCGAGATCGGCAAGCCCAAGTCGGATTCGCTCATGGGTGAGAAGATCCGGATTGGAGGTCGCTTCGAGTTCGAGACCTACGACTCCGTTGCCGAGCGCCGCAGTCTGGGCAACTACTCCGGCATGGGCGGGAACCAATACGGCCTCCGGGACGGTAACTGGGAGATGCGTATCCGGCGCTTCGAGCTGAACATTGGCATGGACATCGTTGAGGACGTCAGCTTCGAGTCCAAGCTCGTCCTGGACCCGGTCATCAGGGATCAGCAAGAAGATGTGCAACTCGAGGAAGCCTACTTCCGTTTCGGAAACTTCTTCCAGCATGTCTTCGATGTCGAGGATCCTTCGCACACCTACATCCGGGCTGGCCGTTACCTGACCTGGGAACGCTCCTTCATGCCGCAGAACGTGTCGACCTGGTCCATGGCGGCGACCGCCTTCTACCGCTATCGCGTGACTGGTATCGAGATCGGAGGCAACTTCGAGGAGGGATTATTCTACAGCGTGGGTCTCGACAACGGTCGGCAGACGATCGACCGTGACGCTGGCATCAATCGAAGAGGTGCCAGTCCGATGCTCATCGACCGGCAGATCGATGGTGCCTTGCAAAATCACAAGGACGTCGTTGTCGGTCTGGGCATCAAGAACCGCCTCGATGACCCCAAGGTGGATTACCGTCTCGGTCTGAGCTACCGCTACGGCAGGCTCTCCACGACCGAGGTGACCTATCTCTCCAGCGCTCTCGGTGGCTCCTATGATGGAGGCGATGGCAAGAGCCGGTTGGGTGTCATGGCTGGATTCGACTGGGACTTCGACTCCTGGGTGTTCAGCATGGACGGCGAGTTCTGGCTGGCCAAGGACGGTAATGCCAAGCGCGATGTCTCGGGGCTGGGCTTCGTGGCAGCGCTCCCGCTGGAAGGCGCGATCATCGAGAACCGCCCCTTCTTCACCAAGTTCTCGGTCGGATACCGCATCGGATACCTGCATCAGACCGATGGAATCGCCAACTCCAGCCTTGCGAGCAATGCCCTCTGGGATGACCGCGTCATGCACACGGGTATGCTGAGCCTGGAGCTCACACGCAACGCCACGATCTTCCTCGAGGTCAACAACTGGAAGGAAAACAACGTGGACGTGAGCAATACCGAGTGGACGCTCATGACGCGGATCGACTTCTGATCCAAGCGGATGAGCTCTGGCCCCTGCTCCCGGTGGAGGAGGGGCTGGTACAGGCGAGCCGACGATTGCTCGCCTTCGGTCTCCCCTATGAGCTGGTGTTGATTCCCAGTCGCGGCCAACGGGCCAACCTACCGGGGATGGAGCGCCGGGCCTTTGTCAGCGACAAGGGTGGGCGTATCCGGGACCAAGAGGAGTTGGCGCGCGAGGAAACGATCGTCCTCACGCCCAACCGCTTTGCCTTCTATGAGCAACACGGCCTGCTTTGGCAGGCCGTGGGTTTCGCGCGGGAGGCACCTGTCTCATTGATGGAAGCCGGCTTCCGTTTGGCTGAACAGGCGGGCGGAGGGCTGCTCATCAACTCGATCGGAGCTTCGGCTTCGATCTGCCAGGCTCATGCACATCTCGTGCGTGCCAAGAGCGAGGTGCTGGCTCGCCTCTCCATGAGGGCTCTCGGAGAGGCCCGTGGTCTGCGGGTCCTCGCCACGGATCCGGAGGCGGGACATCCGGGTCTCGTGGTCCTGGTTCGTGGTGGCAGGGCTTCTGACAGGGCAGGCTTCGTGCGCGCGCTCCTGGACCTGCGTACCTCGGCGAGCTACCACGTGCTGGCCCAGGACGATTCATCCTGGGTGATCCCTCGCCGGCGCGAGACCGTTGCTGAGGCCTCCCCCTACGCCCTCGGAGCTGCCGAGTTCTTTGGGCGATTCGTGCTGCCCGAACGTGAGACCTTCGATCGGTTGGATCGCACAGCGATCGAGCTCGCACTTGAAGAGGCCTCGGTGCCTACGAGCGATCAAGAGCTCGACTCGCTCACCGAGTTGTTGCCGGAGCTCTTCGAGAGATCACTCTGATCCCTGGATCCACGAGCGCATTCCAGGAGGGGAGCGTGCGGGGGCAGCGCCCACTGCTTCAAGCGCCTGGTGGGTCTCAGCGTTTCTCGAAGCGATATTGTCCCCGTTCGAGATCCTCCAGTGGGAAGGCCTGACCATCGGCCCAGTTGATCAAGACGCCTGCGAGGTCACTCTCGTTGTCGAGTTCGAAGGTCACCCAGAGCAGTGGTTGATCCTCTGCGTACAAGGGTGGCCACCGGAATCTGGCCAGCCTGTCTTCGGTGTCGGGATTGTAGAGATCGATATAGCTGCCAATGGCGTGCCTCCAGTCCACGGGGCCGCGGAGGGCAAGCCTGTAGAAGTGAGAGCTCTGCGGATGGAACATCACGTTGCGGTAGAACATGGGTTGCTGGAGTCCACGAGTCACGACCAGATCGGGAGCTGCATCACCGTCCAGGTCGCCGATGCGGATTGCCGTTGCACCCGGGATGTAGAGGCCCTTGTCCATCAAGAGGGGGGGCCTGGCCTCTCCCCTTGCGAGCTTGTAGATGCGAAGTTCGGGGGTGACCTTCGTCAGTCTGGAGAAGCTGCGCCGCCGGATCTGTGGCGAGTCTGGTTGTGTCGTGGGGACTAGAACGGGATAGCTCTGGATCAGCAGGAGGAGCTCTTCTTTGGCGTCACCGTCCCAGTCGAAGATGCGTGCATCGAGCACGTGGAACTCCGAAAGCGCCTTCGAGAACTCTCCGTACTCGTGGAAAGCGAGCTCGGTACCCTTTCGCTGGAGCAGGATCGGTGGTTCGGTTTCGGCTCCGTATGCCAGCGCCCACTGCAGCCCGCGACGCTTGGGCCCCAGGCAGAGCTTGTTCTGTCGGATCGCATTGTTGGACTGATCCAGGAGGCCTGAGTCTGTGTCCTGTCGGTCGAGCTGAAAATTCGAGGCGTTCTTGAAGGTCAAGGCCTCCTGTTTGCCCCTCATGGCGATGAAATCTTCGAGTTGATCCTCATCCAGATCCCAGAATCGGATCGACAGACAGCTCGAGAGGTCTTTCGTCCAGTCCTCGTCCTCATCGATGGCATCGGTGTCGGCCGGCTCACTCCCGGGGGCTGGTAGCAGTTCTGGCAGGCCTTGCATGCTGTCCGTGGTCTTTTTCCACTGACTCGGGAGAAACCATAGCTCGGGAACGCCATCACGATTCAAGTCGCTCGCAGGCGGAGCATCCGAGGCTTGCAGGCCGATCGCGAAGCGGTGCAGCATGCTCAACCGATGCGGCGGAAAATAGAGGGGGGCCAGGGGGAGACGTCCGATGGAGACTGTCCAGTCCTTGCGCTCGCCGATCCAGGGGATCTGCAGTGCCCGTGGCTGTCGTAGAGCCAGAATCTTCTCGTAGCCGTTGGGAAGAGCGAACTCGGTGCCGCTCTCGAACTGCAGCTGTCCTGCCTGGAAGGAGAGGACCTTGAACGTGCCGGCCGCCGCCGAGTTCTCGCTCTTGTGTGCAGAGAACCACGCAAGACCACTCTTGGGGTTGCGTGGAACGAAGCAGGGTTCGGCCAGCAGGGGGTCCGCGAGCTTCGGTACCGCCATGATCTCGAAGCCCTTCAGTGAAATCTTCGGAGTTCCTCCAGGGGGTGTCGGATCGACAGAACCTTGCATGGCGAGGAAAGCGGTGAGAATCGCAAGTGTTGCTAGTGGCATTTAGGAAGTCCGAAATCCTGGTAGAGGTATGTTGTTCACGTACGCTACATGTTGTTGTGTTTTTCCCAAAACTCTTTGCTTTCCGAAGGAGCCCCCATATCTTGTTGTCCGTTGGGCGGTGATACCAACAGGGAGGGGCGCTGGGTTGGTTCCCCGGCGAACCTGTGATCTGGCACCGTCGACCGGACTCCTCTCTGGTTCGACAAGGTCAGATAAAACTGTTGGTAGGAATGGCTGCCGCTGATCCT
>JAJRTL010000479.1 GCA_024278315.1 Planctomycetota bacterium | reverse complement strand
GGGACGAAGGACTCGATCAAAGAGCCCGAGGCTCCGGGTTCGATGTCCTTGAGCATCTTGGTGCCCGCCGCAGTTCCATCGCTGACCCAGAGTTCGGCTCCCTTCTTGCCGTCATTGGCAGAGAAGTAGACGCGCCCCTTCCAAGCCGTCAGGAACGAAGGGGAGCTGCCGGAGGCGCCCTTTTGAATGTCTTTCAGGATCTTGGTGCCAGCGGCGGTGCCATCCGAGATCCAGAGCTCCGCTCCCGATCCAGTCTGGAAGGCTGCGAAGAGCACGCGCCCATTGGGTAGAGCTGCAAAATACCGAGGCGCAGAGCTGCCGGCGGAGCTCTCGATATTGGCGACTCTCCTCGTACCTGCGGAGGTGCCATCACTGACCCAGGGTTCAGATCCAGTCTTGCCGTCATTGGCCGAGAACCAGACCTTGTCGTGCACCCTCGTAATGTGAGAGGGAAAGGAACTCAGTGCGCCCGGTCGCAGGTCCTCGAGCCTTAGGGTCCCAACTGCGGTCCCATCGCTGCTCCAGAGCTCGTTGTCGTTGGCCCGATCCCGTGCAGAAAAGAGGACCCTTCTGCCAAGCCGCGTCATCTCGCGGGCGAAGGAGCTTCCTTCCCCTGGGACGATGTCCCTGACCATCCTGGTCCCCGAGGGAGAACCATCGCTGATCCACAACTCCCACCCACTCTGGCCATTGTTCCCCTGGAAGAAGAAGCGACCGAAGACAGGCTCCAGCGATCCACCGAAACCCGCACGGGTGCCCCCACCAGGTCTCGCGGCCTCGATGTTCGCAAGGAGCTTCGTGCCCGCCGAGGTCCCATTCGAAACCCAGAGCTCGATTCCGGTCTTGCCATCGTCGGCCGCCATGAGATTCTGGCCGATCGGGAGGGCCGTGAGACCTGAGAGGGAGGACCCGACGCCAACCTGCCTGGCGTTGATGTCCTTGACCAAGGAGGCCTTCTTGCTCGCCGGATCCCACTTGTAGAGCTCACGCCCGACCAGGTCTCCCCTTGCGCGGAAGAGGAGCTGGTTCTGGGCTGTGACCGTGAGCATGTCTGGCTCCGAGCCCTTGACACCGGAACGGATGTCGGCGACCAGGAGAGTGCCCTTGGCGGTGCCGTCCGTGGAGAAGAGTTCGGGTCCGTGCCTGCCATCGTCGGCAACGTAGTAGAGTCTTCCGGCAAGAACCGTCATGAATCTCGGTAGCGATCCCAGGCCACCGATGTTGACATCCTTGACCTGCTGCGTGCCGGAGCTCGTGCCATCGCTCCGCGAGAGCTCCACCCCGTTGGTTCCGTTATCGGCAGCGAAGAAGATCTGGTTCTTGAAGGATGTCAGAAAGGCTGAAGCCGGGTTCACTCCTGCCCCGATTCCTGCTTGGATGTCCTTGACGAGGAACGTCCCCTTGGCCGTGCAGTCCGTGGAATAGAGCTCACCACCACGATCCCCCGCTGCGACGAAGTAGAGTCTCTTTCCGACCACGGTGAACTGAGCAGGACGGGAGTCGCCCTTTCCCCGCCGGAGATCGGCGAGCAGGATCATTCCCTGGGCCGTGCCGTCGCTCTGCCAGAGCTCGACCCCAAGATTTCCATCGTTCGCCTGGAAGTACATCTTGCCGTTGAACTCAGTAAACGCTCCAGGGAAGGAGCCACGCTTCCCTGGTAAGATGTCCTTGAGCATCCTGGTTCCCGCCGAAGTGCCATCGCTCACCCAGAGCTCCGCCCCGTTGCTGCCGTCGTTGGCGAAGAACCAGAGCTTGCCTTGGAAGGAGCCACCCAGGTAGGGATAGGATCCCGTCGTACCACGACGGATGTCCTTGACCATCCTTGTCCCCGCCGAAGTACCATCGGTCACCCAGAGTTCGGGACCATGCTTGACGTCGGTCGCCTGAAAGAAGATCTGGGTCTTGCCGCCAGAAGTCACCGCATGGAGGTATCGGGGAAAGCTGCTGATAAAGCCAGGCAGGATATCCTTGATGAGCTTCACGGACCCGGGAAGCCCCTGGGTCCGATAGAGCTCGACACCCGTCCGGGTCTCATGAGCCGTGAAATAGGCATAGGGCCCCACGACCAGCATTTCGTGCTGTTCCTTGCCTCCCACGTTCCCTGAACCCCGAGCTGGGGAAGGGAGGGAGGAGGAATCCATATTGGATTCCAGGTTGAGATCGAGCAGCAGCTTGGGTGACTGCGCGGTCAGGGGAGAGCCCGTGGAAGAAAAGGCCAGGAGGAGGGTGCTGCTGAGCAGCAGGGTGGATCGGGTCCTCATCGAGGACTCCTTGGATGCAGGAACAACGGGGCCACGGGGGCGGCTGGAGGCCCATTTCTCTCAAGGATCATGCCGAATCCGAAACAACCGCCTGAAACCCGGGCAGGTTTCCTGGCTTCGGGAGATCGTGCTCCGTGGCCTTCGCACCTTGGTGGGAGGACAAGCGGTCACAATCCCTTGCGGGGCCTCCTGCTAAGCCCGAGAAGGGCAAAGGCCATCCATGGAGAATGGGGCGCCTGCGACCGAGCCAGCAACCGGCCGCCTCAGGGATCCCATCCGAATCTGAGCTCCAGATCCGGAGCAGGAGGGTCCTGGAAGTGGCCCGTTTGTAACCCTGGGGTAACAGCCTTCCACCCAGCCTCCTCTCGCAGGATGGTCTTCTGAACCTCATGCGCTCTGACCCCGGCACTTGGAGCCCCTCCGACCCCCGAGGTAGCGATCGCGCCCCTGGACAAGACCGAGAGAGAGACACCGTGAAACCTTCTCACTATCTGTGGTTGGCTCTTCCCCTTCTGAGCGGGATCGTCCTCTCGCAAGGCAGCGAGAAGCACCATCTTCCCACTCTTGTCCTCGAGGCGGGCAATCGACTCGTACCACGCAACACCAGAGTCCGTGCGGTCATCTCGAGGCAGAGCTACTGGGACCGGGTCGAGACCAAGGTGGGAGAGAATGGACGTGTGTCGCTTGCTGTGAAGCGGAATGACGGAATCCTGCGGGGTTTCCGTATCGAACTCTTCGTCGACCTTCCCGATTCCGGAGACCGCTGGGGAAAGCCAACATTCCACTACGCGAGTGTCAAGCTGGACGGACGGGTACCCACGAATCAAGTACGTCTTCAAGCGCGTACCGCCTCGTTCTTGGGATCCGGGAGGCTGCTCGACCATGCTGGCAAGCCATCTCCCGGCGTCAGGCTCGAGGCCCACATCGACACGACGCGGGAGGAACCAGAAATAGATCCTGACGATAAGGAGGATTCGATTGTATTTCTCGGCTCATCACAACGCCCCTTCCTCGTTGGATCCACGACCACAGGTCCGCAAGGAGAGTTCGCCTTGTGGAGCGTGATTGCCGCAGAAGAAAAGGACAGGATCCACCTCCGCTGCAAGAAACCCCCAGTTCTCGGTGTGGCCTGTTTCGATTTCGCACCGGGAAAGAGGGGTCTGACTCTGAAGACACCCGCGCTGAGCCCACTCCAGCTGCGCATCAAGCTACCTTCTGGCCTTCCCCGCAATGCCTATCGGATCATCCTGTCGAAGGCCACCGACAATTACTTTCGCCACATCCCTGATCTACGACTCAGCCAGGAGGCAGACCGCGGCGATCCGGATGTCTGGACACTTCGCTGTCCTCCAGTTCCATCAGGCCCATACCGGCTCGACCTCAAGCCCCTGGTTGATTTCAACTCCTTTGTGACCCCACTGCAGTTCACGCATCCGCGCAAGCAGCAGGACTCCCCCCAAGAGGCGGCCGACTGGTCGAGAGAAGACAAAGTGCTTCATCTGCAAGGGCAGGATTCAAAGGGTGCGCCCATTCCCGGTTTCTGGGTTGGGCTCCACAATGCGAGCTGGCCGCTCTCGAACTCCGGTGCTTGGTACAAGCTCGACTATGCGATACAGGCAAATGCCCAAGGTCGTGCCACCTTTGATCCGCTTCACGACAAGACCCGCGCCGTCCTCTGGTCACCGCACCATCGGATGAAGGTCGTCGTGCCAGGCAAAGACAACCATCCCGTCGTACTCGAAGAAACACCCCAGATCGAATGGCGCATTCCGAAGGAGCTGGCAAGGCCACGCAAGGACCTGCATCTCCAGCTCCGACTGGTGCCCGCATACGGAAGCAAGTCCCCTCAACCACCCTGGCAGATTCTCGAAGTCTGGAAGCGCCCTGTCCCCAAGACAGGTATCGTCCGAATGCGTATAGGCTATCCCGGTGCCATGTACCCCTGGCTGATCCTCGAGAACACCAGGACCGGAGCCATCGGACGCATGAGGGCCTGGGGATTCGGTTCCTGGCATGACCTGGATCGGGCAAGCAAGCCGAGGATTCTCACCTTCGACAAGGGATTTCTCGCCTCACTCCTGGACCAGCTCGAGATCGAATGAGCCGACAAGGGGCAGCGAGAAGAACCTCTCCCAGCACGGCCCCTCTTGCCACGGTCCTTCTTGGACATGGCCTTTCTTGGACACTCAGCCTTCCCGCGAAAGGAGCCCTTGCGACCCTTCTATCGAAGCGGACGGGCGCAACCTTCACGTTCCATATACCTCAGGCGACGCGGGGAAAAATGGCTCGACTCTCCCCCACATGCCTTGCAATGTTCGGCTGGTCGGCTTTCCTGTGGACTCCCCCTGCCCGCTTCCATTTCCATGGCGGCATCCTCCTATGACCATCCCCTTCCGCCGACGCACGGAGAGCGAGTGTTTCGTCCTCGTGTTCTCGCTGCTGACCCGGAACTTCCCAAGGCTTCTGGTCGTCTCCTTGCTGTTCACGCTGCCGAGCATCATTGTTCAGACCCTCGAGCCATTCGATCCCTTTGCCTGGATCTTCTTCGACCCCACCGGGACCTCACAGATTCCTGTCCATGGCCTTGCGGGGCTCTTCTTCTTGATCACACTCCCCCTGCTCCTCGGTTCCGTTCTCGTGGTCGTGGAGAGAGGCTACACGGGAGAGAGGGTCTCAATTGCCAGGAGTATCGCGGTGGCAGTCCGCCATTACGTTGCCCTGACGATCTATGGGGTCCTGCTCTGTGCGAGGATTCTGGCTTGTTGGTTTCTCGGCACGGCACTGAACGCGCTGTTTGCCGCTACATGCGCATGGGGAGTGCTTGTCATGATGCCGGCCTTGTTTGTCGCATCTCTCTTGATGAGCATGTTCTATGTGGGGATGCCTGCAATCGTGGCAGAAGACCTGGGCGTCATCCAGGCGCTTGCCAGGAGCATCCGGCTGAGCCGGGAACACAAGTTCGACGCATTCCGCTTCATGCTCGGAATCGTGCTGGTTTCCTTGGCGATCATCGCGGGCATATCCCTCCCCTTGGGCATCTTCGGCCCACCCTTGTGGAAGACACTGGAGAATGGCAACCAGGCACAGGAGATCGTCATCTCTGTCATCACCTGGCTCATGATGGTGACAGTTGGCTTGCTCAACACCATCGCTCCCGTCGTGATCTACTGCCAGCTCCGTGCCATGGCTCCCGACTTCGATCTCATCTCGGTTGCGGATTTCGTGGACCGCATCCCTCTCGATCGGGACACCACCGATTCGGAATCGAAAGAGAAATAGCGATCAG
>JAJRTL010000478.1 GCA_024278315.1 Planctomycetota bacterium | reverse complement strand
TGCACAATGCGGTTGACGTACTCGTTCGTTCCGAGCACGACGAGGATGAGATCGGGATGATAGACCAGGAGCTGTTCGGCCTTCTCGAGGATCTGCTGACTATCCCAGGCTGGTCTCGCCTCGGGGCGCACTGGAAATCCTCGCGTCCGAGCACCTTGCGGCAGCCAACCGAGAGCAGGGTAGCGAAGCTCGCCACCGCCTCGGGTTCGTAGGGAAGACCGTAGGTGAGCGATGCCCCCACGACGAAGGCGCGGAACTCTCCCTGCGGTTTGGCCAGTGGCAAGAAGGTCGGCTTGGTTCCCGAGAGCGGCAAGGACATCTGCTCCCCCACCTTGCCGAGCCGAGCCAGAGGATCTCCGGTCGGGATCCAGATCCATGCGGCCAAGGTGGTCAGCACGAAGCCCAGCCCCAGGCCCAGCAGAGCCCGGACCGGGAAGGCGCCTGCCGCGCGAGGAACATCGACCTTGGCTGCTTCGTGATCCATGGATCAGAACTGGAAGTAGATGAAGGGAACCTTCTCCACGGCCAGCCATGCCAGGAGACCGATCACCAGGACCCAGAGCATGCCCCAGAGGAAGGCCGGCATCTGGATCGCATGCTCGCGGAGACCTTCCTTGAGGCGACCGGGCAAGAAGTGCGTTCCGTAGCCGAGGATGAGAGCCACCCAGACCCAGGAGTTGAGTTCGGGCAGGAGGGACCAGGCCTGATCCCCTGGATGCGTGAGTCGGTGCAACACATCCATCGCCTGCGTGCTGGTCTTGGACCGGAAGAAGACCCAGGCCAGACAGACCAGCTGAAAGGTCAGGAAGGTCCCGATCAGGCGACCGAACAGGCCACCGAACCAGGGGAGTTTGCGGCGATCCCAGAAGCGGTTGAGCGCCAGCCAGGAGCCATGCATGCCGCCCCAGACGATGAAGTTCCAGCCTGCGCCATGCCAGAGTCCGCCCAGCAGCATCGTGATGCCGAGGTTGATGTAGGTGCGGACCGGGCCCTTCTGGTTACCGCCGAGCGGGATGTAGAGGTAGTCGCGCAACCAACTCGAGAGGGAGATGTGCCAGCGATGCCAGAAGTCCTGGATGCTGCGCGCCGTGTAGGGGACCTTGAAGTTCTCGGGGATGTAGAAGCCCAGGATGCGCGCCGAGCCGATCGCGATGTCGCTGTAGCCCGAGAAGTCGCAGTAGATCTGCATCGCATAGCCATAGATGCCCAGAAGGACATAGAGGCCGGATGCCGTCGAACCCTCGGCGAAGACGGGCTCGACCAGATAGATGGCCAGCACGTCGGCGATGACGACCTTCTTGACGAGGCCATCCATGATGCGGGACATGCCATAGAGCAGACGGTGCCGATCCAGCCAGGGTTCCCGCTCGAACTGGGGCATGAACTCGGAGGCGCGCACGATCGGCCCGGCCACGAGCTGCGGGAAGAAGGCCACGAAGAGCGCGAACTCAGCCAGGTCGCGGGTGGGCTTGAGCTTGCCCCAGTAGACATCGATCGTGTAGCTCAGCGTCTGGAAGGTATAGAAGCTGATGCCGACCGGCAGGAGGATGTCCAGGCGCGGGATCTGGATGCCCAGCAGCGCCTGCAGTTCGGTCGTGAAGAAGCCGTAGTACTTGAAGACGGCCAGCATCCCCAGGTTGCCCACCAGCGACATCGTGAGGAGGACACGGCGCTTGCGCTTTTTGTCGGGATCGGCGGGGTCAGAGCCTCCCAGCTGCAGGCCCACGATGTAGTCCAGGAGGGTCGAGAAGAGGATGAGGCTCAGGTACCGCCAGTCCCAGGCCGCATAGAAGGACCAGGAGGCGATGAGGAGGAGCCCATTGCGAGCTTCACGTCTCTTGTGGAGCAGCCAGAAGAGGCTGAAGACCAGGACCAGGAACCAGCCGTAGGTGCTGCTGTTGAAAGTCATCGAGAGGAAGAAGACCCGTTCGTAACGCCCACCCCGAAAGGGAGAATGATGCCGAGAATCCTACCCGCCACGACCAAGCCAGAGGAAAGACCTTCTGGCGTTGCCCTGGTCTCCCTGCCATGGGCCCGCTGCCCCATGCCTTCCGCAGATAAAAAAAGCCGTCGATCCCGGAAGGCCGGAACCGACGGCTCGCAATGTGGGGTGGCTAAGCGGACTTGAACCGCCGACCCCCAGAACCACAATCTGGTGCTCTAACCACCTGAGCTATAGCCACCATGAGGGGGCAAAGATTCTAGGAGGGGGAGGCCACCTTGCAAGTCCTGGCTTCCCCTGGTTTTGCCTCCTCACAGCAGGGTCGCCCTCGCTGGAAAATCTTGACTCAGGACCGACAGGGCCTACCATCCTCGCCTCAGAATCGGGAAATCAATCCCATTCAGGCTCCCGTAGCTCAGTTGGCAGAGCAACGGATTCTTAATCCGTGGGTCCGAGGTTCGAACCCTCGCGGGAGTACCAGGCCACTGGCCAGACATGAGGGGGACCGGGAGTGCATCCCGGTTCCTCTTTGCATTTGTGGACGGAGCCTCTCCTTTCGCTCACACCGGACCAGCATTCCGAGTAGAAGGGAGTCATGACTGATTCCTTCTGTCGGCGATTCCTGGTTTCCGCGACGCTGGGTTTCCTGGCCATGGGCTGCCATGCCAGTGAGCAGGAGCGGGATCAGCTCCTTGCCCCGGGACCCGAGGCGGGCCCTGCGGAAGGCAAGGGGGCGGAAAACGCCCCAGCCCTTCCGGCAGCCCACCGTCCGGCTGCCTACCGTGCCCACGTGGCCCGGCTCAAGAAGAAGCTTGAGGGCAGGGATTTCGCCATCGTGGTCGAGCCGCCCTTCCTGGTGATCGGGGACGAGTCACGCAGGACGGTCGAGAAGCGCTCCAAGGAAACCGTGCGCTGGGCAGTAGACCTCCTCAAGAAGGACTTCTTTCCGAAGGATCCTCCCGAGATCCTGGAGATCTGGCTCTTCAAGAATCGCAAGAGCTACCTGAAGCACACGCGTGAGATCTTCGGCGACCAACCCACGACGCCCTTCGGTTACTACTCCCCGACACACAAGGCCTTGATCATGAACATCGCCACCGGCGGTGGCACCTTGGTGCACGAGATCGTCCACCCCTTCATGGCGGCCAACTTTCCGGGCTGTCCGGCCTGGTTCAACGAAGGCATGGGATCCCTCTTCGAACAATGCAAGGAGAAGGACGGGCACATCGTCGGCCTCCTGAACTGGCGATTGACCGGACTCAAGACCGCGATCGAGAAAGAGGAGTTGATGAGCTTCCGTGCCCTCACGCACACGAGTACGACCCAGTTCTACGCAGCGGGATCCGGGCTGCGGTATGCACAGGCCCGCTACCTTCTCTACTACCTCCAACAGAAGGGGCTCCTGCGCACCTACTACCGGCGTTTCCTGGCCAACCGCAAACAGGACCCGACTGGCTACAAGACCCTGCAAGCCGTGCTGGAACAGAAGGACCTGGACTCGTTCCAGGTCCAATGGGAGGCCTGGGTGAAGGCGTTGCGCTATCGCTAACCAGGCGTGAGTCCGGGATCCGGAGCTGTTCCTCACAGAGAGCCAACAAGACGATCTCTGTGATCCTCTGTGCTCTCCGTGAGGTACCTCTTGATCACCAGGTCTCCTCAGTCTCCCTGCGTCTTGCGGAGGGGAGCCCCCCTTCTGGACTCATCTGTCCACTTCTTGTCGGGTGAAGTGCCCGAACTATTCATGACCTCGATGCGTCTGACGGCGTCTTTCGGTCCAGGACCGCGAACCTATCGGTTCGCTCGGCATTGCTTCGATTCGACGACCCTCTTGGGTCGCCTTCATCTCGCGCAGCCGTCCTGAACTCGAAATGCGCTCGT
>JAJRTL010000477.1 GCA_024278315.1 Planctomycetota bacterium | reverse complement strand
GCGTCCCGCTTCCGGCCAGGAGCATCTCACGAATGAGTGCTGCCTTGTCCGCCTTGCGCTCGACACGCTGGACCTCGAAATGCAGGTTGGGTCGATCGAAGCCCGTGAGGATCTCGACGCCCCCCTCCAGCCCAAGCTCGCGCCGGACATCCTGTCTTACCTCGGGAGTCGCCGTCGCGGTCAGGGCCGTGACCGGCAGGCCGCCAAGCCTCTGGAGCGCCTCCCCCAGCCGCTGGTAGTCCGGCCGGAAGTCATGCCCCCACTGGCTGATACAGTGCGCTTCGTCGACGACGAAGCGGCTGGGTGGCCGGGCCTCGAGCTTCTCGAGGAAACCGGCGGCACGGAAACGCTCGGGCGCCACCAAGAGCAAGGACAACTCTCCTGCTTCCAGATCCTGGTAGACCACGCGGCGCTCATCCGCAGTCAGACCCGAGTGCAGACAAGCGGCAGCGATTCCGCGCGCGCGCATCTGGTCGACCTGGTCCTTCATCAGAGCGATGAGCGGACTCACCACGAGGAACCAACCCTCACTCAACAGCGCGGGCAACTGATAGCAGAGCGACTTGCCACCACCGGTCGGCATGACGACCAGAAGGTCCTCACCGGCCAGGCTCGCCTGCAAGGCCTCTTCTTGCCCCTCGCGAAAAGCGGCGAAGCCAAACCTGTCTCGGAGCAGTTCCCGAGCCGCCTGCATGCCCTCCCCTGTCTCAGCCACTTCGGTCTCTGCCCCTCTCCCTGGCGCCAATGGAACTGCGGCATCCTACCCAGGATGCCTCCAAAGTTCGAATCACGAGCCTCGCGATCGCGGCTCCAGGGCGGAGGATTCCCTCTGTCCCGCCAGCCCATGCATCGCCTCATCAAGGCTGGGGTTTCGGCCTCCTTCGCCCCTCCCCATGGAATAGTCCCGCCTCTGGGGCTCTGGCATCGGCCTCGTGCCCATCCATGCGAGCGCAGGCGCTCTCCGATCAGGACCCGGCGCGGATGGCCTGGACGATCTCGGCCCCGTAGTGCTCCAATCGCCAGGGCTCCAGCAGTCCCGTCTTCTCCAGGTCTTCCAGGGAGTCTGGTCCCAACTCCGCGAGCTTCTCCAGGACTTCGCGGTTCAGGACCAAGGAGGGATCGGTCGGACGTTGCGAGGCCTTCTTCTTGCGCCACTGCTTGAGGCTATCGATGCGCTGCTTCTGCGTTTCGAGCGCTTTGCGCTCCGCGCCCTTCAGAGGCGCCACCTTGGGAAGGACCAGATCCGGCTTGTCCGCGGACCGGGCCAACACCTTCTGCAACGCCTGACCATATCGCTCCATTTGTCCCCGGGAGAGCGCTCGGGACAGGTCGTTCCTGCCCAAGGGGGCATCTGTAGCCAGGGAGACCAGGACGGGATTGGCCAGGATCTTGAAGAGGGGAAGCTTGCGCCTCTCGGCCTCCTTCTCTCGCCAGTCATAGAGATCCTTGAAGTAGCGCAGGCCGCGCGCAGAGAGCTTGCGAACGCCTTTGACCTTGAGCCAGACGTCCGGGTCCTTGGGCCGGTCCGTGACCATGCGCTCCAGACGACGGCATTCGCTGTCGACCTCGAGCTTCACGAAGGGGTCGGCCTCGGCGATTTCCTCCAGGAGGAGCTCCCGTAGCTGCAGCAGGTAGTGCGTGTCCTTCCAGGCATACTCGAGCTGGGCAGTCGCCAGGGGGCGCCGCCCCCAGTCGCTGCGCTGCTGGGACTTGTCCAACTTCACCCCGAAGTAGTGATCCACGGTCGCAGCCAGGCCGATCTGGTCCCGACCCAGCGCCAAAGCGGCCACTTTGGTATCGAAGAGCCCTCTCATCTGGAGCGCGTAGGCCCGGCCCAGGAGGAAGATGTCGAATTCGGCGTCATGGAAGACCTTGATGACCTGGGGGTCTTCCAGGATGTCCAGAAAGGGATCGAGATTCAGGCCAGCCATGGGATCGAGGAGATAATCCCGTGTAGCGCTTGAGACCTGGATGAGGCAAACCTCCTCGCGGTAGGCATGCATGGAGTTGGCCTCGGTATCCAGGCCCAGAACGGGCTCGTGTTCTAGGTCGGCCAGGAAGTCCTCGAAGGCGGCCTTGGTCTGGATGAATTCGAGTCGGCCCTCGGACTTCCGAGGGTGGTTCGTGGGAGCTTTCTTCGACATGCAGCGTCCTCGGGGGGTGCGTCCTAGGTAGGCTAGGGGTTGCTCCCGTGGATGCATGCCGAAGTCCCAAAAACACTGCGATTTCCGGGTCGCCAGCACGGGCTCTGCACTATGCCTCGCTCCGGGAGACGGATAGGCTCCTCGATTCCCCGATCTCCCCCAACCTCCAACCCCCTCTGGCGGATGCTCAAGAACCTCATCTATCCCATTCTCGCTCTCAGCTGTGCGCTGGCCATCTCTCGATCGCCGGCTGCCCGAAAGGCCGGTGGCGGCATGAGCCTCACGAAAGAGATCTCGGGAACGGTCATGCATGATGGCAAGGCCGTGCCTGGTGCCACGGTCGTCATTCTGGGCCGCACCCGACCCGTGGAGGAGACGCTCCTGCCTGAGAGCACGGCTACGACGACCCAGCGCATCCAAGCGGATGGTGAGGGAAAGTTCACGATCCAACTTCCCTGTTGGCGTTTCTACTCCTTCTACGCAGAACTTGCCGACAAGGGCCTGACCAGTCCTCTCCGCGAGGCAGTCTCTGCTCCAGAGCACGACCTGACCCTGGCGCTCGCCCCGGCATGGAATCTCGAAGGCAAGCTCGTCTACCGCAACCGAACACCCGGCGAGGTGATCGGCATGCGGCTCATCCGCATGTCGACCCAGTACCATACGGCTGTCCTCAAGGTGGACGGCAAGGCGAAAGAAGACGGGAGCTTCTCTTTCCGAGGCCTGCCACCAGGCCCCTGGCAACTCAAGCTCGACGGCAAGAAGCGTCGTCTTGCGAGCCCCTACGAATTCTCGGAACCCAACAAGAAGCACGAGATCCCCCTGGCCCGGGCCTACAGCCTCACCGTTCGTGTGGCGACAGCCAGAGGAATGCTCGGCAAGAACGTCGCCAACGCAAAGGTGCAGATCATCGACACGGTACAGTTCTACGAAACAAGCAGTGACGAGAACGGTCTTTTCGTGCTGAAGGGAATCGAGAAGGGCCCTGGAGCAACATTCCTCATGGAGGCACCGGGCTTCGCCAAGAAGATCTACGCCCTCGAACCTGGCCTGAACCCCAAGGACCCCGCACCGCATGCCTCCGTGCAGACGGACTCGGGGATCAAACGGCGAGGACGCATCCTCGACGTGATGGGAAACCCGGCCCCGGGAATCACGGTGCTGTTCGCGGGCATCATCCATCCCTCCGGCGTCTCGGTCGGAGACCTCTCCATCGCCGTCAAGACAGACAAGGATGGAATCTTCAAGACCGATGCCTTGGATCCACTCGCAGCCTTCAACGTACTCGCCCTCCTCCCCGGCGGCGAACCGATGAAACTAGGTTTCACCGAGCCTCATCGTGGCAAGGAGGACATGGGCAGCTTCCGCATGGGAAGCCACCGCGTCCGGGTCGTACTCAGGACCCAGAAAGACGTGATGCTGACTCCGGACCACAAGGTCTCCATCTACGGTCCGAAGGAGAGTGGACAGTTCACTCAGTCCGAACCCCTGATCAGGACCAGGGGCAACGAGTTCCGGAGCGCAAGCCTCCTGCCGGGAGAATACGTCGTGATCTTCTCGTCCAAGACCTTGGGGTTTTCGAGGCGCAAGGTCTTCGTCGCAGGCGGGGTCCGTGCCAAGCCCATGACCGAGACCCAATTGCTCGTGACGCGACCCAGGCTGATCGAAGGCACGCTCGTGGACAGCCGGGGAGAAAACGTCTCCAATCGACAAGTCCAGATCGTAGGCGCGGGCGGAACGAGCGAGGGAGGATCCGGAGACTGGACCAACATGGTCATCCAGACGATCCTCATGGATCAGTTTCCAGAGAAGGACTATCCCACCAAGGTCAAGTCGGACGCCAAAGGCAAGTTCAAGATCTGGTGCCTGGAGACCAGCGGCCACTACGACCTGCTGGTCACACGCCGACGTCCGATGGACGCCCCGCAGGGCATGCCCCCCCTGGAGCCCATGCGCGTCACCAACATCCTGGGTCTCGCCTCGCCGATCCGGATCCGGATCGAGTAGCGCACACGACATCGCACAATCTACATCGCACAATCGTGGCATACCACGATTGAGGCATACCACGATTGAGGCATACCACGATTGAGGCATGCCTCAATGAAACGAGCCCTTGGGGTCTCATGGACTCCAAGGGCT
>JAJRTL010000476.1 GCA_024278315.1 Planctomycetota bacterium | reverse complement strand
TCAATCCGGAGAAGCCTCGATGAAACGGTGGCTTCACCTGCGTTTCTTCGGGTTGACCAGGGCAAAACTGAACTCGACTGGCCTCCACACCTTCTATGGCGCAAACTCCTGGGACTCGCTGATCAGCCTTTCAGTAGATCGTTCAAGGAGGCCCTGATTTCACCCTCCATGCCTTGGAGAGCCCTCTCCAGGTTTTGGATCGCTTTCCGGATGTCCTTGGCCTTGCCCTTGATGATGGCTTCACGCAGGGCGTCCAAGCGGAGGGTCAACCTCTTGTCCTTGCTGAGGCTCAAGAACCGGATCACGTAGCCAGCCTGGTATATGTTCCAGGCCTGTGTTTCATCGCTGTCGTCAGAGCTGATTCGGAAGTCACCCCAGAAGTCCTTGAGGTCCTTGATACCCCCCTTTTGATCGAATTGGCCTCCGAAGTGCTTGCTATGGGGTACGTTCGAGAATCGCTCGGCATAGGAGCCGAGACCTGTGTGGATCCAATACTCCACGGGGAGGTCGTCCGAGGCCAGTAGGACCAGGGAGGTTCCCATACTGGCGGCGTGTTTCAGGTAGTAGGGACCCCAGTTGCGCTCTCCATAGACGACGCCGATGGGGTGCTGAGGATCTTCAGCAACAGCGAAGCAACCGAATGCGGAGAATCCAGTCGTATCGGTATCACGCGAGAACTCTCGGTAGTCGGAAGCCTTGCTGTAGATCCTCAGGATGACGCGTCTGGGGAGAGGAAGACGGGGATCCCAGAGCAACCGGGTGGCGTAGACCATGGCAGTTTCTGCTTCTGCGAGGATATCCTTGGCCTTCTTGAATCCATAGTCCGTGACGAGGATCAGATCCCGGCTCTGCAGGACCCAAGGGTCACTCCATCCCTTGTGTTTGGCATCGGCCTTCTCCAGGGGCAACCACTTGCCCTTCACGGGAAACAGACCCTTCTTGGCCTTTGCGAGGCTTTTCTTGCGGATCCAGGTGCCTGTCTCCGGATGGATGGCATAGCCCTTCTTGAGCCTCTTGCTGTCCTCGAGTCTCCACCACTCGTCCTCGACCTTCACATAGCCGCGTTTGGCCAGGTCCATGTCGTCTTTTCCGACCCACTCTCCCCCTACCTTGACCATGCCCTTCTTTTTCTTCTCCATGTCCTCCTTCTTGCGTTTGAGTTTGGCGACATCCCTTTCCTTCACCCACTTGTCCTCGTAGAGGACGTAGCCGAGAGCCAGCCGAGCCTTGCGATGATCAGGGGACGTCTTGAGGATCTTTCTCAAGATGCGTTTGGATTCGATCTTGAGACCTTTCCGGGAGGCCCAGACGGACAATTGGTAGAGGCCGTCCACATCTGACTTCTCCAAGGCCGCTACTTTCTCCTCGAGGGTCTTCCGCAGCTCTGCCTTGTCCTGAACTACGCCAAAGATAGGTTCCGAGCCAGGTGGATTGATCCAAGCTGTTGCAAGAAAGGCGATTAGAATGGTTGCATTGAGGATCATTCTGATGTCTCCTTTGGCGGACTTTGGAGCCACGTCAGCTCTTGTTTTGACGCGGATCTGGAGGGAAGGGGCATTATGATACCCCGTCCATTGCTTTTTCGACGTACGCCGAAGTCCTGATGTCCTCAGGGGGGAGGATCTTATGAACGGACGGATAACAAACTCGATGGCCAGCGTGGCCATGCTTCTGCTCGTGACGGTCTCCTGTCGATCGCCGGAGTCCTACTCACCGGATTCGACGCCTGGACAACTCGTGCCGGAACAGTTTGCGGACCTGGCTGTCCCTCAACATCTCAAGTTGCAGACTGGACTCAACCAGAGCTACACCTTCAAGAGAGGGGATTACCGGTTGGGTCATCTCGAGTACCGGGGTAAGGGCAAGATCATCGAGGATCGACAGTATCTGAGAGAACAACTCCACCAGCGTGGATGGAAACTCAAGCTCGAGGACATCCCAATGGCAACCAAGGTCGTCCAGAAATGGACGAACCACGTAAGCGAGGGTGTGTACTACACCCTCCTGGCAACCCTCGAAGCGAAGGGCAAGGATTTGTTCCTTACCTATGATTTAAGAATCAAGACCAATTCCGAGGAAGGAGAGGCGGTCAACTCGACAGGCAACGTGCCAGTTGCACCGACGGGTGCGGGAGCCAAAGCCATCGAGGCAGATCTCAAGCCCTCCAAGTGAAGTCCGACTTCTCACTAGAAGAACACAACATCGCCTGAACCAGAACCATGTCCGAACAGACCCCCCCTCCTGAGGGACAGATCCACACTCCCAATCCCCTGGAGATCTTTTGGGAAACCAATCGCCGCGGGATCATCGTCTCCGTCGTTATTCTCGTGCTCATCATCGTGGGCCGTTGGGGTTTCGAGGAATACAACCGTGCCAAGCGCAATGCCACCTGGGGTGAGTTCGCACAGAAGACTGGCTTGGGGCAGATCTTCGCGCCCGAGGATGCCGTGCTTCCGGCGGAGACCTTGGCCGCGTATCAGAACTTCAAGTTGGATCCGAAGATGAAGGCCAACTTGATCGGTGGCCTCATTCAAGGGGTGATCAAACATCAGTGGGATCGAGTCAAAGGACAGCTCACATCCAATCTGACCCAACTGAGCGAAGCAGACATCCAGGAAGTCATGACCACCTATGCTGGATCGCCAGCGGGATGGTGGGCTGAGTGGATCTTGGCCTGCAAATACAGGGCTCTGGGGAACACCGCCAAGGTGGAAGCAACCCTTGCGTCGTTGAAACAGAAGGCTCCGGATTTCGAAGCTTTCTACAAGACGGCCTATCCGCCCGTCTACGTCCCTGAACCTGATGAGAAGGAAGGCGACGACGAGAAGAAGAACAGATCGGACGAGAAGATCCTTCAGGCGGAGGACGATTCGTTGGCTGATGTGTTGATCCGGACCACGAAGACCGAAGAGGCCTTCCAGAAGAGCCATCCTGATCTCTACAAGCCGGTCGAACCTGAAGGTAAGACAGTCATCTTCGAAACCAACCAAGGGAACATCGAGGTTCGTCTCTACGAGAAGGCATCGCCCAAGACCTGTGCTCGTTTCTTGAAGAATGTCGAAGAGGGGATCTATAAGGATCTCTACTTCCATGAGATCTGGAAGAAGATCGACAGCACGAGTAAGGCCAACCCATTGCAGCCCGAGTCCAGCGTGGCCAAACTCGCCTTCTTCGGCAATCCCAATGCCAAAGGCGAGGATCGGACCAAGTGGACCGAGTTCAAATCGGAGAAAACGATCACCTTCGAAGCGAACACACTTTCCCACTTCCCCTACATGTTGTGTGCAGTGCGTCAGGATGACCGTAGAGATTGTGATACTCAGCAGGTCTACTTCACCGGTAGTGACTGCGCCGAGAGTCGGGATGGAGACTATGTCATCTTCGGACGCGTGATCAGCGACGAGGGAAAGGCCCTGGTGGACAAGATCGTCTCCGGCCCCCTGGAGAGCACGAAAGAAGAAGAGGCTGGAAAGGGCAAACCGAGTGAGCCCATCCTGGTCAAATCCGTGATTCTCAAGAAGTAGGCGTCAAGCCTTTCGCTTCTTGGCGATGAGTTCTTCCTCTCGCTCATGCGGGAGGCAGTTCATCAGCAACTCGAAGATGCGATCGAACTCTCCTCGGTTGCCGATGTCCAAGATGATCTTGCCCCGCCCACCGCGATAGCGCACCGTCGATCGGCACCCCAAGGCAGAGCGGAGGTTCTCTTCCATCTCTCTTGCCCAGGCCACCTTCTTGGGCTTGGCCTTGCTGGTCTTCGCGGGGTCCAGCCCCTTGTCGGGTTTCTCTGCTTGGGTCGCGAGTTGTTCGAGCGCACGCACAGAGAGGTCTTTCTCGACCGCGATGCGGGCGAGTTCTTCGCGATGTTCTTCAGCAGCCTGGAGGAGTGCCTTGGCATGTCCCGTGCTGAGTTCCCCCTGTCGAAGCATGTCCTGGATCGGACGTGACAGATCGTTGAGCCTCACGAAGTTGGCGACAGTGCTGCGCTTGATTCCGAGCTCCTGGGCCAGCTTTTCCTGGGTCCAGCCTGTTTGATCCCTGAGCTCACGAAAGCTCCTGGCCTTCTCCATGGGATTGAGATCTTGGCGTTGGACATTCTCCACCAGGGCCAACAGGCGGAGCTCCGCCTCGTCCACATCCCGAATCATCACCGGAACCTGGGTCAGGCCTGCCTTGCGTGCGGCCCGCAACCGCCGTTCTCCAGCGATCAACTCGAATCGCTTCCCCTTCTTACGGACCACGAGTGGCTGAAGGATGCCCGAGGATTGGATCGAGTGGGCCAAGGACTCGATCTCCTCCGGGTTGAAGTCCTTGCGTGGCTGATGGGGGTTGGGGTGGATACGTTCCACCTCGAGTAAGAGGAGGCCTTCTGCCCCCATCTCCGACTTCCCAAACGTCGACCCGGAGCTTGCTACGGCTTCACCGGATTCACTCTCAACAGTTGGTTCACGGTCCTTGCTTTCCTTGCTCTGTGAAAGTAGGAACTCCAGTCCTCTACCCAACTTACGTCCAGCCATGACATACCTCCCTTACCAATTTTGCGTAGGCCTGAGCCCCAACCGCTCTGGGACCATGTGTGAACAGCGAGACTCCATAACTCGAGGCTTCCGACAAGAATGGGTCTCGTGGGATCCAAGTTTCGCACACCTTGCCCGGAAGGTGTGCCCTGAGCTCTTCCAGGACTTCCTGGTGAATGTGCTTCTCTGATTCCAGCATCACCGGAAGCACATAGACCACCGGATCTCCCGCCAAGCCGTTCACCCTCGTCAGGATCTGGGCCAGGCCTTGCATGGCAAGGAACTCACACTGCAGAGGAATCAGGATGAAGTGAGCTGCCTCAAGGGCTTGTCCTGTCCCTTTCTCCAGGCTGGGAGGGCAGTCGATAATGACGTAGTCGATGGCGTCCCCTTCCGTACAGGCCCTGTGCAGGGAGCTGGTAGTGGGGGCTGTCTCAGGTTTGAGGATCTCCAGGCCCTCTGCCGCTCGGTAGCACTTCCACCCTGGAATCCTCTGCTTGTCCGACTCCTCTTGTAGATCCTGGCTGAGACAAAGGATGGCGTTCTCCTGAGGATCCATGTCCAAGAGGCGCGTACGGCAGCCGGATCGATGCAATCCAATGGCCAGATGGGTAGCGGTCGTCGTCTTTCCGACTCCACCCTTCTGGTTGGCGCAGGCGATGACTCTGGTCTTCTTCGCCCCCATTTCGCCTGGCACTCCTCCCTGTCCTCAACTCTCAAACTCAGATGGTCAGACCCAACAATTCATGACCTCGCAACGATCTCATGAATCATCCGGGTTAGTCTGGACCTTCGCGGTATGGGTGTCACTCTTGTATCCAGGATTTCCAACTCCGAATCGGCCATTTACCATTGGCGTTTCTCTGGTTTCCTGCCCCGGGCAGAGTCCCATTGCCTGGATACGGAGGACTCATTGCCCTGGACCCTGCTCACGCTGACCAAGCACCTGATGCGTCAGAGATCTGTCAGGATCCTACTCCCCTGTTTTGCCCTGGTCCTCTTATGGGTTCAGGTCCCCCATTTTCTTGGTGACACCCAAGACCGCATTTTTCTCGGCTCCGGGCCGATACAAGCTAGCTGGCCACGTTGGTTGGTCTATGCCTGGCTGATCTTGGGGGCGCTCCGGTGGGGTCAGGCGCAAGATAGGATCCTGGTTCGACCTTGCCATCCTTTGGAAGCCGGCACAGCTTGGTTTGCCATTCGAAGCGCTTGCGAGAGTTGCGTCCTAGTGCTTTGGGCTGAGCTGCTTGTAGTTGGCATCTCTGCAGGTTTCGGAGCATGGTTCCACGTGGAACCAATAGCTGTCCTTACCAATTTGCTCCTTTCCTTGAGTGCCACCCTGACCTTTGTCGTTCTTACATCTTCTTTCCGGAACGGATCCTTGATCCTGATCTCTCTCGGCTTGGTCCTTGCGTTGACAGAGCTCCTGATCTTGAGCTTCCCATTGGGTAGAGATCGCTCCATGTTTGGCTTGTCTCTACTCTTGATCAACCTGGGCTTGGCCCACACCCTGAACACCTTCGGATTTGATAGATGCAGGTCGCAGTCCTAGGAGACGTACACTCCAACCTGGAAGCACTCACTGTTGTGCTTGCGGATTGCGAGGATCGAGGAGTTGGCATGATCCTGCAGGTGGGAGACGTGGTCGGCTACGGTCCAGATCCAAAGCTCTGTATTGCCGCCCTCCGTGAGAGGGGTGCCCAGGTCTGTCTGGGCAACCACGACGCAGCCGTTCTTGGGCGGATCAGCCTAGACCTCTTCAATCCCTTCGCCCGCTACGCCGTGGAATGGACGCGGCGACAGTTGTCGGGCGAGGATCTGGCGTGGCTAAGGGCCATCCCCTTATTCCAAGTGCTTTTTGAACAGGATATTACAATCGTTCATGGTTCCCTTCATGAACCGGCTGAGTTTGACTACGTCCGTTCACTCTCCTCCGCTCGGCTTTCCATGGAATCCCAGGAGACGAAGGCCTGCTTTGTAGGGCACACCCATCAACCCTGTTTGTTCACCATGGAGGGGGGGACAGAGTTTCAGTACAGACCTGAGTTCGAGAGCCAAGCGAGCTACCAGTTGGATAAGGGGCAGCAAGCTCTGGTCAACGTGGGATCGGTGGGTCAGCCTCGAGATGAGGATCCACGGACGGGATACTTGCTCTACGACACCGAGACTCTTGTTTTCCAGTTGATCCGTCTTGAGTACCCCATCGGCGAAGTCCAAACCAAGATCCGCAGTGCTGGGCTTCCAGAGGTTCTAGCAGATCGATTGACCTACGGTCTCTGAGTCAAGGAAGGCCCTGATGGGTGGGCTGTTCCACGTGGAACAGGTGCAGCCACTACAGGAATTGGGCTGTGATGCGATCCGCCAGGGGAATGGCTGCTTCAGGGATGCGGATCCAGCCTGCCTCCTGCACGACTTGCCCCTCAGCTACCATCCCCGGAATCAAGTCAGCAAAGAGCTCGCTCGGGTCGGCTCCGGTCAAGGTTGTGATCCGTGCTAGCTCAACTCCCTGGGTCAGCCGGAGTCCCAACCACATGGCCTCACGACAGCGGTGCTCCGGAGACAGGGTCTCTGCGGTTGCCACCGGGCAGGCCTGGTCCTGGAGAGCATTCAGATAGGAGGGTATGGGGCGGAGGTTGGATTGTCGGATTCCTCTTCGGTGAGAGGAGGCTCCTGGCCCTATTCCCAGGTAGGAGCCTGCCTGCCAGTAGTGGATGTTGTGCCGGCACTCCATCCCTGATCGTGAGAAATTGGAGATCTCGTAGGCGGTCAGGCCTGCTTCAGCCAGTTGCTGTCTGGTTTCGATCAACATGGATCGTCCCTGCTCTTCAGGGATCTCCTGCACTCGTCCCTTGGCCAGATCCACGTGGAGTTGAGTTCCTGATTCAAAAGTGAGGTGGGAGCAGGAGATGTGATCCGGCTTCAACAGGAGTGCTTGCTGAAGCTCATCCTGCCACTGCTCCAAGGCTTGCCCAGGGATTCCAAAGATGAGGTCCAGACTCAGGGAATCGAAGCCTGTTTGGCGTGCTCGCTCAAAGGCTGCAATGGCCTCCTCGACACCGTGGGCCCGGTCCAGAAAGCGGAGTCGGTCCTCGTTGAACGACTGCACTCCGAGGCTCAAGCGCCGGACGCCATGTTCCCTCAGTATTGCAAGCTTCTCCGAGCTCGCACTCTCCGGGTTGGCCTCACAGCTGTATTCCTCGACTTGGCTCAAGTCGACTCGCTCCCGCAGACCTAGGAGGAAGGTCTGTAGAAGGGTTGGTGAAAGGTGTGTGGGCGTACCACCGCCCAGGAAGACCGTCCTGGGCTGGAGGTTCTTGCCTCGTAGCTCCAACTCCCTCAGCATCGCCTGGATGACGGTTGCTTGGAGCTCCTCCTCGACACCCGAGAAGGAGTTGAAGTCGCAGTATCCACATTTCACTACGCAGAATGGAATATGGGCATACAGGGATAACCCATTGTTATATAGGTAGTTATCCTTCTCCGTACTCCTCAAGGAAGAAGGATTGGAGCTTCTGGAGCGAGCGCTTTTCGATCTGACGGACTTTTTCACGAGTGATGCCCATCATCTCCCCGATCGCCTTCAGAGTCATGCCCTCCCCGTCATTGTGTAGGCCAAAGCGCAGGCGCAGGATCTCGGATTCATCCTCATCCATCTCCTGAAGGAGCTCGTACAGGCGGTCTACTTCGGAGGCGTCCAAGATCTGCTGATCGGGAGCCTTGCCCTGCTTGTCTTGG
>JAJRTL010000475.1 GCA_024278315.1 Planctomycetota bacterium | reverse complement strand
CTCTTCCGCTCTTCCGCTCTTCCGCCTCCTGGCCGATCATGAGTCTTCGCACCGAAATCAACCGCGATGTCACACCAGCGGCTCCCGGTGAGTTCGCTCCCCTCAGGCTGTCGGCACAGATCTGCCTGGAGACACCTGTCGTCCTCGCCCCCATGGCGGGTGTGACGAACTCCCCCTTCCGGCTGCTGTGTCGTCGTTTTGGGAAGGCACTCTTCGTCAGCGAGATGATCACGGCCCACGGCCTGATCGAGAAGAACCAGAAAACACGCCTTTTGGCGGGACACTCCCCCGAAGAAGACATTCGATCCTCACAGCTCTACGGCACCGATCCAGGACATCTGGAAGAAGCCTGCCGGATCCTGATCGGGGAGTTCGGGGTGCAGCACGTGGATCTCAACCTGGGTTGCCCGGTACGCAAGGTTACGGTCAAGGGGGGAGGAGCGGCGATCCCCTACCGCCCAAGACTGCTCCAGAGCCTGCTAGAGGCTCTCGTGCGCGCGAGCGAGGGACGGATTCCCATCACCATCAAGATGCGCCTGGGAATCGATGACGACCATCTCACCTACAGCGAAGCTGGCCGTATCGCAGAGGGATCTGGCATCACGGCTGTAGGCCTTCATGCGCGTACAGCAGCCCAGTACTATCATGGCGAGGCCAGATGGGAGCACATCGGTGAACTGCAGAGCCAGCTTTCGATTCCGGTGCTGGGCAACGGAGACATCTGGGAGTCCTACGACGCCCTGCGGATGATGCGCACGACGGGGTGCCAGGGTGTCATCGTCGGGCGCGGCTGCCTCGGCAGGCCCTGGCTCTTTGGCGAACTCGAGGATCTCTTCCAAGGACGAGATCCGGCCACGCCTCCCTCCTTTGGTCAGGTCAGGACCATCCTGCTGGAGCATGCAGCACTGCTGCGGGACTACTTTGGCGCCGACGGCGGTATCCTCCACACGAGGAAGTACGCGACTTGGTACACGAAGAGCTTCCGTGGGGCGGCCGAAATCCGGAAGCATCTCACACGCATCAACAGCATCAGTGAACTGGATGAGCTCCTGCGGCAGCTGCCCGAAGATCTCGAGTTCCCGATGACCGGTCTTCGTGTCCGCAGGTGCAAGGCTGGTGGTATCCAGAAAGTCGCCCTCCCCGACGGCTACTTGCAGAATCCCGAATCGCCGCTTCCCCCCCAGGATGAGGTTCATGCGGAGGGTGGCTAGGTCCAGTCATGTGGCATTGCCATGGGCACTCCTCGGCAGAACCAGGTGCCATCAAGATCCCCCACTCCTGAGGTCGATTCCTGGAGAGGATCTACGAGGGAGGACAGGGGGTGAGCAGGAAGAGACGACAGCAGAGCCTACGTAGCCGCCTGCTCATCTGGACACTCATGGCGAGCCTCCTGCCATCCATCCTGCTGATGGTCATCCTGCTGCGGCTCAACTACGTCAGAGCCAAGTCGTCCCTGCAGAACTACGTCAGCCAGGTGGCTCAGCAGGTGGCGGAGTCGGCTCGGGACTATCTCCTGATTTCTCCTGAGGATCTCGAGGAGGTCTTCATCTCCCTCCGGGAGGACCCAGGCTTTCGAGGCGCCTGCTTCCTGGACAAGAAGAACAACATCCTGTTTCGCCAGCAGCTGAGTCCACAGGAGGCCCTGCATCTCTCCGGTCTCGCTTCCAGATCCTTCACGGAACTTACGTCTGGACGGATCGCCTACCGCCTCACGCTGGGTAAACAGAAAAACGTGCTGGGGAGCATCGTTCTGGTCTACGACACCCAGGAGCTGCACAGCTGGGCCAGGCAGACGATGTGGCTCGCCTTTCTCCTGCTTTGTATCGGCGTCGTACTCACCATCATCGTCGTCAACATGATTGGGCGATCGCTCTTGCGCCCGATCAATTCTATCCGAGACACGGCCCTCAGGGTCAGCGCCCAGGAAGACTACGGAGCTCGGGCGGAGAAGTACCTGGATGACGAACTTGGTGATGTCTGCGAAGCATTCAACCTGATGCTGAGCCAGATCCAGCAACGGGACATGGACCTCGCCGAGGTGAAGGAAGGGCTGGAGAGACGCGTCTTGAGTCGGACCGAGGACCTCAATGTAAGCAAGGACAAGGCACTCGAAATCGCAGCCTCTCTCCTGGAGAGCAACCGGAAGATCCGTGCGATCCTCGAGACGGCGGGTGATGGTATCCTCTCGGTGGACAGCCTGGGCAGGATCGAGTCGTTCAACCGGGCCGCCGAGATCATCTTCGGGTTCGCAGCAGGCGACGTGATCGGCAAGCCGGTCACCATGCTCGTCCCCCTGGAGAAGCAGGAGGAATACACAACGGAACTAGAGGAACAGCTCGGCCAGAACTCCGAGGAGGACTTTGCCCTCTCCCGCGTGATTGGTGCCCGACGATCCAACGGGGACATGTTCCCAGCTCACCTCTCCCTGAGCTCCTTCCACATCGGGGGGGCTCGCAAATACACCGTCTTGATCCGCGACATCACGGAGGAACACCGTACAACAGCTGAGAAGGCAGAGCTCAACCGCAAGCTGGTGGAGACCTCTCGCTTTGCGGGCATGGCCGAGGTGGCCACGGGGGTCCTCCACAACGTCGGAAACGTCCTGAACAGCCTCAATCTCTCAGCGGACCGCCTGCGCGAACGGCTGGAGCGATCCAAACTGGCAGGGTTGAGTCGGATCCTGGATGTCCTGCTCGCCCACCAGGACGACCTGGGAGCGTTCCTGGAAACGGAGGGGCGGGGAACTGAGATCCTGCACTACATGGAGAAGCTCACCTCCCACCTGCAGGAGGAGCGGAGTGACCAGATCGAAGACGTCCAGGCCCTCTCCCGCAGTGTGGATCACATTCGACAGGTCGTGACCCAACAGCAGAACTTCGCCAAGGACCCAGGCGTCATGGAGGACTTCCAACTCGCCGACATCCTGGAGGATGCCGTGGAGATGCATCTGGGTCCGCTGGAGCGCGCAAGGGTTGTGATCCGGCGCGAATATGAGGAGCTACCGGCCCTCCACTCCGACAAGCACCGGATTCTGCAGATTCTTGTCAACCTGGTCTCGAATGCCCAGCAGGCCCTCTCCACTTGCAATCGGCCCAAACACCTGACTCTCCGCATCCATGCCCAGGACGGTCAGCAGATCGCAGAGGTTCGAGACGATGGCCCGGGGATCGAGGTCGAGCACCAGGCGAAGATCTTCCACCACGGCTTCACCACCAGGCGGGACGGCCATGGATTTGGCCTCCACAGCTCGGCCAACGCGGCCATGGAACTAGGTGGGCAGCTCCTCATGGAGAGTGAGGGCAGGGATCGGGGTGCCACATTCCGCTTGATCCTGCCAGTCGCTCTGGACCGTCAGTCGATCCCCAAGACGGCTAGCGCCACCTGACCCGGCAGGTCGGGGCCCAGCCCTGGTCAGCGACCTATCCGACCCGGAACTTGCCGGACTTCTTGATCTTGTTCTTGATGATGCGGCGCCCGGCGGCGGTCTTGCTGCGGGTGCGGAAGCCGATCTTCTTGGCTCGCTTGCGGTTGGAGTTTCGGATCTTGAGCTTCATGGTCCTGTTCTGGCTATCACCTGGACCGGAGATGGCCCGTGGAATCGAAAGGGCAAATAGGATAGCCCGCGAGTGGGCCGATGCAAGACCTGGGTCAGGCCTCGATCTCCCGGATCGTCATGGTGTTCGTGGCCCCCGAAATCTGGACGGTCCCAGCGATCAGGACCGCGCGATCTCCCTTCTTGAGGTGCCGATTGGCCAAAGCCGCATCCAGACCAGACTTGTACATCTGGTCCAGCGTCCGCGCCCGGGGGACCAGGAGGGGCACGACACCCCAACACAGGGCCATCCGATTGAAGGAGCGAGTGGACGTCGTCAGGGCCAGGATCCTCATGGGGACGCGCTCCCGCGAGATGAGGCGCGCTGTCTTCCCGGTCTCCGTGAAAACGAGCAGAGCCCTGGCCTCGACCTCCAGGGCCGCCTTGGCGGCGGCGCTGACGGTGCCCTCCTCGATCGAGAGCCGCCTCCCACCTCCGCGACGGAAGCGCTTGAAATCGGTCCAGCGCCTGCCGAAATCGACGCCCCCCGTGAAGTAGTCCCGAGAGGTCACCCGGGCAATCCGATCCATCGTCTTCACGGCCAGGATCGGATTGCGCCCCGTAGCCGATTCTGCCGAGAGCATCAGGGCAGAGGTACCATCCAGGATGGCGTTGGCAATGTCCGAAGCCTCCGCTCGAGTCGGTCGAGGGGACACGATCATGGACTCCAACATCTGGGTCGCAGTGATCACCGGCTTGGCTTGCTCCACGCAGAGCTTGATGATCTCCTTCTGGATCGAGGGGACGGCCTCCGCTCCCAGCTCCACTCCCATGTCTCCTCGCGCAATCATGATGGCGTCAGAGACGGCCAGGATCTTCTCGAAGGCCTTCACGGCCTCGGGGCGCTCGATCTTGGAGATGATCAAGGCATCGCTGCCGAAGTCTTCGATCTTCTTTCGCAGCTCGAGCACATCCTGTGGCTTTCGCACGAACGACAGTGCGATGTAGTCGACCCCCTGCGCCAGAGCGAAGTCGAGATCGAAGAGGTCCTTCGCGGTGAGGCAAGGAGCATGGATGGCGGTGCCAGGCAAGTTGATGCCCTTGAACTCCTTCAGAAGCCCGCCATAGAGCACCTTCGTGTGGATGACCCTGCCTTCGATGGACTCCACCCGGACCTCGATGCTTCCGTCGTCCAGGAGGAGCTTGTCGCCCTTCCTGACGTCCTTGTAGAGATCCATGTAGGTGCAGGAGATGTGGCCTGGCTTGCCCACCACACCCTTCTTGCACTCGATGATCAGCTCGTCCTTGCGCTTCAGATAGAAGGGCTCGGACTTCACGAGTGGCCCTACGCGAATCTTGGGCCCCTGGAGATCCGCGAGGATCGCGATCGGGATCTGGGCCGTCTTCGCAAGCCGCCGGATCTCTCGGATGCAGCGACCATGCTCTTCGTGGGTGCCATGGGAGAAGTTGAGCCGAAAGACGTCGACCCCGGCCTTGATCATCTCCCGGATGCGGGAAGGCTTCCAACTCGCTGGCCCGAGAGTGGCCACGATCTTGGTGCGCGTGGGTCGCCAACTGCGCCCCACGCCCGACCGCTTCTTCTTCCCTTTCTTCTTGGGTTCCTTTCTATCCGCCATCAGCACATCCCTCGCGCAGCCCAGTGGTTCGTCTCTGGGCACAGGATGCGAACGGGGGACAAGAAGCAGCAAAGAAAACCCGAGAATCCTCCAAAGATGGACCGATCTTGTGGAGCGACCCTATGGCTGGACTCAGCGCGCCAGGCGCTTCTCGAGCCAGTCCTTCCACTTCCTGAGAGCGTTCTTTCGCTTGTCCTTGCTGGCATCGGGATCGAATGCCAGGGGCTTGCCAAACTCCTTCGTGAGCTTGACCAGGCTTCTGTAGGCTGCGGACCGCACGATGGACTCCGAGTCGCTCATGGCATCGAAAAGTGGCCAGATGGCGCGCTTGTCGCCCAACTTGCCCAAACCCGTGGCCGTAAGCCTCCGGATGAAGGGATCCTCGTCCTTGAGGGTGGGAATGAGATGGGGCACGACCCGAGGGTCCTTCTTGGAGAGCAGGGCATCGATGGCGGCCCAACGCACGCCAGCCTCGGCGTCGGACAAGCGCCCCACGTCCTTGGCCAGATCTCCGGGCAGAGCCAGGGTCGGATCCTCACTGGGTTTCGCATCCGAGTCCGTCCGCATGGTGGCCTTGCCAGAAGGGCGTGCCGAGGAAGGCGTACGAGCCCCCAACTCCCCCATCTCCTTGGCCAGGTCCTGAAAGCCTCTCTGGACCGAGCGATCCAAAGACCCCTGACGTGCCTCCAAGGTCGTGAAGCGAGTCATGAGGTCGCTCAGCCGGAGGCCCAGCTGCTGCAATCGCGCCTGCACGGCTGAATCATCCCCAGGCTTGATGGCCTGGATGGCCTGACCCAGTCGATCGGCCTCGGATTGCAAGGCCAGGAGCTTGGCATCGATGGCCTTGGCGGGAATCGCGGTGACCTTGGCGTCGACCTCATCCACGGATTTCTGGGCCTCTGCGAGCTGGGTTGCCAGCGTTCGCATCTCGGACCGCTGGCGCGAACTCCGGTTTCCCGCTCGCCACTCCACGAAGGCCGCGCTGGCCGCCAGGGCTACGAGGAGAAGCGCCGTGGGGAACAGGGCCGTGGAACCGGCGGGTAGCCCGCCAGATCCCACAGCTTTGCCTGCCGGAGTTGCCGGCGCCACCTTGGGAGAGGAAACGACCCTTCCCGGTGCCGCAGGCTCCAGGATCAGGGAGAGGCAGCAGACGCCCACGCTCTTGTTCTTGATGAGCTTCGCCAGCCCCGAATCCAGATCCTTCTGGGGAATCGAAAGACCACACAGATCGCAGAAATGCAGATCGACATTCGCGCTCATATCACACCGCTGGACGAAATCGGAAGGGGACCACTGGAGGCTCGACCCGGTAGATTGCCAGGTTTCCTCCCTTGGAATCCATAGCAAAAAAACGGCGGATGGTCATGCGACCATCCCTGCCGTTTCCGTTGTTGGTCGTGCTCGATGATAGCACGACCCGGTCCTCCAGTCGGATCCCTTGCCGGTCTACTTGCCCGGTGCGGCCATTCGACTGGTGTTCTCGAACCACTGGCTCTGCTTCTGCTCGTCCCACCAGCTGCCCCATTCGGCAACCGATTCGGCGCGACCTTCTTTGCTGGCCACGCGGAAGTCATAGCCGAAGTCCTTGCCAGTCGTGGACCTCAGGGCCTCGTAGGCCAGGAAGCGAACACGGCCATTCTCCGAATCCAGGCCATCGATGAGAGTCGCCACCTGGCTGTAATCACCCAGGAAGAGGAGCTGCCGGGACACTTCGAGGCGAACCGTCGAATTCTTGTCGTTGGCATGCTTCTGGAGGAAGGGGATGGCTTTCCGGTCTCCCGCCTGTCCCAGGCACCAGGCAGCGTTGGCCCTGACCTTGGGGACCGGATTGTCCAGAGCCTCGATGAGACCTGGTAGGGATGCCACGCCCTGATTGCTCAACCAGGCCAGGTTGGCCAGCAGTTCATCGCCCTCCTGATACTCGATCTGCGAGATCCTGTCCTGGATCGTGTCAGACATGAGTTGACTGGGCTTCGCGATCCCAGAGAGTTCAGGGTTGGCCGTGGTCGAGCCACAGCTTGTGGAGGCGAAAGTGAGGATTCCGAGGCCCAAGGCCATGAACAAGGGATGACGCTTCATCTCGAATGCGCTCCATGATGTGGAAGTAGGGGGATTCGATCTGCCCGCCTTATCGACACTTGCCATCCGGAGCTTGAATCCTGCTCGCGTGAAGAGCGAAAAATCTGGCCCTATGGCACTTCCTGGGCGATCTCCGGTGCCACCGGATGGTCTGCAGCCGAGCGACGAGAAGGCCTGCAGCCACCCACCGGGCTGGAACCCTTGTGTTTTCCGGGCTCCCTGGGGCTTTTGCCTTGCGACCTGGTGGGCACTGGTTGTAGAAAACCCGCTCCACTTCCAACTGGGCGGTTGGAGGGGAATCGAATTGTCGCCAAATGGGAGTGAACACATGAACAAAGCGGAACTCATCACGTCGGTCCAGAAGACCCTCGGAGTTGAATGCTCGAAGGCCCACGCTGAGCGGTCGGTCAATGCCGTCCTCGCGAGCATCCAGAAGGGGCTCAAGAAGGACAAGGTCGTGCAGCTCGTAGGCTTCGGCACCTTCGCCGTGAAGAACCGGAAGGCTCGTGCGGGCCGGAATCCCCAAACCGGTGAGCCGATCAAGATCCCCGCATCCCGGACTGTCACTTTCAAGGTCGGGGCCGGACTCAAGGGGTCGATCTAGTTCTCGCTGATCTGGTTCTAACATGAGAAAGCCCTGCAGCGCTTGCGTTGGAGGGCTTTCTCATGCGGCCGATCCAACCTCCACCCAGGACTTGATCAGAAATATAGAACACCGCGGCCTGCCCTGGAGCGGCTGCCTCTTGCGCTCGATCGAATTTCACAAGCGCGCAGCCTGACTCTTGGACCTCCAGCAAGGCCTTGCTGGGAGTGTGATGTGCCCGGATCTGGACACTGATCTGCATTCTTGTACCCGGATCAGGCTCCGGGCAGAGCCAGCGACAACGTTCCACGAGCATCTCCCGCTGCTGGAGCTCCTCTCGTCGGCCCAGCACCACCTCACCCTCCTCTGGTCGGATCTCCAGGACGTAGGCGGGATGTCCGAGGGCTGGAAGGCCCCGGCGCTGACCGATGGTATAGCCCTCGAAACCCTCGTGGCGACCCAGCTCTCGGCCCTCCCTGTCCACGAAACGCCCAGGGCTCAAGCCACCCCCCTGTCGCAGCAGATCCCGGTAGTCGCCACTGGGCACGAAGCAGATCTCCATGCTCTCGGGCTTCTCGGCCGTAAGCAGCCCGGCCTCCCTGGCCAACTGCCGGACTTCCTCCTTGGAGAGGTCTCCCAGAGGAAACAAGACCTTGGGGAGGAACTGGCGCTCGATGCCGAACAGGAAGTAGCTCTGGTCCTTCGCGCTATCCCGAGCGCGGTGGAGACGGCCGTCTTCCAGCCTCGCGTAGTGCCCAGTTGCCACCGAGTCGGCCGAGACCGCTGCTGCAAACTCGAAGAGATGGCCGAATTTCAGATCCTGGTTGCAGAGAACACAGGGGCTCGGCGTGCGGCCACGCCGGTATTCCGCAACGAAGTGGTCGATCAGCTCCCCGAACTCCTTGGCGTAGTCCATGGAGTAGAAGGGGATGCCCAGTTTGTCCGCCACACGAGCGGCGTCCCGGGCATCACTGGCTGAACAGCAGGTCTTGCCTCCCGCCGGGCCTCCGGAGATCCCATTGCGCATGAAGACACCGACCACATCCATCCCTTGGGACTTGAGAAGCCACGCGGCCACGCTGGAATCGACGCCTCCGGAGAGGGCACAAAGGACTCGAGGCATTGGAGGGAGGGATCGACAGGAAATGGAAAATGCGGAGGAAGAACGGACCGGGGATTCTATACTCTTCCCCCTTTTCCGCATCCAGTGGATCCGACTTCCTCATCGGTATAGTGCATATGCCTCATCCCCTCCTCCACCTTGGTCTCAGCAGCCAAGGCAGCTTCTACATCCTGGCCTCTGGACCCACCTCCATCGTCCGCGACCAGGAAGGTGTCCCGCTCGGCAAGGATGGTCAAGCGCCAGCTGCGGACGCGCCAGCAACGGGCCCCAAGGTCGGCCGAGAGGCTGCCGGTCCGCAGTCTGGCCTGACAAGCGGGGAGGGCGGCAGCACGACGAAGGAGGGCACGACCAGCCCCGGCCAAACGGGGAAGAAGGCTCCGCCAGAGATGTGTGGCAACACGACACTCCTGATGATGGGTGGGATGTTCGTCATTGTCTACTTCCTCATGTTGCGCCCGCAGCAGAAGCAGGAAAAGGCGAGAAAGGCCATGTTGGCCGAGCTCGGGAAGGGCGACAAGATCGTGACTTCGTCTGGCATCCACTGCGAGATCGTCTCCGTCCATGCGGAGGAGGGTGCCGTCACGGTCAAGTTCGGCAACGAGGCTGGACAGCGCTTCAAGATCGATCGCACAGCCATCAGCCGGGTGCAGGGCGGTGACGCGGCCCCCGAAAAGAAGGGCTGAGGCTAGAGCTTCTGCGTCCGGAGAGTTCTTCGGGCCCACTCCGCATGAGATAGGACGACAGGGGGAGGACCTGGTCCTCGCCTTGCTCGAGAAACAGGGCTTCCAACTTCTTGGGAGGAACTTCCGGGTTTCGGGCAGCGAGCTGGATCTGGTCCTCATCCGGGACAAGCGCGTGTTGGTCGTGGAGGTCAAGACGCGCATCTGGCCTTCGATCCCCGAGTCCTGCTTCCGTGACTGGCAGCGCGGCAGGCTTCATCGAGCTCTTCCTCGACTGGCGCGCACTCTCAATCAACCCCGAGAACACATGGATCTGGTGCTTGCAGCCGTTCGACTCCACCCCGAGAGGGACCCTGAGATATGCTTCTTCAGGATTCCGATGGAGCCGAGGGCACCCTGAGCGCCAAGGACCGATACCATGGATCTCTTGCTCACAACCATGACGAATCCTCACCGCCTCCTCAGCAGCCTCCGCACAGCCCTCTCCGAATGATCAAACTGTTCCAACAGTTCATTCCACGAAGGAAGCTCCTCCTCATCGCGTCCGAGGGGATCCTGCTCATGCTGGTGGTTTTCCTGGGGACGAGCCTTCCCTTCCTCGCCACGCAGCACGTCTCGGAGGCCAATCCGCACGAAATCCTCAAGGGCTTGCTCTCGGCCTTCACGGTCGCCGTGCTCTGCCAGGTCAGCCTGTCCTACAACGACCTCTATGATTGGCGGGTCTCGCAGAACCGCCTGGACCTTCCCAATCGGCTGCTCCATGCCGCGGGCTTTGCGTTCATAGCCCTCGCCGTCATTGTCTTCATCTTCCCCCAGCTCTTCCAGTTCCCAGGCATGCCCGATCTCTCCGGCCAGACCTGGAAGTTGGTGCTCATCCTCGTCCTTGCCTTCGCTGCCATCTATTACTGGCGCATGGGCTTCCATTGGTTCTTCTACAAATGGGGATTCGGCGAGAAGATCGTCATTCTGGGCTCGGGACCCCACGCACGGAATCTACACCGTGAGATCGAACGTCATCCAGAAGTGGGATTCGAGGTCGTGGGCTACATGGGCCCCCAGTCGCCCGAGTTTCAGGCGCCCTGGCTCGGCGAAGCCGAACACCTCCGAAGTCGTTCAATCGAATACTCCGTCGCGCGCGTCATCGTGGCACTCGAGGATCGACGCGGCAAGATCCCCGTGGACGCTCTCCTGGCCTGCCGCCTGGCTGGCATCAAGGTCGAGGAGCACACCTCCTTGTTGGAGAGACTCCATGCCAAGATGGACCTTGCCAGCATCCGGCCGAGCTACCTGATCTTCACCGACGGCTTCGCCAAGTCGCGTTTGACACTCGCAATCAAACGAGCCTTGGATGTCATCGGTGCTCTTGTAGGACTCAGCCTGACTTCCCCCCTCATGATCCTCACAGCCATCCTGGTCAAGCTGGATAGCAAGGGACCGATCTTTTTGCACCAGAAGCGAGTCGGCTTGGATGGCATCGACTTCACCCTCTACAAGTTCCGATCCATGCGATCCGATGCTGAATCGCAAACCGGTCCGGTCTGGGCCAACAAGGCCGATGACCGCATCACTCGCGTGGGCCGCATCATCCGAGCATCTCGCATCGACGAGATCCCCCAGATGTGGAACATCCTGAAGGGTCAGATGTCCTTTGTTGGGCCGAGGCCCGAACGCCCCTTCTTCGTGGAGCAACTCCGCAAGGAAATCCCCTTCTATGCGGAACGATTGACGGTCCGTCCGGGGCTGACCGGCTGGGCTCAGATCAAGTACCCCTACGGTGCCTCGATCGAGGATTCCAAGGAGAAGCTGGCCTACGACCTCTACTACATCAAGAACATCAGTCTGCTCTTCGACATCAGTATCCTCCTACGGACAGTGAGGGTCATCCTCTTTCGGCAGGGTGCGCGCTGAGTGAGCCCTCGGCTGCAGATGAGGATCAGACTGCGGCCTCTTCTAGGACGGTCTGCGCTGTTTGTCTAGGGGCATCCTCGCCCAACCACTTCTCCAGCAGCTCATGCAGCTGATCTTTTCGAATCGGCTTGACGGCATAGTCATCCATCCCCGAAGCAAGACAGCTCTCGCGAACCCCTTGAATCCCGTCGGCAGTCATCGCAATGATGCAGTTGCGCCTCCCACCTTCCTGTTCGCGATCACGAATGGCGATGGTCGTCTGGTAGCCATCCATCTCCGGCATATGACAATCCATGAAGATGATGTCGTAGTCCTCCAGTCCCGACATCTCGAGCCCCACGCGCCCATCTGCCGCGAGATCCACGCTACAGCCCAGCTTCTCGAGAAGCCTCTTGCCGACACGCTGATTCACCGTGTTGTCATCCACCAATAGGATCCGGGCATCGAAGGGCTTGCTGCTCTCCTGGGCCTTGCCCTGACGACCTAGCTTGGAGGCACGAACCTCCTCCTGGATCGTCTCTCGCAACGTAGCCTCACGACAGGGCTTCACGAGGATCCTGTCGATGGCAAGTTCCTGGGCCCGCTTCCGGTCCTCTGCAATGAGCGGTTTGGTCAGGAAGAGGATCCTTTGTTCCCCGAGTTGCTTGTCGCGACGGAGCTCGGCCAGAAACTCCAGATCCAGACTGGGCAGCTGGGAGTCCAGCAGGATCATGGCGTAGGAGTAGCCTTCTTGGGCGGCTTGGACCAGATGGAAACGGGCTTGCAGCGGGTTCACGGCCCAGTCCACTTCAAGCTTCATCATGCCCATGAGCCCACCGAAGATGGCCTTGCCCACCTCGTTGTCCACCACGCACAACACACGACGCCCATCGATCCGTTCCTCGGAGGATACGTTCTGCTGAACGGCCTTCGCTTCGACCTTGGCGAGCCGCAAACGGAACCAGAAGTGGGAGCCCTTGCCCTTGACGGTCTCGAAGTCGAGATGTCCCCCCATGCGATTGACGATGCGCTTCGCGAGGCTCAGGCCAATGCCCAGTTCTCCACCCTGCCGCATCAGCAGGTCGTCCTTCTGGGCGAAAGCAGCCTTGATCCTCTTGTTCGCCTTGGCGTCCATGCCTCCGCCGGTGTCGCGGACATCCACACGGAGCTGGCAGGTCTTCCCACTATCCTCCAGGAGGGAAATCGAGATCGTCACCCCCCCTCGCTGCGTGAACCGGAGTGCGTTGGAGATGAGCTTGTGGGCGACATGCCGGATGCGCCGCGGGTCACCGATCAATCGTCCAGGTACCTTGCGCTCGATCATGCATCCGAGCTCGAGAGACTTGCCGTGGGCCTGCGCGACCATAGGTTCGACGATGTCCTCGAAGAGCGCTCGAACATCGAACTCATCCTCGGCGATCTCGAACTGGCCTGAGTCCACCTGGGCGAAGTCCAGGATGTCCTCGACCATGGCCACGAGATGACGACTCGAGAGCGCAAGAGTCTCCACGAAGTCCTTCTGGTCGGGTTCAAGATCCGTGCTCTGCAAGAGCTCCGTCGTTCCCAGGATACCGACGAGCGGCGTCCGCATCTCCTGGCTCATCCGAGACAGGAACTCCGTCTTGGCCTGGCTACCCTCTCTTGCGTGATCGCGAGCCTGGACCAGCTCCTGGGACCTTTTCTCCAGAGCCTCGTGCATATCATTGAGGCATCGCAGTAGTTCCGAGAGGTTGTCGTTGCCTTGGATTTGGATGTCGCCTCGATTCCAACCGCCGGAGGCGATCTTCCTGGCCATCTCCTGGGCTTCAAGGATCGGACGTGTGATCCAACGCTCATGGAGGTAGATGCCGAGACCACCCAGCAAGAGACTGCCGAGAATCATGACGCCGACGATCCACCATTCGCCTCTCGTCAAGTCGGCTCGAAAGGCCTCCTGACGATCACGATCCGTCTCCGCAAGCCCCGTCCGCACCTCCGTCAAGAGATCCTGAACCCTCTTGCTGGTCTCAGCGATCTCCTGATCCACGGCCTTTTGGGATTTCGTTCGGGATCGCCTTGAACCGGCAAAGGCGTTCCGGCTGATCTTACCCAGGAGCTCGTGCACCGACTGAAACGTCGTCAAGGCCTGGCGGGCCTTCGCATCCAAGCTCGAGCTCTTGGCCAGAGTACCCGTCAAAGCCAAGACCTTCGCTTCGATCTCTTCGAACTTCCGCCATGCGGCCTCACGAGACGCCGTAGAAGAACTGGCCAGGAGAATGTCCTTCCATGCCAGCAGCTGCTCCGAAACCCGCATCTGGATCCTCGTGAGGAGCAAGGGAGCCTGATGCAGTTCCTCCTGAAAGGCTTCTAGACGAGCCAATCCGGTCTTGGATCTCCGCCTTCCCGTTTCCCCGAGGAGGAGCAGGAACAGTATGAGGAAGCCGGTGAAGAGGGCTGATTTGGTACGGATTTTCACAACGAAACTTCAGGAGGAGGGTTTCTTGTCTCCTGATTCTTCGCCTCTTGGGAGGATGCAGCTTGAGTCTCCATGGACTCCTTCCCGAAGAGCTCTGCCCCTGGCCCTTATGCGGTGTTGCAAAGAGCAACACCGCAACGGCTCCATGACCTACTGCAGCACCTGCTCTCTGCTGAAGTTGCAAGGCGTGGTTCCCGTCGTTCCAGTACAGGTTTCGAGCAAGTCGACCGTGATGTTGTTGGTGCTGTTGCCCTTCGCCGTCATCGTGATGAACCCCGCACCCGTGATGGTTCCCGATGCCCGGATTCCGACTCTGTTGCCGGTAGAGAAGGTAAAGAAGTCGGCCCACTGCGTCTGGTTGGCGGGCACAGGCGTCCAGGTACCATCTGGTGCCAGATACTCGGCATTCGTAAGCGTGACTGTGCCCTGTGTCGCCAAGGCGTAGGTCACGACGTACACCGAAATGGAATCCACCGAATCGCTCGGGCAGGACGGCAAAAGAAGCAACAACAGGGCACATGCCCAAGATCGAGTCCATCGTGATCGCATCTCTACCTCCAGTCTCACAAAGATTCCCCAGGCAGGATATCGACCTCTTGCCTCTCAAGCGATCCCCGGCCCCCGGGATCCCCGTGACAAGGGAGCCAGAACACGGCGGCGATTCGTCACAAATCCCCCATACTATTCTCGTCTCCGCTCATGAAAACCGCGCAGAGGGGACAGGATCGCCGCATAGTATCGCTTGCTGTTCTCGAGAAGGCTGCCAGGGCTGATGAGCGCAAAGAGCAAGATCACGGGAGTCAAAACGACGATCAACGCTACGGTGAGCGTCCACCAGATCACGAGGAGGAAGAACTCCACCACAGTCCAGATCACTTCCGCAATCCGCCCTCGTAGCCCCCTCCTTTGTCCCTCCTTCCTCATGCGAAGCCAAGCCAGCGCGCACATGGAAGCAGAATCGCCCTATCCCGGCAAGGCCAACCCCGGCAAGGCCCTTTCTACGGGCAGACCAGTGCTGCCAGAATCCGGCAACCCATCTCCTTCGGGCTTCTCACCCCAGACAAGCCCAGCCCCCCACCTTCGCTCCGTCTTCCAACCTGCCTCCGGCTCCCAAACCTGGTCCGGTTCCCCAGTCCGGTCCGCCTTCACCAAGGCATTCTCGTCGAACATACTGTCCTTACGACTCAACCCCACCGATTCCACGGCATCCTCGACCTCTCGCCGCTCCAAGAGTCGTGGCGCGCTCGGCTTTCGCCGGTCAACGCCATTCCGGTCAACCCTGCTCTGCTCAACCCTGCTCTGCTCAACCCTGCTCTG
>JAJRTL010000474.1 GCA_024278315.1 Planctomycetota bacterium | reverse complement strand
GACCTGAAGGCCTTCAAGGCCTATGGTCTCGTCGCCGTCCCCACGACCATCGTGATCGGGAATCGTGGCAAGGTCCTGATGCGTCTCTCGGGTTTCCCGGTGAAGGCTTCCGAGCAGATGCTCAAGGGCATCGATGACCGGATCCTGCGCGAAGGCGAGGTTGCGGGCATGCCGACCAAGGTCGCGTCCTTGCCTCATCGCAAGGCTGTCCGCCTGATCCAGCTCTCCCGTCTGCTGATCAAGAAGGAGCAGTGGGACATGGCCGAGTTCTCCCTGCAGAAGGCCATCCGCGAGGATCCCAAGATCGTAGAGGCCCGTGTGGGTTTGATCCGCTTCTATCGCAGGCGCGACCAGGAGAAGCTGGCCGAGGCCGTGCTCCGGGAGGCCAAGAGGGACTTTCCCGGGGACTACCGCATCATGATCGAGGAAGCGGAGTGGGGCTACCGTCACAAGGAGTTCGAGGCCGCCAAGAAGAGCGTGCTGCTCGCCTTGCAAGAGAACCCCGACCATGTGCCTGCGCTCGTCCTCCTCGGCAAGATCGAGGTCGCGCAGAAGCAGACCGATGCCGCCATGAAGGCCTTCCAGCTCGCCATGATCAAGAATCCCCTGAGCCCGGCTCCCGCCATGGAAGCCGCCAAACTCCAGGAGTCACTCGGCCAGAAGGACCGCGCCATGAAGCTCTACGAGCGCGTCTTCCACCTCCTCGAAGCCGGCCTCGAGTGACCCTGAGAAGGAGGTCCTCTACCGCGTCATCCACCATTACCTCCCCACCTTCCGCGACCTGCTGATACAAGACCCGGGTCGTCACACGCCCCGCTTTGTTCTGCGCGAGTTCGAGTCGTTTTTCGCCTGCGGCATCCTGGCCCACATCCTCCTGCGAGACCTGCTCCTTGCCCTGGGCTTTGGACGTCTGTTCAGTGCATCCAGGTCAGCCCGCCGCTGAATCCCCACTCGCCCGCGCCTTGACCGATGTAGGCCCACTGGCCGTGGAGCGCTGTCTTGCCAGGGAAGGCTAGAGCCAGGGGGATATCGAGGGCAGCATGGCCGGTGTTGAGGCCCTACTTGCCGGTGCTCGTAGCCACGATGAACTCGCTGGAGGTGAAGAGCGAACATCCCTTGAAACCAAAAGTGTCGAGCTTGAGCGGAAGGGTTAGAGAGCCGAATCGTGTCTTGGTGAACCCTAGGAAGAGCAGGGCGGTGCTGCCGGGTTTGGCGTTGGCCAGTTGGATGCGCGTGGACTTGACACCGATCCGCCGCAGGCCGATGGCGGGCAGATCCTTGGGGAGCCGAGAACCCTTGCACGAAGTGCCGAAGTCGCGGACTCCGGAGGGTAGGCCGCGGAAGACCATGACACGCCCTCGCGACCCGGTGACGCGACTCGATCCGAACTGGGGTTGGATCACGGCAAATAGAGGGATGCCGGTCGGCGTCGGTGAAGCCAAAGCCACGATCCCGGCTCCGAAATCACCCGATACACCCGTTCGCCACTTGTTGTCGGCCTGGGCCAGGACCTGTCCATCCCTGCCCGAAAGCACCATGACCGACCCAAAGTAGGCACCAGGTGCTCTGTGGCCCAAAGCGCTGCGAACGATGTCGGGAACTCCATCCTTGTCATAGTCGAGGCCTCGCCCGGAGACCTCGTCTGTCTGCCCTTTCTTCTGGACCTTGAGCAGGATCTTGCCTGTCTTGCCGGAGAAGACATACATCGTAGGCGTCCCGAAGTTCCCCGAAACGACGAAGTCGGGGATTCCGTCCCTGTCTACGTCACCCGCCTCGCTCACGGAACGACCGATCATGACCTTCTCGCTCTTGTCCAAGGCGTGGAAGATCGTCTTCCCTGTGGCACCCGACACGAGCATTCCGCCGCCATATCCGTTGGGTACGTAGCCATTCGTTCCGACGACGAAGTCATCCTTCCCGTCCCCGTCCACGTCTCCGACCTTGGCCAGCGAGATCCCGACCATCAGGCCCTTGAGGTTGCCCGTAAACTTGTAGAGGAGCTTGCCCCTGTTGTTGAAGGCCCAGACTCCACCCCAGATCCATGAGGAGTACTTTGGATGCCTGAGGCGATTGGATGCCACGACCAGATCGGGCTTCCCGTCGCCATCCAGATCCAGATCGCCGATGAATGAGGTGCCAAACTCGCTGATCCAGCTTTCCTGAACTGACCAAATGAGTTTGCCGGTCTTGCCGCTGTGAACCTCTACCTTGTTAGGCAGGGCGCGGTAGCTGGTGTCGCGAATCCGGACTGCAAAATCCGGTGTCCCGTCACCGTCCATGTCTCCGACGCCACCCGAAAGGTGGGGCCGGAGGTAGGCAGACTTCGTACTGAACTCAAGCAGGGTATCGCCATTCTTGCCCGAGAGGATGCGCTGTCGCACGATACCGCCAGGCCAAATACTGAGTCCAACCAAGATGTCCTCATAGCCGTCACTATTCGTATCGCCCGCAACAGCCAGTGTCCAAGCGAATCTTTCCTTGTCTTGCGTTCCGATCTTCTCCCAGAGGAGCTCCTGGCATCGGAGTCCACCCATGAGGAACAGGATTCCAAGGGCTGTTGAAGGTGGCAAGATGCTCACTTGAGCTCAGCCCAGGTGGCCACAGAAGGCGTGCCCTTGGGTGCCCCAGCGACGCCCTGCACATTCGTAACCAAGAAGACCATGTAGTGCCCCTTGGGCGCCGACTTGCTCGATGCCGGAGCCTTGAAATGGACAGCAGGGTTGGGGGGCGGCGGGAGGGTCGGCATGATGTCATTGTCGATGTCGAGTTCGACGTACCTGGCATGCATGTCGCTGTGATGAGTCATAGAGGCTGGAGCCATGAGCACGACCTTCTCGATGTAGAT
>JAJRTL010000473.1 GCA_024278315.1 Planctomycetota bacterium | reverse complement strand
TTCTTCAAAGTCACTTTCGGGATGCATGGGGGCTTCCCCTGGGCCGCATGGGAGAAGGAAGGCTCGAACCTGTCTCGATTCGAGGCCATCCGACATGGTGCGCAGCCCCGAGCAGACGACTGGTTCTTCCTGCTGTCAAGGGGACCGGATAGGCGGCACGCGCCTGCCATGCGCGGCGCTGGCGACGCTGCTATCCGCAGATCAACCCTCATGTGTCCCCTTCTGATCTTTCAGTAAAGGATTCCACTTTGAGATCCGTGCTCTGTGCTCCGGCAGCGGACACGATCGAGCGGGTGGATCCATGCTGTGCTTGCGTGCGAGACGTCACTGCATCTTCTGCAGGGAGATCTGGACGCTCCGCTTGTGCAGCTGCACACTGATTCACCCGGCGTCCCCTGTCCTGGTTGTCATGCACTCAGGATCCTGACTTGATTCAACACACATGAACATCTCCGTCGATACTCCCTGGGGAAGCGTATGCCTGGATGACGAGGTCCTCGCTCCCTACCGGGCAGCTTTCCCCGAGGGCGAGGCACCCGCGCCAGCGCGGCTCTGCTACGCGGCCGCCCATATCATGCTGCTGCCCGGGTATGCACAGTGCGGGTACAGCTTGGACCACGACCCTGCACACGACACCGCGCGGCACCTCGCACGAGACAGCGCAGAGAAGGGACAACCCGTGGAGATCGCGCCCTACATCGACTGGCCCGCGACGATGGCATTTCGTAAGCATCTCGACGGTCTCGGCTTTGGCATCGCCGAGGCCATGGACACCGCGCAGCGCTTCGATATCGGCTGGCTAAACGCGTCGGAGCTGATTCGCCGCACGGGTGCGCTGGGTCTCGCGCACGGCTTCGTCGCCGGCGCGGGCGTTGACCATCTGGATGCCATCCAGGGCGAGCAGGACCTGGTCGAGGGTGTCGTGTGGCAGGCGCGCTTCATCCAGGAGCAGGGCGGCATCCCGATCCTGCTTCCGCTGCCCTGGCTGAGCCAGAACCAAGCCAGTGAGGAGAGCTACGTCTCCGTCTACAGCGCTATCATCGACGCACTCGAGGGCCCGCTCTTCGTCCATTGGCTCGGGGCCATGTTCCTCGCCAGCCTGGAGGGCTACTTCCCTGGCAGGAGCTTCGCCCGCATCATGGCCCATGACCCGGGCAAGGTCCGCGGCGCCAAGCTCTCCCTCCTCGACCAAGACCTGGAACTTACGCTGCGCCGCCAGCTCCTCGCTCAGGACCAGATCCTCCTGACCGGCGACGACTTCCACTTCGCCGACCTCATCCAGGGAGAGTCTGACGCAGCCAACACATCTTCGAGTATCGCCACACAAGGCAGAGCGCGGCGCATGACCCAGATCGGCAATCTGCAGGTCCCCCTCGGCGACTTCAGCCACGCCCTGCTTGGCATCCTGGACGCCATCGCGGAGCCTGCTTCCCTCGCGCTGCGCTTCCTCGCTCTCGGAGACGAGGTCCGCTATCGCGCGCTGATGCAACCCTGCGAGACCCTCTCCCGCCATCTCTTCTGCGCACCCACCCAGCACTATAAAGCAGGCCTCGCCTTCCTCGCCTTCCTCAACGGGCACCAGAGCAACCCCATGCTCGTCCACCACGAAGAACGCGCCCGCTCTCCCGAGCACTACCTCCAGGCCGCTCGCCTCGCCTCATCGGCGGGCATCATCGACGACGCAACTCTAGCCAGCCAAGGCCTCAGCAATTGGCTCCAGAACACCAAACCCCACCCCAAGATGTGAAGAAAGGGGACGGGTCCATTTGCTACACCCCCGCAGGCGCCTCGCTTGTAGCAAAAGGAATCGTCCTCTTTCTTCACGGATGGCTTCATCAGGTATCGAGGGAAACCGGAACTCCCACTGGCATGGCGCCGCGCTTCTTGACACACCTGAATTCCTTGGCCATACCCACAAACTCCATCCCGCCCGATGGATATGTGAGCGATTGCGATGCGTTCGCGTGATGATGTTCAGTTCTTCTAGCTCTTCTTGGAGATCGTGCGTCGTTGAGTCAACGGCACTTGCCTGGTAGGCCATCTCCCTCTTGAATGGAGTGCGTATTCAAGGGGAATGAAAACCATGCAAGCTTCGTTGATCGGTCTATCCGGTTTGTTACCGGCGTTGGATGTCAGCCGTCGGTCTTTTCTGGGAACACTGGTCGGCGGAAGCACACTCGCTCTGGCGGACCTCGATTGGCTCCTGCTCGGCCCGGACGCTGCCAAGCCCGTCGTCGTGCAGGTCCACCACAAAGATGCCGTCACCTGGGACTTCAAGACGGGTTGGTACGGCGACTACGTTTCGCAATCCACCGTGGACAGCATGATCGATCGGTCCATTCAGGAACTCACCGGGCTGAAGGACATTGCTGCCGCATGGCGATCCCTGCTGCCTGGATACGTGAAGGGTCGCAAGATTGCGATCAAGGTCAATTTCAACTGCAGCTCCGGTTGCTCGGACGCAGACAACATCATCGACGCCATCGCCGAGCCGGTGAATGCTCTGGTGCGGGGCATGGAGGCCGCGGGTGTGCACGCGCAAGACATCTGGATCTACGATGCAGTCCGGGACGTGCCTGCACGATTCCACAAGAAGTTGCGCAACAACAAGGTCGTGACGTTTGCGCGGGTCGCAAGCTGCGGCAATCTCAAAGCGGGATTCAGTGGCAAGGCCAAGAACTCCGTCATCAACTTCACGAAGAGCGGCGTGCCTTCGAGAACCATCACCGATGTGCTGACCCAGGCGCATTACCTGATCAACATGCCGATCACCAAGAAGCACAGTGCTGGCATGACACTCGGCTACAAGAACCACTTTGGGAGCATCGACAAGCCCGGCCAACTCCACAACTGGATCTACGGCTGGAGCAGCAAGTACTCCGCGTCCTGGAATCCCCTGGTCGAGATCATGGCCAACCCCCACATCGGTGGGAAGACGATCCTCACGGTGGCCGACTGCCTCTACGGCGACAAGATCCGTAACTACTACGCTCCCAAGCCCTGGACGACCTTCGGAAACAAGTCACCAGCGACACTGATGTTGTCCACGGATCCCGTGGCGATCGACTGCGTGCAGCGGGACGTTCTCTTCGCCGAGAGCCCCGGTTCCTCGATGTCCGATGACTACCTCAAGCTCGCGGCCAAGGCTGGCCAAGGTGTCTATGAGGGCAAACCCGGGAGCAAGGGCTATCAGCTCATCGATCACCGCATGCTGGAGCTACAGGGTGTCGGAGCTTTCCAGTCCTACGGCACCGGCAAGCCTGGAAAGGGTGGGCAGGTGCCTGAGTGGCGATTCACCGGCGTACCCGCCCCTGGATCTACCGTGGTCGTCGAAGTCACGAAGGGCCTCCCTGGTGCCATGGCCATGCTGGCGATCGGACGGAAGAAGGCCACGGCAGCCACGCCCTTCGGAACCCTCCAGATCACACCGCTGCAGTTTGTGTTCTCGGTGAACCTGGATCGCTCGGGAGAAGCCCGGATCCCCTTGTTGCTTCCTTCGGGAGCAAGCGCTGTAGGTTCGGAGTACACCCTCCAGGCCTTCGTACTGGACCCAGCAGCTGCGGTCGGCATGTCCCACACCGGAGGATTGCACATGCGGATCGGCCAGAAGAAGTAGGTCGGACCCTCGAGAGTGACGTCAATCCCGGGATTTCGTCAGGGTGATGCGGATATTCTTGGTGTCCACCTTGTAGATGCGGGGAGGAAACCGGCCTCTGTAGTGTGGCCGGACTCCTCAGCAGGGTCACTGTAGAAGACGCGGAACATCAGGTGGGACGCTGGTTCTGCGTAGAACTCGAAACTCCCGTCCTTGCGCACAGGCTGGGGTGCGATCTTGAGGAAATCCTTGGGCAGAGGAATGGGCAAGGCATTGTCGAGACCTCGACTCCTGCGGACGCGAAGCGTGGCACCAGGGAATCAACGCTGGCGCCGTCAGCGCAGGCATGGCTACCGTGGGTTCGCCAGTGCGGAATGTGCCGGAGATCTGGCGGACTATCCACAGTTTCCAATAGTCTCATCCGAATACTCTCTGGGTAAACGGCCTGAAAACAAGAGATACTACGGACAACAGGCTATAACTCTGGATTCTGATAACAATCAGCAAGCAGGGTTACAGTAGTGCAGGACGGCATGGTGACGCGCGAGGGTCGACGGAATGGGAGACGAAAAGTGCAACCAGCATCGCGGTGGGGTCGGCAAACTCGGGGACATGCATACCTCGAAAACGGTAGTCCTGGGCGCGCTGCTGGCGCTGACCTTTGCCTGTGAAATACAACCCAAGCCCGAGGCGGTGGCGGGCGAGCAGGCGGCGACGCTGACTGCGGACGGAGCCTGGTGTTGGTTTGCGGATCCCCGCGCCATCTGCGGGGGCCCCAAGGGGCGGCTCTATGCGGCCTGGGTAACGAGGACCGGGGATCTCCAGGTCAGCGCGCTGGATGCGCGGAGCGGGGAGACGCAGATCGAGACTCTTCGAGCGCGCTTCCAGAAGGACGACCATGACAATCCAGCCCTGCTGGCCCTGCCCGATGGGCGGCTGAGAGCCTTCTACTCCAGGCATGGCGGCAAGAAGATGTGGATGCGCACCACCGAGAAGCCCTGGGACATCTCTGCATGGGGCGAGGAGAAGAGCATCCCCGTCCACACGAGCCAACCGCCACGCAGGACGATCACCTATCCCAACCCGATTCTCCTGCCGGAGGAGGACAACCGGCTCTGGATCTTCTGGCGTGGCGATGACTGGAAGCCCAACCTCACCTGGTCCGATGACCTCGGCAAGACCTTCGCACCCGTGCAGACACTGGTGAAGCGCAAAGGTGCTGGACTACGCAACCGCCCCTACACCAAGGTCAGCCAGGG
>JAJRTL010000054.1 GCA_024278315.1 Planctomycetota bacterium | reverse complement strand
TAGAACCTCTAACGAGGCTGCGCCTCAGACCAACGAGGCATGGGACCGGGATCCGGAGCTGTTCCTCACAGGGGCGCAGAGAGCACAGAGATAGGGAAACAACAAGGCGATCCCTGTGGTCTCCGTGCGGTTCCTCTTGATCACCAGGTCTCCTCATCCTCCCTGCGTCTTGCGGAGGGGGGCACCCTTCTTGACTCATCTGACCACTTCTTGGCGGGTCAAGTGCCCTAGCGAGGCGCGCCTCAGACCCACGAGGCGTGGGACCGGGATCCGGAGCTGTCCCTCACAGACGCAGAGAGCACAGAGAAACAACAAGACGATCTCTGTGCTCTCCGTGAGGTTCCTCTTGATCACCAAGTCTCCTCAGTCTCCCTGCATCTTGCGGAGGGGAGCACCCTTCTTGACTCATTTGTCCACTTCTTGTCGGGTCAAGTGCTCTAGCTAACGACGAGTTCGTCGAGTTTTTCGAGGCGAGCGAAGATCTCCTCCCTCTCGGCTCGGGAGGAGAGCAGGGAGCGAAGTGTCTCATCGCGCAGTGAGAAGGAGATGCGCGAGAGGAGATGCAGGTGGGCCCGGATGCCCGGGGAGAGAAGGACGAAGAGCGTGTCCACGGGATTCTTGTCGATGGCACCCCAGTCCACGGGCTTCTCCAGGAAGCAGATGCCAACGTGAGGCTGGTCGATATGGAGGACCAGAGGCGCGCGCACGTGCGGAACAGCGAAGCCTTCTCCTACACCCGTCGAGCCCAGGTCCTCCCTCGCCAACAAGACCTGATGCAGGAACTCGCGGTCCACGAGATCCGGCAGATCGAGACGGAAGGTCGACTCGCCCAGGGAATCCACGACCGTATCCCCACCCACATGGTAGTGGATGCCTCCCGCACGAACGCATGCCGTGAGATTGGGCAGATCTGTGGGGGATTCGCCGGGTACCTCCAGCGCGATGCGGAAACTGTGTTCGTTGGCCCAGGCGATCATGGCTTCCCGCCGGAAGGCCATGCCCGAGCCTACACCCTCGTGGGGAAGCGACAGGTCCCTGCACCAGCGAAGGAGGGTTCGCTCGGAGACCTGGAGGAGCTGTGCGGCTTCGGAAAGTGAGAGTCTCATCGGTCGCGGAAGCATGGGGCACAAGGCCCCGACTGTCAATCGCGGCCCTTGCGACTCGCTGGCTTTGAGGCAGGTCGAGTCGTGTTCTTCAGGGGGAGATCTACAGGCTTCCGACCCGATGCTGGCCTCTTGGCAGGGAGGGGGGGGGCGACGTCCGAGAGGAAGGCGAAGACACGCTTCCAGGCCTCCAGCGCATCCTTTTTGAGGATCTCCTCGTTGGAGTCGGTGAAGGTCAGGATGCGAGACCCGTGCTTTCCTGTCTCAGGCAGGAAGAACTCGGACCGCTTGTTCTTCATGAGCTTCACGAAGGGGCCCAGGGAACGCTTGGCTTCGGCTCGGGCGCAGGTCATGAAGATGGGCACCTCGATCCTGGGCACGGCTTTGGTGACGACCCCCTTCTTCTTGAGGTACTCGCCTGGCGAGAAGGCCAGGACTCCCGCGATCTTCTTGCCCAAGGTCTCCGGCTGGGCCATGAGCATGACCAGCGCCGCCGAATAGGAGGATCCCCAGATCACGATCTTCCCGGAGAACTCCATCTCGCGGACCCAGGCCACACTCCGTTCCAGGTCCTGGAGTGCAGCGTCGTAGCTCTGGTCCAGCTTACGACGGAGTGCATGGGCACTGGTGACATTGGTGGCCCCCCAGCGGATGCCGTTGCCCGACCGGGCGTCCAAGGCCAGACAGTTGTAGCCCTTGGCCTGGAGGCGGGGGGCGATCTTGCGATACTCGCCGCGGCTGCTCCCCGCCTGATGGAACAGGAGGATCATGGTCGCCGCCGGTGAGGCGCCCGGATAGATGTCAGCCGTCAGAGGAAGTCCATCCTTGGACTTGGTCTCCAAGGTCACGTAACCCTTGTCCTTGCGGACATGTTTGAAGATGTCCTTGGCCTTGACGATGTCCCCGAGGTTGGACTCGTCCTGGTTCTGCAGCTCGGGCTCGGAGCCAGCGCTTGGAGTCTGAGTGGTCAGCGGTGCGCAGAAGAGCCCCAGTGCCAATGCGAGCGAGGAGAGCAGTGATGAGGACTTCATCTCGGGTGGCCTTCGTAGCGGGTTCAGGAGCGAAGCATCGAGCCGAATGGGACACCTCCTGTGTCATGTGCGAGAGTTTCGCACATGACACAGGGCGATCACCACTATTTGAGCGAATCGATCCAGCTGCCTATCAGTGTCACACCTGCCTTGTCCACGACGCTGGAGCCGATCATAGGCATGCGGAACTTGTCGGTCCTGCGCATGCGCTCCCAGAGTACCGAGCTCTCCTTCTTTCCCGGAAGAATCCGGCGTGAGGTCGTGAGCCCCAGAGTGCCTTCACTGGGCTTCACGTCGAGGAGGTTCATGTCGAGGAATCTCGTCTCGGAGCTCATGTCCATGCTGCCTGGAGCGGGGCCGCTGGGCACATGGCAGGTGGCGCAGTTGACGTCCAGATAGGCGCGTGCACGATGCTCCATGGTTCCGACGGATCCGTAGGGGTCCACGTGTGCGGGAAGCTCGTGGATCTTGGACTCTACCAGGGGAGGGTTGAACAAGCCGATGTTGTTCCAGGCTCTCAGCTGGTTGTCGTTGACCTTCGCGTAGGGGACCGTGCGGTTGAGTTGGTTGTATCGGATGCTCAGGGCATAGTCCCCAGCATCTGTGTGGCAGGACATGCAATCCGACGACGCGGGGAAGGACCAGGTCTGGTTACGGAAACCGCCCGCTGCACTGGAGTCCTTCACCTTGTAGCTCTGCGTCCCCCCGTCGTAGGCGAGGTCGGCATCGGTCTGGGCCGCATTCCACCTATAGGTGTAGCCGGACCATCCCTGCTTCTCGTGGATGAGCACGCGCGTCTCTACTCGTGTCGGTGCCGTTGCCCCTGTATCCAGGTAGAACTGCTTGACGATGACCGAGCCTATCGGCAGGAGGAGTGTGCCATCCTGCTGCACCTGGATCTTGGTGTTGTCAGGGATGCCGATCCAGCGTTTCTTGGAAGCCCCATCGCTCCAGAGCGGTGCATTGACGTCGTATTCGATGAGGCCTGGATTGGGTGTCAGCTTGGACATGTTGGAGAAGAGCCCGGTCAGGCTGAGCTTGGTCGGGATCTTGCCGCCGGGGTTGCCTGTGCCCTTACGGTCGATCCGATAGACGCTTCCCCCTCGATAGCTGATGACGTAGATCTCGCCGTCCCTGTCCTCACCGAAGGAGCTGATCGACGGAAGCGACGAGATCAGAGTGTTCGAGACACGCTTCTTGGTCTTCTCGTCGTAGACCAGGGCCCAGATCTTGCCCGTTGCATAGTCGCCGTAGATGTAGGCACCTCGGAGTGCACCCACCTTGCTGCCCCGATAGACGTAGCCTCCGGTGATGGACCGGGAGACCGTGTGTCCGTGCTCGATGACCGGCATGTTGAACTCGGAGGGCTTTCGATTGCTGGGATTGTTGTAGGCGTGGTCGCCTTCGAAGATGCGCCAGGCGTAGTTACCGCCCTTCTCGATGACATCGACCTCTTCCCAGGCATTCTGGCCGACATCGGCGGTCCAGAGACGTCCGTTCTGGCGGTCGAAACTGAAGCGCCAGGGATTGCGCAGGCCGTAGGCCCAGATCTCACCGCGAAAACCCGCCTTGCCCACGAAGGGGTTGTCCTTGGGGATGCTGTAGCCTGAACTTCCGCGTGGGTCGATGCGCAGTATGGAGCCGAGGAGGGTTGCGGTGTTCTGGCCGTGGTTCTTCGGGTCGCCGCCGGATCCTCCATCGCCGAGTCCGATGTAGAGCATTCTGTCCTTGCCAAAGGCGAGCATGCCCCCGTTGTGGTTGGCATAGGGTTGTGCGATGGTCATCAGGACCTTCTCGCTCTTGGGGTCGGCGAGATTGGGGTTGGTCGAGCTGACCGTATAGCGCGTGATGAGCGAGCGTCGTGGACGGCTGACCGAGTAGTAGATGTAGAAGTACCCGTTCTTGCTGTAGTCGGGATCGAAGGCGAGGCCCAGGAGGCCCTCTTCGCCTCCGGAGTTCACCTTGGACCGGATGTCCAGGAACACGCTTGCCGTACTCGTGGGCTTGTTGTCGGGCAAGACCATGATGCGCCCGCCCTGCTCGAGGACGAAAAGCCGCGTGGATCCATCCGTTGCGTGCGTCAAGAAGACGGGAGCGTTGAATCTCGTCTTGGGCCAGATCCGGGTCAGCGTTACCGCCCCAGGGGTCACTCGGTCCAGAGGAAGCTTGATGCCTTGCAGTGAGGCTCGCTGCGTCAAACCGTAGGCCATCCCTTTGCGATCGCGGAACCTCGGCTTACCCGGGGTCGTTGGCCCGATCTTCGTTGCCGTGTCTGCAGCGCTGATCGTGGTTCCTCCGGAGCTGAACGACTCTGCTGGGCCGCCAGGGACCGAGGTGGACCTCTCCTGCGTACAGGAGGGTCCTGCAAGCAGGATGGCGCCGATGGCTGCGGTCAGTACGAGACGGTGACGTAGACCTCGAGAATCGAGGTGGGAAAGGCGGATGGCTTTCAAGGAAGGATCTCAGGTTGGCAGGAAGCCCAAGATTCTACCTTTTCTCACGCGATCTTGTGAGTGCCTCCTTCTGACTCCACACTGGTTTCATGCAGACCCCATGGGAAGGAAGTCTTGAGGTCCTCACCGGGCCCCTTCGGGGGAGGGTGCTCCAGCCCGGGCCAGGAATGACCCTGGGAGGAGCGGATGCGGATCTGGATCTCGAGGATCCTTTTGTTTCGGCGCTCCATCTCGAGCTGACGGTGGTCGAGGGGGGCTATCTCCTGAGGGACCTAGGCTCGCGCAACGGGACCTGGGTCGATGGAATGCCGCTGGGCCAGGAGGAAGTCCTGCTGCGCAAGGGCTCCCTCCTGCGTCTAGGAGCCACCAGCCTGCGCCTCCGTGATGCGGGGCTGCGTTCCCAGGGGTTTCGCGGAGCCTCGGGTGGTCGGGCCCAGACCCTGGATCTGAGTGCCGGGTCTGAGCCTTCGGAAGGCCTGCGCCCCCCCTGGCTCGCGGCCCTGAGCCGCGTTCTGCTCTCGTCCGCGCAGGGCTTCGAGCTGGGCCCGGCCCTTCTTGAGGCTGCTGTCCGAGAGGGGCCTTTTTCCCGGATCGCCTTCGGCATGGGAGGTCCTCCCAGGGGAGAGGGGCACCCTGTGGTTCCGGGCTTTCCCGTGTTTGCAGCTCGTTGCGCAGAGAACGAGTCCCTCCTGTCTGCGCCCATCGACCAGGCGCTCGAGAAGGAAGAGGCGGTGCTCCTGGTGGATCTCGCCCTCGATCCCACGGCCGCTGGTGCGCCGAGCCACCTCTTCTGCTCCGCAGCGTTCTCGGTCATCACTCGTCCGGGCAGCGCGGAGCAGGGGTGGATCTACGGGGACACGCTGGGTGAGGCTTCGGCACTGTCGAGATCGCATCTCGAAGAGCTCATGGACCTGGGACGTTTGCTCCTAGGCTTGCTCACCCGGCTGCAACCTCGTCAGGAGATCCTGCTGCAGGAGGAGCAGCGTTTCCTCGGCGAGAGCCCTCTCGTGCGTTCCCTGCTGCGGCAGGCTCGAAAACTCGCCGATGCCGAGATCCCGATCCTCCTTCATGGAGAGACCGGTACCGGCAAGGAGGTCTTGGCTCGCATCCTGCACGATGGTGGGCGTCGAGCGGAGGGTGCCTTCGTTGCGGTCAACTGTGCCGCTCTGCCGGAGGCCCTGGCCGAGTCCTTGCTCTTCGGGCATCGAAAGGGGGCGTTCAC
>JAJRTL010000053.1 GCA_024278315.1 Planctomycetota bacterium | reverse complement strand
GAAGGCGGCCAGGACTCTCGCCGCCTTCAACTGGATCTTGAGACTGTGGGGCTTCGCGCTGGCTTCCACGAGCTGGATCCACTCCTCGTCGGGATCCTCCAGCAAGAGTAGAGCGTCCAGCGCAGCCAGGCGATCGAAGTGGCGGCCATGACCGAGGATCTGTGCGAACCAGGCTCGCACGCTCTTGCCCTTGGAGTCGGAGCGGATCAGGGCGAGGCCGATCTTGCCAACGCTTGACTGTCCCGACCAGTTCTTGCTCTTCTCCAGGATGGCCTTGACTGCAGATCGGAGTCGAACTTCGCTCAAACCCTCGAGGTAGTACGGAAGGAAGTCCAAAGCTCGTTTGCCAGCCCCCTCGTGAAGCTTGGCTCGCTCGAGGGCCCACTCCCGACCCCTCCCAGGGCGCATGAGTCCCCCATTCCGAGTCCATATTGAGCGCTGCCCGTGGTGTTCATGGAAGAGTAGCCAGGCACTACCGCTGCGGCGCACCCTGTCCCTCGGTCGAGATTGCTGTGCGCGCAGCGGTCTTCGGTGGGACAGGGGATGATGGAGGCTCGCAGGGCCGATGCGGGGGCCAGGGCGCCATGGTCGGTCAGCAGGTGTCGGCGCGGGCGGGGCGTGAGTGCGCAGAGACGTTCGAGGAAGGCTAGCGGCTCCATGAGTACGCTATGCGTGCCGTCCTTGAAGGGACGCTTGAGCTTGTAGAGGACCTTTCCGCCCGAGGTCAGTGAGAGACGTGGCGTGGCGATCGGAGGGCGGGTGATGTAGCGGGCGAGTTTTTCGATGCGGTGGGTGGCGCAGGCCGAGAGCTGGGGGCCAGCATAGAGCGAGAAGCCGTGCAAGGATGCACTATGCCTCCCGCTCTCGAAGGGGACCTCGGCATGTGGGTCCCGGCCGAGCCAGGTCACCCAGGCGCGGGTGCCCCCAGGCGAGGAGACAAGAAGAGGGTAGGAGATTCTGAATCCTCAACCCTCTTCCTTCCTAGCGTGACGATGTGCAGATTCACTCAGGGCATGCCCCACAGGTCAGCTTCTTACTCTTTGAGCAGGTAGCACCTCCGGTCAAAACAACCTCCACCACAATCTCTTTGCTATTCGCGGCGTCTCCACAGTCAATCTCGGCTGCAGGGTTTCCGGCAGTGAAGTTCCACTGGCACTGGCCACCATTTGGCACGTTGTTGCACGACTTCTTGATTACACCGTCATACTTAATTCGGACCTGCGGAAGAGCTGATCCGGTACCGTTGGTCACTGTGACAGTACCACGCCATTTACACTTCTGGGCATCACAGGCTCCCTCTGCGTCTGCGCACTGCCCTTCCTGACCGCCGTTGAAGTTGTGGGCGATCGTAATGGAGCCCGCACAAGTTACGGTCCCATTCTTCCAGGCAGCGTCGGTTCGTTCGCAATGATCGCAGGCACGAGCAACGGGACCACCAGTCAAGCCCGGAGCCTCAACAGGCATCAGCAGAGGCGTTACGAGGCCAACAGCAATACAGATACTACTCAGCAGCACAGGGATCATCATCGTTTCTCTCTCGCTAAAGGCGTTTCGGGTTTATCACTTGAGGCGTTTTCGCCAACGGTAGAGTTCACGTGAAAAATTCTGAACGAAGGTCTCCGTGGCCAAAGCCAGCCCGGAGTTAATGGCCAACAATTCGGGAGAGTCTTTCGCTCGCACCCATATCTTATAGTTACGGCCGTTTCTGTGGACATGACATAGATAGGCCTCATCTTTTGGCTTACTTGAGTACCGGCTGGCAAGACCACGATCAAGTAGCTGAACACCAAGAGAGTTGATTGTCCCCCCGCGCTCACTAAATCCACGTCTGAGGCTCTGTTTCGCTGTCTCCATTACCTTGTACAAGCTGGCTTTGATAGCGGCGTCCTCGTTTGCAAGCTCGTAGTCTTGCTGAGACAGGATGTGCTGAAGGAGATCCTTGAAGTTCCAGATAGCCAAGTTGTCCGGCGTAATGCGCTCTCGGATGTACGCCTCAACCTTGCATAGATCGTCATTCGCGTGCAATTGCAATACGTCATCGATCTCAACCCTGCTCGAACTAGCCAAAGCCTCACTCCCTGTTCCCGCGCTCGCCTCCTCCTCACCCTCAAGACCCGATGATCTCATGCCTGTGCGCGATGCAGGCGACGCCGGTCCCCCGCCTTGCGATTCGGCTGATTCTGGGGCAACAGGGGGAGGCTCAACAACCCGCCTGCCACTGGCGCTCTGCATGACAAGGAATACACCCAACCCTAGCGACGCGAATGCGATCGTGAGAACCGCTGCTTTCTGTGGCTTGCTCATGTGCAATGGTACTCTCTATTTGTGTGATACCCGATACCGGCAGCCGTCACTGCCCCTCATGACTCCATTCAGCAAGCGTGCACTGGGCAGGCCGAGACTCCCAATCGGTGGCATGGACATCTCCTCTGGGTGAGACGCAGAGCAGAGACGCCGGTGGTCGAGGTTCTAGACTTCATGGGGAACCAGCGAGGCCGCAAGCTCTGATGGGGAGGCTAAGGACGAGACCTTGGTGCCGCAAGCCCCCCTCAGAGAGGCGCTACGATACCGTCGCAGTGCAGTCACATATCTGCAACATGAGATCACAGATATGTCGGGACGGATTGCGCTTCCTCACCTGGCATTGTGCTCAATATGGGGACAGGCCCCTTTTCATGCACCGGGCTGAGGAGGAATCGGAGGCGACTCTCACCCCTCATCTGCGCGAAAAGGGGCCTGTCCCCCAATCGAGCAGATGAAAAAAGGGGGCGGCCACTCTCGTCCAGCCACGATCCTGTCGCAATGACTCGACACTCCAGACCCGCAGCCATCGCGATCCTCGTCCT
>JAJRTL010000052.1 GCA_024278315.1 Planctomycetota bacterium | reverse complement strand
GCAGCCGTCCTGAACTCGAAATCTCCTCGTCAGACCGCACATGCGCGAACGGCTTCGCCAATCGCGCATGTGCTCGCAACGATCTCATGAATCATCCGGGCTAGATATCCCGTCAGGAATCCAGAGTGAAGATCCTCTTCGTCGTCCATCAGTTTCTCCCCCGACATGCGGCTGGTACGGAGATCTACGCCTACCAACTAGCCAAAGAGCTCCAAGCGCGTGGGCACGAGGTGCATCTGTACTTCACCGAGTTCTATGCGGATCGGGCTCAGTACGAGCTACGGGAGGGGGAGTTTGACGGCCTGCCTTTCCACGAGGCGGTTCACAATCACTACTTCCCGAGCTTTCGTCACCACTATCTCGATCCCGCCCAGGAGAAGAACTTCGAAACGGTTCTCGATGCGTTCGAACCAGACCTCGTGCATTTCCAGCATCTGCATCTGCACAGCATGGGATACATCGACATCGCCAAGAATCGCGGGTTGCCCATGGCCTACACCCTGCACGAGTACATCCTCATGTGTCTCCGAGGCGGGCAGCTCCTGCCTCCTGAAGGGACGGTCTGCATGGGGCCCGAGCCGGAGCGATGCGCCGCCTGTGCCACGATGTATCCCCTGCCGAGCCAGGAGGAATTGGCGCCTCCGAGTCGCCTCGAGATGGAGATCAAGTCCTGGATGCCGAGCCCCGTGCGCAAGCTATTGGGCCGGTTCAAGCCGCTAAGACAGAGCGAAACGGCCACGATCACTCCGGAGGACGACCACCAGCCTGGCGACCCCTACGTGCCCGCTGTGGCCAGGCGGATGGAGGAGATCAAGTCGAGGTTGGCCAAGGTGGACCTCTTCATTTCCCCCTCGGCCTTCCTGCGGGATCGCTTCATCGCGAATGGATTCATCGAGCCAGGGAAGATCCTGTTCAGTGACAATGGGTTCTTCGTCGAGCCCTTCCTGGACCTGCCGGAGCGCAGGGCACAGGGAGGCCAGTCAGGGGGGGATGGCGCAGGAGTGACGCCATCTCTCTGTGTGGGATTCGTCGGGACAATCGCTCCCTACAAGGGCGTTCACCTGCTTGTCGAGGCGTTTCAGGGGATCGCCGATCGAGGGATCCGGTGTCGCATATGGGGTGATCCAGGCACCTTCCCGGACTACGAGGCCGAACTCCTGGCCATGTCCAAGCCAGACAACCTCAAGTTCGAAGGACGTTTCGACAACAGCAAGATTGCCGAGGTCCTCGCTCAAGTCGATGTCTTGGTCGTTCCGTCCACCTGGTTCGAGAACTCGCCACTCACGATCCATGAGGCCTTTCTGGCAGGGATTCCCGTGTTGACCTCTGATCAGGGCGGCATGGCCGAGCTTGTGGAAGAGGGCGTCAATGGTCTCCACTTCCGTATGGGAGATGCCGATGACCTGAGGAGCAAGATCTTGCGCCTTGCCGGGGAAGAGGGCCTGCTCGGTTCACTTCGTGGCTTCCCGCACATCAAGACCATCGCCGAGGACACGGACCTCATGGAGAAGCGATACCAGGGGATCCTGGCCGGTGAGACTCCGCGGGTATGAGCATGAAGATCGTTCACGTCGTGAGTGGTTACCTTCCGCAGGATTCTGGTGGGACGCAGTTGCACCTTCGGGACCTCTGTGCCGCCCAGCGTACGCAGGGTCATGATGTGTCCATCTTCAGTCGCTTGGGTGGGGATGAGTTCGGTGAGTTCGAGATCTCGAGCACGGAATGGGAATCGGTGCCGGTCACCCGTATCACCAACAACTTCCTCGACGTGGATGATCTGGAGTTGCTCTTCCATCATCCAAGGATCGACGCGGTATTTGCTGACTACCTCGACATCCAGAAGCCGGACATCGTCCACGTCCATCATCTCACCTGTCTCTCGACGACGCTCATAGACGTGGCCAAGGATCGTGGACTCCCGGTGGTCATGACCTTGCACGACTACTGGATGATCTGCCCTCGTGGGCAGCGCGTCCATCCCGAAGATCTGGGGATCTGCGAGACCCTGGATCGCAAGCGCTGTCTCTCGTGCCTGCAATCGCTCTGGCCACACCTCCTACCCCAATGGAAGCCAGGTTCCTTGTTCCAGCGGTTCCTGGGCAAGAACCCCTCGGCGGAGAAACTCGCACAGTGGGAGATCCTTATCCGACGAGTCCTGGATCGTTGTGACCTCACGATCTCACCCTCCCGGTTCCACCGTGATCGCTTCGTGGATTGGGGATTGGACGCGAGTCGTGCGGTCACGATCGAACACGGATTGCCGCGGGAGGAACATCTTGCCCTGCCGCGTGGACGCAAGCCCATCCAGCGAATCGGATTCATCGGCACCGTGATCCCGAGCAAGGGCATTCACACCTTGGTGGATGCCTTCTCGCGGCTTGGCCGAAAGGACCTTTCACTCGAGATCTATGGGGAGATTCCTCCGTTCCACGGGGAGGACTCCTACCGCGCTCGTCTGGATGCCCTGGTGAAGCCTGGAATGGCAGTCCATTTCCATGGTCGCTATGAGCACCGGGACCTGCGGGAGATTCTCGCAGGGCTCGACATCGTCGTCGTCCCATCTCTCTGGTGGGAGAGCTTCTGTCTGACAGCGCGAGAAGCAGCGTTGTCTGGTGCCTGCGTGATCGGTTGCAGGCTCGGTGGGGTGGGGGAGGCGGTACAGGATGGGCTGGCTCTTGGTTTCGATGCAGGAGACGCGTCGGACCTGCACCAGAAACTCCTCTCCCTGATCGAGGATGCAGATCTTCGCGAGGCGTATAGCCAGAAGGCCGATCTGGTACGCGACATGGAGGACTGTGCTGCTGAGACGACGAGCTTCTACGAGTCCTTGTTGATGGAGCAGACGCCTCGCCCAAGCCCTGGAGGCGTCCAATGAGTTTCTCCATGGGAGAACCCAGAGTCAGTCTGTTCCTGCCTACTTGGAACGCCGGGCCCGAGTTTCCGGAGATCTTTCGACGCATGAAGAGTCAGGAGCTGGATCGTTCCTATGAGATCCTGGTCATCGACTCGGGATCGAGCGATGGAACGGTGGAGTTTCTCGAGCGGCAAGGCATCCGGGTCATCCGCATTCCGAATCACGAGTTCAACCATGGCCTGACACGCAATCGGGGAATCCAGGAGGCGAGAGGAGACATCGTCGTCTTGGCGACCCAGGATGCCTGGCCTGATGACGAGCACTGGATGCAGAGACTGGTCGATTGCTACCAGGATGAGCAGGTTGCGGGAGCCTATTCCAGACAGCTCCCCCGACCCGATGCCAGTCCCTTCATCAAGGACAGGCTTGCGAACTGGGCGGCAGCGAAGGACGAGCCCCGCGTGCAGTACGTCAAGAGTCAGGAGGAGTTCGAGGCCCTGGCACCACTGGAACAGCTAGGCAGGGTGGCGTTCGACAATGTCAGTTCTTCGGTCCGGCGCTCGGTGGCAATGGAGATCCCGTTTCGTCAGAGACAGTTCGGGGAGGATCTGGATTGGGGGCACCGGGTGGTCCTGGCTGGTCACAAGGTCGTGTTCGAACCCCGGTCCAAGGTGATCCACTCCCACAACAACTCGATTTGGTACGAGTTCAAGCGTGTCTACCTGGACCACCAGAACCTCCATCGTCTCTTTGGAGTCCACACCATACCAAGGTGGCGCGACGTCTGGACTTGCGGTTGGCATGCCACCGGCCACCTCTGCAAGGTTGTCGAGAAGGATCGTGAACTCCTCCCCCTCCAGAAGATGCTCTGGTGGGCCAAGGCGGCTCCGCTGGGTTTCTCCCAGAACCTCGCCCAGTTTCTAGGTGCTCGCTCTGTTCGCAAGCTCGACGAAGGTAGTTCCGCCTACAAGAGACTCGATCACGTCCTGCGCAAAGGCGTTTGATCCCAAGCCGTCCATAGAACTTCGTCCGACGAGGTGCAAGGGCACCACGAAGGAGGTCTCTTGCCAGCCTCTCGCGGCTGGGATTGGCAACGAGGACGACTGCGAATCAGCTGCAGTTCGAGGGGCTTGTCTCGGGTTTCCTTGGTGGCACGATGGCTTCATGGCCTGTGTTTCCGATTGGAGTTTCGAGAGAGAATAGCGATGAAGACACACCTCACATTGTTGGGCACCTTGTTCATGTTTTCTACAGTTTCCGCGCAGGCCATGACCCATCGTGTCATTCCTGCCAGTCACGAGAAGCTGGAAGGAAACTCGCTGAGTACCTATCCGCTCAAGTACCAGGACGTGCGCTGGCAGATGGTCATCGACAAGTCTGCCATCGCGAAGACGCAGGCCTTCCTGTCCGGGATGAGCTTTCGGCCTGATGGAAGCGGGACGACGAAGTTCTATCCGAGCAAGAAACTCGCTCTCACGATCGTTCTCTATGAGGTCGCAACGACGCCCAAGAGTATGGTCAAGACCTGGAAGACCAACATCGGCACGGCCAAGGGGACCGTGGTCTTCAAGAAGACTCTCGTACTTCCTGCCTTCACGGTCACCTATCCTTTGCCCGCTGGTTTTTCGGTGAAGATCCCTTTCTCTTCCCTCTACACGTACAAGACAGCCAAGGGCAATCTCCTCATCGACTGGCAGGAAACCGGCACGTACAGCTCTGTTTTCTGGAATGCGGATGGCATGTCCTACAACACGAGGGTTCCTTCGGGGCTGGTGAACAAGATCTGGGAGAACAAGGCATGTATGAATCGTAGGAGCGATCAGGCCTACCTCTCCATCTCGACCTCAGGTAACGGTGTCTTGGGAGGCTCTATCCTCGCCAAATACACGATGAAACCTTCGACCGGCAGCAAGCTGGATCTCATGCTGTTGGGCCTGGGGTCCTCCAATCGACTGTGGGGGGCGACCAAGCTCCCCCTGGACCTCACCCCCGCTGGATTCAACGCCTGCGCGTTGGCGGTGAACCTACCCATTCTGATCCCGGGCTTGAAGAGTCCCATCTCCTTTTCCATTCCGAGCAGCAAGGCCTTCAGCGGCTTACCGATCTACTTCCAGGGTGTGGCAGTGGATACGACCGCTGCGCTTTTCGTGCTCACATACAACGCCTATCAAGTGGTGCTGCGTCCCAACGTGTTGCCCACGGGAATGGCTCAGACGGTCTATGCCACGAAGCCCTCCACACGCAACGGCATTGGCTTCATGTCGCCCTACTTCTACTTTCCGGTTCTGCGATTGGATGGAAAGCTCTTCCAGTAGCCCGGATGATTCATGAGACCCTCGCGAGCCGACAAGGAGTCGGGCAGCAATGACGGACCGTGAGGCACGACCAGATGGCTCCCGGGTGGGCTCCCGATCCGAAGATCGGGAGCAAGCCGACGCTATCGCGTGACGAAGGTGATGGACATGGCTCTACTGATGGCGATGCCGTTGGATGACTTCGCGCCGGAGTCCTCGATCAACCACTGAAAGTGGAAGGTCTTGCCAAGGAGGTAGGTATCCTTGGGGATGCGGAGAGAGATGAGTGCATAGCCTCCCTTGGGGCCTCCACCGATGGTCTTCGTTCCGATGGACCAGCGTGGAAAGACGTTGATCATGAAGCCGGGACCCTGCCAAGGCCCGCCTGGGTTGTGAAACATGAAGAGTGCGGCACGGCGGTTGCCCTGATGGGCTCCAGTGACCGCGACTCCCCAGTGCCGATTGCCTAGTGCAGGTCGGCCTCCAAAGCTTGTGATTGCTGGAATGACCCCGGCAGAGGTCGTGAACCCCTTGCCGTAGAATCGGCGACCTACCTTCCTGGTCGTTTGATTGGGAAAGACGAGTTGGATGAGCTTCTTGTTTCCTCTGACCACCAGGCTTCCAACGACGAGTTCGGGATTGAGGTCGCCATCCATGTCGGCCGCCTGAAGCATGGCATGTGCTGGCACCCTGTTCTTGGGGTCGATGATGCTGGTCAAGCTGTGTTCTTCCAGGAACGTGAACTTGGTCCCTTTCGAACGGTAGATCCGTACCGAGGCATCGTTCCATTGCCGTGAGAGGAGGAGTGCCAGATCGGCCATCCGGTCTCCGTCCAAGTCTTCGAAGACCATGGACTCGATCCGGGCAGCTTTCGTCGAGGACAGGTCGAGCACTGTCCTCTTGTGCCAGCTCCCGGCGGCACCTGCGTAGTAGACAGTGGCTTCCGCCTTGACCTTTCCTCCACCGATGAGGATGTCGTCCAAGCCATCGAGGTTGGCATCACCGGTCTTGACGATCAGCGATGTCGCCGGCGACGAGGATTGCCAGGAGGTCGTGTTGAAACTTCCTGCCCCCATCGATCGGAGGACATGGACCTTGGATACATTGTCGAGAGCGACCAGGTCGATGCGTCCGTCTCCATCCACGTCTCCCTTGGCCAAGGAGATGATCGGCGCGATGAGGAGCATCTCCCGCTTGCCGAACCCCCCTTTTCCGTCCCCCTTCATCAACACGACTCCCGTATAGCCCAGGACATCGTTGAGGAAGGTCATCTCGCCTGCAAGGACGACATCCAGGTTGCCGTCCAAGTCGAAATCGTCGACGAGGAAGCCGCTGTTCCGAAGGTAGAAGAAGCTGTTTCTTCGTTTGGCCATCAGGGGGAGTCGCCGAGGCGCGAAGGAAGCCTTGAAGCGAGGGGCAGTGGAAGTCGGATCCTTGGGACCCTGATTGAGGTAGAGGCTCAGGGAGCCGCGGTCGCTCAGGAGGAGGATGTCTTCGTGTCCGTCCCGGTTGAAATCTGCAGCAAGCATCGCGGGATAGGAGAAGAGTCCCTTTTCACCAGTCGGAGCGAGATTCAGCGATTTCCTGATTTTGAGGTTCTCGTCCAGGTAACAGGCGGAAGCAGGTCCGTTGATGATGTCCAACGAAAAGGCGTTGGCCACGGCGATGTCCGTCCTGCCGTCCAGGTTGAAGTCGGCGACCGCCACTTTCCCTGGAAATGCGCGGGCTCCTGTGATGATCTTCGGGGCACCAAATGCCTTCTTCTGCGCTTCCGCAGAGCTGACCAGCAAGAGGACTCCCGAGAGTGCGAGACACTTCATGTCTCCTCCCATGTTGCGAACTGTCAAAAAGCGCCACCTGTCATCAGGCGGATGACCGTCCGTTGGGGCCTGTCGCTTTCTCACTGCCTCTCTGCGAGACAGTTCGCTAGAAGCTGGTTCGGGCGCATGTCGAGCGGGCTCGCACGCGTGGGAATCAGTTTCCAACACGAGAAGGCCCAGGGAGGCTCCAGCCGATCTGGCTCCAGGAGCGTCCCACCCTTCCGGTTGGTCATTGCGCTGTCGTCCCTGGGTGAAAGGCGCCTTTAGCAATTCGGCCTTGCATCTCTGAATCCCCGGGAAACCCTTTGCTCGCAAGGAGATGCTCTGGGAGAAAGTCAGAGCGTCCGGGCACTGGGCCGAAGTTCGGAGCGTCAATACGCCGCAGTTCTGGCTCTCGAGGAAGCGCGAGCTATTACGGAGTGATCGGAGAGGATAGGTCCAGGTTCGCTAGGGACCCCTGGTGAACCTGGACCTATGCTCCGTTCCAAAACAGGAAAGAGCCTGCAATGAAAGCACAGCCAGGAAGGCCATCACCAGTTCTCCTCATGATCCTGGATGGATTTGGAGAGACCGTTCCCGGGGAGACCAACGCCATTTCGGTCGCCGATCCAGGGTACTACTTCAAGCTCAGGGATGAGGGACAGCTGACCTTCATCGATGCGAGCGGCCCGGCGGTGGGGCTACCGACGGGACAGATGGGGAATTCCGAGGTCGGTCATCTGACCATCGGTGCCGGGCGCACGGTCTTCCAGGACATCACCCGCATCGACCGGGCCATGGAGAGCGGTGAGTTCGCGCAGAACGAGCGATGGCGAAGGGCCCTCGAAGCAGTTGGGAAGAGCGGGGGACGCATCCACCTCCTGGGCTTGGTCTCCGACGGTGGCGTGCACAGCAGTGATCGTCACCTCAGCAAGATCCTCCAGATCCTCGGGAAGGAAGGGCTCGGGGGCCGAACCGTCCTGCACGCCTTCCTGGATGGGAGGGACACTCCGCCTCGAAGCGCCAAGGGCTTTCTCGAGCGCTACGACCGGGAGGTGAGTGAGATCGGAGCACGCATAGGAACGATTTCGGGGCGTTACTACGCCATGGACAGGGACAAGCGATGGGACCGCGTGCTGAAAGCCTGGTCGGCCCTGGTCCTTGCAGAAGGCGAGAAGGCGGAGTCCGTCCTCGGGGCCATCCAGGAGAGCTACGATGCAGGTGTTGCGGATGAGTTCGTCCTGCCCACGGTGCTCGGGGACTTCGATGGGATTGCTGATGGTGATCTGATCTTCTTCTTCAACTTTCGCTCGGATCGTGCCCGTGAGCTCTCGGAGGCCTTTCTCTATCCGGAGTTTGCAGAGTTCGAGCGTGGCCGTCAGCCACAGGTCGACTACCTGACCATGACCCAGTACCGCAAGGACTTCCCTTGCGCCGTCGTGTTCGCGCCCCTGGATTTCGAGAAGCTCTTCCCGGAGTTGGTCAGCCTGGCTGGATACAGGCAACTGCGCATCGCGGAGACCGAAAAGTATGCCCATGTCACGTTCTTCTTCGGGGGCGGAAGAGAGAAGCTATACGAGGGTGAGGACCGCATCCTCGTGCCCAGCCCCAAGGTCGCGACCTATGATCTCCAACCGGAGATGTCGGCACCTGAGGTTACGAGTCGTCTCTTGGAGGCCCTGGACAGTGATGCCTATCAGTTCATCGTGCTGAACCTGGCCAATCCCGACATGGTGGGGCACACCGGAGATCTCGAAGCCGCAGCCGAAGCCGTCAGGACCGTGGATCGCTGCATGTCCTCTATCGTTCCCAAGGTCGTGGAGAAGGGCGGTGTCGTGTGTCTTACTGCGGACCATGGCAACTGCGAGACCATGTGGGACGAGGCGCATAAGGAGCCCCACACGGCCCATACGCTCAATCTCGTACCCTTCCTCCTCTATGGGGATCCGGTCAAGAACATCCGAGGCCTGCGCGAGGGGGGCACGCTGGCAGACATCGCTCCGACCCTCCTGCCCTTCCTGGGGATCGATCAGCCGGCCGAAATGAATGGCCAAAGCCTGATTCGTTGAGCGAAACCTTCCGGCTAGAATCCCCTGGATGAGCCTTCCATCGAGCCCTCGACTGCAGCCCCGCCACCGCCTGCGTGCCCTTTCGCCTCTCTTGGCCCTGCTGGGCTTCCTCTCCTGCGATATCGGAGAAGGGAGTCTGGTCGCCCCCTTCTTGCCCGGTGGGCCCAAGGCCTATGTCGCGACGGCCGTCGTGAACCAGGACAATCTACCGATCGTCGGAGCGCTTGCGTCGGCCGAGGGCAGCAGTAGCCTGGCGGCGGCGAGCCGAAGTGGCCGTTTCTACCTGTCCAATCCTCCCATCGGGCAGGGACGTCTGACCGTGGACCCCCAGAATGGGACGGCCACGAATGGCGACGAATATGCCACGCTCGTGTATCGGCCTGGGATTCCAGCTGGCAAAGCCACGCTGCGGCGTGCGGTGGTTCTGCCCGACCTCACGAAGGGCGCCAGTGCTCTCCTGATCCTCGGCACTCTCGCCTCGCCGATCCAGCTGGACGCCAGCTCGTCTGCGGGTGCCCAGCTGGATCTCGCCGCGGGGACCATCCTCAGCCAGGGGGCGAACTCCGGGGCTGTGAAGGTCAGCCTGGTCCGTGTCGACAAGGATCAGCTGCCTCTCGATCTGCCGAGGGCTGCCTCGGGCGTGCTCCTGGCTGGGCGCGGCATCTGGTTGACGCCGTTGGACCTGGGGCTCTCGGGTGGATCCCGGACCTTGATCGTGACCAACGACCTGGGTCTCAGCGCAGGGGCGAAGGCCGATCTCCTGCGTCTGGATCCTGTTTCGGGGCAGTGGAATCCGGTGGGCACAGGCACGGTGCAGGCCGGTGGCACGGACATCCAGAGCGATGGTGGAGCCTTGCCCGGTGGCGGTATCTACGTCTACACGACCTCTGTCTCCGTCTCAACCGCCGTCAGTGGCAAGGTCGTGGACGAGTCCCAGAACCCGATCGTCGGTGCGCACGTGATCGTCGGTGAATCGGGGGTGGTCTTCACGAATGCGCAGGGCGACTTCCTGGCACCGAGCGTGGCCCAGCAAGATGCAGGTGGATCGGCTGTGATGCTTCCCATCTTCGTGCTTCCACCTCTGGGGTATGCGCCGGCGATCAAGAGAGTCTCCTTCAACGCGTTGCCCAACAGCACGAATGTTGGAACGATCCAGACAGGCGCCTATCCCGTCACCCACCTGCAGTCGCAGGCAGTGATCCGTGGTCGTGGTCTGGGGAATGCGCGGATCTTCCAGGGTGGGGGTGGTCTCAGTCCCAGCGTCATCCAAGCACAGGGCGCGGGCGAATTCTCCACGGCGACCGTGACGCAGTAGGGTGTCGTCACCCGACGCGACATGCCCCTTGGTTGGTATCGGGCCTGGCATTCGTTCGAGCTGAACGGTGAACTGTTCCGGACGCCCGATGACCTGGCAGTCCTGACCAATCCCGAGAACGAATTCACAGGCATGACCTTGTTCGTTCGTACCTGGCCGACCCACGGCGGCGAAGTGAAAGGGCGTACGTTCAACGTCGTCATCGACTCCCTGGGTGGGGCACCTCTCGGAGGAGCCATCGTGCAGTCGCCGACCGACGCCGTGACGAACCGGTTCGTCACCGTGGAAGATCGGGGGAGTGTCTTCAACGATACCAGCCGATTCGAGGATCAGACTGCGGTCTACGAGTCCAAACTGCCCGGTCCCTTGCAGGTTCGCTCGGCACTCACGACGGCCAACCTCGACAACTTCCGGGCCGAGTACCCTCTGGTGACGCTGACGCGTCCGGATCGGGGTCAGTTCGATCCCTTCGGGCTGATCCAGGGCAAGCTCTTGTCCTCCCGCAGCGGGCAGGATCGCAAGGCACTGCCGCAACCAGGCTATTCCGTGAACGACTGGTTCAACGTGGCCCTCACAGGGCTGACCTATGTCGAGTCTTTGCCAAGGATGCTGGAGCCATCGGTCTCGAGCCAGAGCTATCTCCTGGGGCTACCGACGCAGAGGGCCAGCCTTGTCGTCTCCGAGGGTGTGACCCTCGCGGGCGTCTACACACCGGAACGATTGGGCGTTCTGACGGATATACGCCCGAGTGCCGGCTCTCGCCTGGTCCAGGATCTGGATCTTTCTCTCTCGCTCTCACAGCGGGTGACTCTGCAGAATGTTCTTCCTTCCTTGGACTCCCGTATCGGTACGGCGGCGCTCCGTTACCAACTCGGTGCCGACATCGGGCAGACACGCGCTCTCGATCTCCTGCCGGTTTCGGGTGGTGTTCTGACTTCAGCCACGGATGCCAGCGTCCCGGTTCCTCCCCTGACGGGTCGATTGACCGATGGGAGCTACCTGATTGCCTTTGGAGGCCGAGCGACCAGCGCGGGGGTTACGATGGCCCAGCACCTCTACTTCCAGACGAATCAGTTGACCGTCAGTCCTGGAGCCTTCCTCACCCTGCCAGCCATCACTGCACCACTGCCCAATGCGACCGTCCCGAAGACGGGATTCCAGGTCACCTGGACTGCGCCCGCCGGGACGCTGTTCTACGTGTTGAATCTCGAGAGCGTGAACGGCACGGACGATCGCCATTGGAAGGTCTGCCTGCCTGGCGATCGGACCAGCTTCTCCTTCGGACCGCTCGTGGCGACAGCCCCCCAGATCCTCGAGGGGGGACGCACCTGGACTCTGAGCCTGGAGGCCTTCAGCATCGATCGTGGCGTCGCTTTTGGTCAGGACAAGGCCTACCAAAGGATCGCGGGCAACCTCTTCTCGCTGCGACCTGGCGAGCGGGGGGTCCGGGCTCGGAGTCTCTGGACGCAGACCATCACGACTGCGCCATGAATCGCCTCGAGGTTCAGACCCGGTCCCATTCCGAGTTCGTGGATGTGACCGCGCGCCTCCAGCAACTCGTCGACGCAGAGCGTTGGTCGGAAGGTCGGTTGACGCTCTTCGTCCCACACACGACCGCAGGCGTGACGATCCAGGAGAACGCGGATCCTGACGTGCTGCACGACATGACTCTCTGCCTGGATCGCATGGTTCCCTGGCAGGATCCGGCCTACCTTCATGGCGAAGGCAATACGGCCGCGCACGTGAAGGCCTCTCTCCTCGGTTCCTCCGCGGATCTGATCGTCCAAGGTGGAGAGATCCAACTGGGAACCTGGCAGGGAGTCTATTTCTGCGAGTTCGATGGTCCACGTCGACGCGAGGTCTGGGTGGGTTTCACCGGGAGCTGAAGACTCCCTGCCCAAAGGAATGTGGGGGCCCACCGGCGCAAGCCAGCAGACCCCCAACCTTCCAGGAAACTCAACCAGGTGTTGCCCTCGATCCATCAGCTAGCAGGACCTGCTCACCTGCTGGCTGATCGGGGACATGTTGTCGGATCTTCTGTCTGCACCTGGTTCTTGTCAGGGACCGTCTCCGGAACCTCGAGCCGCACGGTGAATGAGAGGCTCGGGGAACTGGATGCGGAGTCGATCTGAGGGCCACCTTGCAATCAACGTGCCGGTGGTGCGATCCGTCCTGAGAGACCACAGGGGTAGCCCTCTCGCGGTTTCCTGCGCCCTGCAGCTGCCCCGGTGTTACGTCTGCGGAACCCTGCTGGATCCGAGCGGGCGGGGGGATTCAGGAGGGCGACTTCCCGGATGTCTGTGGATCGGGAGCTCTCGTGGGTGTGTGTGGGTTCACGAAGCAGAGCTTCAGGATATGGCCGGCGGGGCAGACATCGACACAGGCACCACATCGAGTGCATTCCGGATCTTGGACCGTCGGTTTGCCGGGCAGGATGTGATCCTCGACCAGATCGATCCCCATCGGGCAATGGATGGTGCACTGATGGCAATAGAGGCGTCCCCGGGTCTCGGGAGAGATCTTGATGCGGAGAGGACTGAATCTCCCGATCAGACTGTGGAGAGCGCCCAGGGGACAGAGGCTGCGACAGAAGCCCCGGGGTGAGAGTGTGTCCACGATGAGGATGAGTCCCAACACGATGATCTCGGGTCCCATGCGGAAGATGAGGAGCCAGGCCAGGATGTGGATGGGGGACAGGATCGTGAAGACTGGGAGCGAAGTGAGCAGGGCCAGCAGCAGGAAGAATGCCAGCAACCAGTATTTGATCTCCTTCGGCAGATGGATGTCGGGGAATCGCTTTCCGCGCCGGCGAAAGTGGCCCTGCACACGATCGCGGAGAGAATGCACGACTTCGAGGAGGAGTCCCAAGGGGCAGAGCCAAGCGCAGAAGACCCTGCCCAGGAAGGCATAGAGCAGGACGACGAGTGCCAGGCCTGTGAGGAGGGGTTGGGCGACTGAGTGGGAAGCCAGGATGACCTCGAGAGCGGCCAAGGGGTCGGCGAAGGGGATGCTTCCGACGAGCTGTGTGGCCCCGAGGCTGCCCTTGAACCAGGGGAACCAGGCTTGGCGACCCAATACCAGTGCCAGGAGGAAGAGGACTGTGGTCAGCCGGTGAAGCCAGGTCCACTTGCGCAGAGGCCCCTTGTTACGGGTCTGCATGCTCAATCCTCCTTGGCTTGAGCTGCAAGGGTGGTGGCACCCTTGGGGCGGATGGTCAGTGACTTGGGATCCGTGAGGCAGGCGGGAATGCAGAGACCGCAACCGATGCAAGACTCCTCATCGATCGTGGCGCGTGCCAGCTCATCGAAGACGATGGCCTGGTTGGGGAAAGGGCATGCGTGCCAGCAGGACCTGCACGTCACCCCGTTCCAAGCGAAGCAGATCTCCGTGTCGAGCACGGCTTCGCCCATGTCGATGTCCTGGTGTTTCTCGACAGGGCTGAGGGCTCCCGTGGGGCAGACGCGGATGCACTCCAGTGTGTCATGTCCCCGGCAGAGATCGCAGGGTTGGATCTCTGGGCGAGAGTAGGGAGTTCCCAGAGAGAGCCCCTCCGCCAAGGTGGCGAGGAGCAGGGCCTGAGGAGGGCATGCCTCCACGCACTGACCACAGCGGATGCAGCTGGAGAGGAACTCGGTTTCGCTCTTGGCTCCAGGAGGTCGCAGGAGCCGGGCTTCTCCGCTGTGGATGTTGCCCACCAGCCAGCGCGCGGATACGGCGCCAGCCAGCGTCGCGGCCGCAAGCCCGAAGGTCCTTCTCGTCAAAGGTGCTGACATGATCAGTACAGGAGAGAGGTCGCTTCGGGCTTTCGTTCCCCTATTTGAACTTGGGATCCATCTCTACCGACCGGATCTGCACATGACAGGTGCGGCACTTGGCTGTCTTGAGACGCTTGGGCATTCCCTTGTGCGTCACGATAGGTGCTTCCTTGATGCCGTCCTCGTGACAGAGGAGGCAGTCATTGGTCGTCCAGGCTTTCTCGTGCGAAGTCGAAGCTGGCAACATCGGTGGGAAGGCATCGGACTCGAACGCGCTCTCTGCCGCGAGAGCCATGACTGGCTCCTGGCCAGGGATCTTGACGTGACAGGTCCTGCACTTGGCCTCCAGCAGGATGGCGGCCATGTTGGCATGCAGGACTTCGGGTGCATCCCCGACTCCCGTCTCGTGACAGCGTAGACAGTCGTTCTTGAGCCACGCATTGCGATGGTACTTGACATCGGAGAGCGTGGGAGGGAAGGCGTTGTCCAGCCGATCATCGAACTGGTTCTTGGGAGCGGGCTTGAGAGGGATGCTGGGTCGTCCAGCATCGCCGTCACCCGACGTGATCGAAGTCCCGTTGGCCTGGCCATGGGAATCCGATGCGCAGCCCGGAATCAGCACACCCGCGAAGGCGGACGTGCAAGCAATGAGGATCAAGGTCTTCATGAGCATTGGCTCCTCTGGGCTCAGGCTTTGGCGATCTTGACGGCGCAGATCTTGAACTCGGGCTGTTTGGAGCCCGGATCGTAGGCGTCGATCGTCACCTTGTTGATGAGCGAGGACTCCTCGTCCCAACAGAAGGGTGTGAAGACCATGCCCTTCTGTGGCATGTCCACGACCCGGGCCTTGATGATGGCTTCGCCTCGACGTGAGGTCACACGCACGTAGTCACCATTGTTGATCCTGAGATCGAGTGCGTCCGCGGGATTGACCTCCAGGAAGGCCTCTGGATACGCACGCCGCAGTTCGGGTGCACGCATCGTCATCGTTCCCGTGTGCCAGTGCTCGAGAACGCGCCCCGTGGACAGCACGAAGGGGTACTCGGCGTCTGGCGGTTCGGCTGGGCCCAGGACGGGTCGGAGCCAGACCGTGGCTCGGAAGTCCGGAGCTGCGTAGAACTTGATGTCGCCCTCGGCCACGCTGTCGTCCTTGTAGGGACCAGCGTCCAGACAGGGGTCATCCCCCTTGACGAAACGACGCGCTGTTCCGGGATGGCCCTCGGTGGGGGCGGGCCAACGCACCCCCCGGTCCTTCTTGAGACGTTCACGGGTCATGCCGCGGAAGTCGTAGGCGGTGTCCCTTGACGCTTCGCGCATCTCGTTCCAGACATCGTCGACGTCCTTGAGGTTGGCGCTGTAGTCCTTGGGAACGACGCCGCGATCCTCAAGACGTTTTGCGAAGTCCATCAAGAAGTCCAGGTCGGGGATGGCTTCGCCAGGGGACCTCGCAATCTTGGGCTGGTACTGGTAACGGCGTTCGGACATGCCGAAGACACCCGCCTTCTCCGTCCACATGGCCGCTGGTAGCACCACGTCCGCGATCTTGGTCGTGAGCGTGGGGAAGGCGTCGATGACACAGATGAAGGGCTTGTTGGGTCTCTCCTTGGACATGGCCTCCCGGTACTTCTTGACGTTGGGCAGGGAGTGGGCCGGATTCGTCGTCAAGATCAGCATGGCCTGGATCTCGTCCCTGCCGAGTGCCTTGAACATCTCGATGGTGTTGAGACCAGGCTTGGGCTTGATGGTGCCAGGTTGGCTGCCCCAGATCTTCTCGATCTGTGCCCTGTGGGGGGCCTTCTTGACCACACGGCCATAGGGAAGGATGTGGCAGAGCGATCCCGTATCCCTCACGCCTCCGCAGGCGTTGGGCTGCCCGGTCAGCGAGAACGGAGTGGCACCGGGCTTGCCGATGTGGCCGGTAATCAGGTGCAGATTGTGCATCAGGTTGTTGGCCCAGACACCTCGGGAGCGTTGGTTGAGTCCCATGGTCCAGAAGGACATCGTCGGCCCCTTGGCGAAGGTGCGGGCTGCCGACCGGATCAGATCGGCAGGGACCTTGGAGACTTCCTCGGCCTTCTCCGGAGACCAGTCCTCCAGGAACTTCACGTAGCCGTCGAAGCCGACCTTGATCGGCTTGCCGTCCTTGACGGCCTTGAACTGGACGTTCTTGCTGACGAACTCCGGATCGTGCAGGCCTTCCTTGATGATGACGTGGGCCATGGCATGGAAAACTGCGAGGTCGTATCCCGGAATGGGCTTGAGGAAGACGTCCGCAATGGAGGTCACAGGGCTCTGTCGAGGATCGAGAACAATGACCTGGATGCCTGCGTTCTTCTGCTTGTTGGCCAGGATTTGATCGAAGATGACAGGGTGGCACTCCGCCGTGTTGGAGCCGACCAGGAAGAAGACCTTGGCATGATCAATGTCGTCGTAGCAGCCCAGGGGCTCGTCCTTGCCGAAGCTCGTGACGTAGCCCCCCACGGCCGAAGCCATGCACAGACGTGGATTGCCTTCGACGTTGTTCGTACCGATGCCTCCCTTGAAAAGCCGGTTCGCGAAGTAGCTCTCCTCGGAGAGAGCCTGTCCTGATCCGTAGTAGGCCACGGAGTCCGGTCCCTTGGTCTTGATGGCCTCAGCGAACTTGTCGGTGACGAGTGTCATGGCCTCTTCCCAGCTGGCGCGCGTGAGCTTGCCGTCCTTCCGGATCATCGGGTATTTGAGGCGATCAGGAGTGGCAACGATCTTGGGGAGGAAGAGGGCCTTGGCGCAGACCAGACCCTTGGTGGTGGGGTGCTCTACGTCTCCGCGAAGCTTGACCAGCTTCTCATCACGCACACCGAGCATGACGCCGCAACCTGTGCCACAGAACCGGCAGACGGACTTGTGCCATTCCACTGCGGAGGCATCCGGACTTTCGGTGGGAGTGGTCTTCGAGGAGACAGGGGAGAGAGAGTTTCCCTTGGCAGCGGTGGCCACGGCGGCCATCGTTGAATACTTCAAGAAATCTCGACGTGAGGAGCTCATCTGATTGCCTCTGACTGAGTAGATGGTGATTGTGTTTGGATTGCCGCATGCGAACCAGGGGATCGAGAATCGGCCGGATGCGGGACGGCCAAATGCTCTTGGGCAGGGGGATCGCCAGCGAAGCCCTCGTCGGACTCGACGGAGACGGGCCAGGCGCCCAGCACTCCATCGATCGCGGAGAGCTGATCGGTGAAGCGGATGTGGGCCTGATCCAGGCTCTTGGCCTCGATCAGGACACCCACCTTGAGTGGGTCTTCCACGGCGAAGGTGCTGAGGCCTTCCAGGGCATCGATCCGATCGCAGACTGCTTGTCTGCAGTCCTGGTCGACCCGTGCAAGCGCACCCACGACGACATAGCCGTCCGTGTCCATCTACAGTTCTCCTTTCAGCTTCCGCCTGCTTCGTGTGGGCTACGAACAGGCAGCAGGGTTGGTTCAAGCGCCCGGTGGAAGGAAGCCGAGCCAGGGGTTCGGTACTGTCTCTATCAGGACAGGCTGTCAGCGATGGCGCAGAGCCTGTCGTAGTATGCGTCGACTTCGAGGCTCAACAGGTTGGCCCCGAAGAGCTCGGCTTCGTCCGAGCCAGCGATCTCTCCATAGTTGATGGTGACCATGTGGTAGGCGATCACCAAGGGCAGGTCCTCGGGTCTCTGCTCGAGGGCCGGGTGGACGTGGAGAATGAACCCTTCGCTCGGGTGGGAGCCGAGGGCTTGTGGGTAGGCGAATTCACCACTCTCGAGGGCGTCACGATCGAAGACCAGTCTCGTCTCGTATCGCAAGACTTCTCGGTCCGAGAGCATCGCAAGGATCTCGTCCTTGCCGATGGATGCGCCGTACTTCGTCTTGATCTCACCGGCCTTGACGAGGATGTGGTTGCTGAGCGACTCTCTGGCGTCCTCTTCGGTGAGTTGGCGTCCCTGGTCTGACATGGCTCTCTTGTAGTTTCTGGGCGATCGAGGCCTCCCGGCCTCGATGGAAGGCCGGGAGGGGTTGTGAGTCCTGTGTGACGCTACTTGTAGCGTTTCTTGAACTCGTCGCGAGCAGCCTTGCGTTTGGCGGCTTCCTCGCTGTCCATCTTGTCGATGGACCACTTGTGATCGTTGGTGTTCTGGATTTCTTGGATCTTGGCGAGGAGCTTCTTGGAGCCTGCGACCTTGGCGGCATCGCCGGATTCAGCGGCTTCCTTGGCAAGCTTCTTGAGCACAGGGATGTACTTGGTGTACCACTGTCGTGCAACCTCGTACGTGCCGTGCCAATGGGTGTAGTCAGGTGCCATCATGGATGCGCCGTGACGTGCACGTCGTCCCTCGTGGTGCCAGAGCTCGAACCAGATCCAGTCGATCTCATGGCTGAAGGCGGCCTTGTAGGGACGCAGTGGCTTGGCGAGCGCATAGAGCTCCTTGCCAGGCTTCGCGAACTTCTCGTTGTAGAGCTGCACCAGACCGTCGTACTGCACGTAGAACCCGTCGACCCAGTTCTTGTTGTGGCAGTTGAGGCAAACGTCCTTCATGCTGTTGCGGCGCGTCTGCCAGGGGATGTCCTTGCCCGGAAGGCCCATCTTGGCATCTGCGACTTCGGGCCGAACCGATACGACCGGGCGGTTGTTCCAGCTGATGCGCATGCCGATGTCGTGGCTGACGTCCTGGTTCTTGGTGGCCGACATGTGGCAGGTCGCGCAGGGGGGGGCGGCCGAGTAGTCTTCTCCGACGATCCATTTCTCGGAGTCCAGGTTCATCTGGTCGATCTTGGCGAAGAAGGCGATGCCGTGCTTGGACTCTTCGTAGATCTCCTTCTGCGGGTGATCCGGTCCGAGGTGGCACTTGCCGCAGGTGTCGGGGTGACGGGCCTGAGCGACCGAGAAGCTATGCCTTGTGTGACAGGCGTTGCAGGAACCCTCGGAGCCATCGGGGTTCAGACGACCGATACCACTGTTGGGATAGGTTGCTGGATCCAGCTTGCCGTCGGGCAAGATCTTGATCTGGGATCCGTGGCATTGCCAGCAACCGTTCACGGCCGCAGCAGAGACTCCGCCCGGGAATCCCGGTGTGACCATGCCCTTGTTTCCCTCGACGACCTCGGCGAGGACGTTGTCCAGGGAGCCAAGAATACGACCAGCTTTGGCGTGATGGGAGCTCTGGAACTCCTTGACCTCACGCGAGTGGCACTTGCTGCAGTCCTTTGGGCTGACGATCACGGCGATGCGATGATCGTAGTGCATGAAGGCGTCCTTGTCGGACTTGGCTGCCGCATGGCACTCATAGCACCCTACATTTCCACGATAGTGCTTGGACCTTCCCCATTGCTGGTAGATGCCCGGCGATTTCTTCTTGTGGCAATCGATGCACTCGCGCGTCTTTTCACTCAGCTCCGGCAGGCCCATCGCTTGTGCGCGGATCTGGGTTGGCAGTGTGAAAAGTGCCACGGAGGCGAGAGACATGAGGCTCAAAAACCTCATGCTACGGGGAATCGACATAGTCACTCTCCTTTCGGATGGGAAATCGGATCGGGAAGTACTTCTTCCTCGGTCCGGTAGACGCGGTCATAGGTAAGCTCGCCCGACAGGACCGGAATCGTGATGCGGACGAAAATCGTGTAGATGAGTAATCCCGTGGCCCAGATGCCCAGGGTGATGAGGATTTCATTGCCGGTCGGCGTGTACTCCACGACCTCGCCGATGGGTGTGGGGACGAAGGCGGGAATGATGAGGCCCATGCCCTTCTCGATCCAGATGCCGACGATGAGGAGAACGCAGGCAACGTTGGTCCTCATCATGGTCGTGGACCGGGGGATGTAGAGGAGGACCAGTGCGATCGTGTTGAAGATCATCGCGGGCCAGATCCACCCGACCAGGTCGTTCTTGTCACCCAGGCCGAAGAGAAGGTACTGCAGAGAGATGCTGTGTGCCGTATTGGCGTAGAGCTCGGTGAAGAGCTCGCTGATCAGCAGGAACTGGTTGATCGTCAGTGCGATGGTAACGATCGTGCGCAGCAGTCCCAGCGCTTCATCGGTGACCTTGTAGGAGCTGGATCTTCGAATGACCTGGAGTGTCAGGATGATGAATGCCGGCCCCGCAGAGAACGCAGAGGCGATGAAGCGGGGTACGATGATCGGGTTGTTCCAGAAGGGGCGTCCACCGATTCCCACGAGAAGGAAGGCGGTGACGGTGTGGATGCTGATTGCCCAGACGATCGCAATGAATACGAATGGGATGTAGAACTTTCGCGTCGGCTTGCGTCTTTTGTAGCTACAGAAGATGAGGTAGCCGCAGATGTGCAGGTTCAGGAAGAGATAACCGTTCAGGACGATGACATCCCAGGCGAGCATCGAGGTGGGAAGGTTCAATCGCATCAGATGCAGGAAGCGATCGGGTCTGCCCAGGTCCACGGTGACGAAGAGCATGCACATGATGATGCTGGCAACAGCGAAGAGCTCGCCGAAGATCACCAGATCGTGCAGATCCTTGTTCTTGTAGATGTAGACCGGAATTACGAGCATCACAGCGGCGGCTGCCATGCCCACGAGATAGGTGAAGTTGGAAATATAGAGTCCCCAGCTGACCTGGTCGGTCATCCCGGTCGTGATGAGGCCATGCACGAACTGGTTGGCATAGGCGTTCAACCCGAAGAGGGCGACGACCGTCAGAAGGAGCATCCAGCTGTAATAGCGCCAGTCGCCGACGAAACTGAGTCGGAAGCACCGCCAGAGAAAACGGCCGTATTCTTTCATCGGGCTTCCTTCTCGTCGACGTAGTAGTCCTCGTCGAAGTAGTAGTAGAAGCGGGGGAGGGTCTTGACGTCTTCCTTGAGAACGAAGACGCGCTTCTTTTGCAGGATCTGGGACACTTCACTCTTGGCGTCCGCCAGGTCGCCGAAATGACGCGCTCCTACAGGGCAGACCTCGAGGCATGCTGGCATCTTGCCTTCTCTCGTGCGATGCAGACAGAAGGTGCACTTCTCCATGACGCCCTTGTGTCGGGGGCGGTTGGAGAGGTAGGCCATGTTGGGGTTGATGTCCTTGTCCGGAATCTCGGGCTCGGAGAAGTTGAAGCGCCGGGCCCAGTAGGGGCAGGCGGCTTCGCAGTAGCGACAACCGATGCACCAGTCGTAGTCGACGACGGTGATGCCATCGGGTTCGGTCCAGGTGGCCTCCACGGGGCATACCTTGACGCAGGGGGCATCGGCGCACTGGTGGCACTGGATCGGCATGTAGAAGTGATCCTTGTCCGGGACCTTGGGCCGATCGTAGTGGTGGTTGCCCTTCTCGACGTCGATGCTGCCCTTGGGCATTTCCAGGACGCGGATGTACTGGATCTCTGGACTGCGGCTCTGGTTGTTCTCGGCCACGCAGGCGTGGACGCATTTGCGGCATCCGATGCACTTGCCGAGATTCAGGGCGTAGGCGAATTCCACGCCATCCATGGGTTTGACGTCCCTGACCTCCGGGCGGAGATGGTGGCGTTTCTCCACCTCTTTGGCGATGCGCTCGAGGACCTCTTGCATGTCCTCCTCGCTCATCTCCTTGTAGTGCTTCTGGAGGAAATGCGACATCGTGAAGTCGCTCGTATCCAGATCCTTGAGTGGGCTCAGGGCTGCGGCCACGGCGGCGACTCCGCCGGCGGCGCCGATGCTCCCACGCAGAAAGCTTCTTCGACTGACATTGTCTTGGGGGCTCATCAGCGATGTTCCTTCTTCTTGTGTCCACTCTCATGAGTGGGCTCGTGGGCTGGTTGGTGATCCTGATCCCGAAGCATCGCTTTGCGGAGAGGG
>JAJRTL010000472.1 GCA_024278315.1 Planctomycetota bacterium | reverse complement strand
CCCGACGTGTACGAAGCCATCCGCTTGCGGTCCAAACCCGACCTGGTTTTCCGAAATCTGCCGGTGGCCTCCAGGCTCTGCAACGAAGCCGGGATCGACGTGATGGTCAACGCGGTCTTCATGGTCGAGAACGCTCCCTGGCCGGACAGGACCGTGGCCTACATGGCCGACCAAGGAGTCCATACCGTCCACATCCTGCGCTACCTGCATTCCATCGAGGCCAGGCAGTTTTGAGACCCCATCCTGCACATGAGCAAGGAGTGGATTGCGTCGATGAGGGAGAGAATCCGCACCGCAGCGGAGGAGAAGAAGATCCGTGTCATCTGGGATGTCGAAGGCCATGACAATTTCGACTACAGGGAAGACCCGCAACCGACCCGGCCCACAAAGGCCAGGGATCCCTGGGCTTGGAAGCTCCAGCATTACTTGCCCGGATACTGTTCACAATCTGTGTATCGCGTGAAGGTAGATACCGATGGGCAGATCTATCCCTGCTGCGTCGGGGACGACGGCACGTTGTCACTGGGCAATCTCAACGAGAAGGGCTTCGAAGAGATCTGGAACGGACCAGAGTCCCAGGATCTGAGACGAGGCATGCTGACCGGGGACGTACCCAAGTTCTGCAAGGGATGCGGCTTCTACACCGACCGCGTGCCGCCCGAGAGTTATCCTCCCTTCATCGAAGACATGAATGCAAAGCACGGATTCAGCGCCGAGAAGGTTGGTTTCGAGCTCGAGGGGCCTGAGCACATGATCCGCACCCGGGAAGCTCCTCAATTGGAATGGGCGGCGCCGACGATCAAGTTCGATGATTACCTGGTCGTGCTGTCCTTGGGTAGTCAGGACAGGGACACAAAGTGCTTCCGGGTTCCTCGCAATGTCACGAAGGCATTCATCCCCGCTGAACTCTGGACGACCATGCAAGAGAACTTCGGTTATTGGTGGACAGTCTGGGGGGTCAACAAGAAGCGTCCACAGGATTCCCAGAGAGCTACGCCCAGTCGTTGCCTCATCCGACAGAAGGACATCAAACGATTGCCCGGGAGCAGTCTCGAATACTGATTCTCCGGTTCCAGGGAATTCCCTCTGGCCTGAGCCCCTGCGTGGCGATCCCAAGTCGTTGGGGCCACTGCAGATGACTCCACACGGCCATCGCCTACGGGACGTTTCTCATCCCAGTGGATCGAGCAAACTCTAAGCCAATATACAGACATGACTTGTGCTCCCAGGTGAACATGAGGGCAAGGCTGAAGACCGTACGTATCCCACTTGCTGCTGCCATTGAGCAGCGGCTCTCGCTATCTTGTTCCGCTCGAAATTCCAGATCAGAGCCACCAGATAGGCGAGAGAGTAGAGTGAGCCGTCCCATATTCCATCTGACCAAGCTGAAGAAGGCCTTCGGTACCAAGGTCATCCTCGACGAAATCTCCCTTTCCTTCATCGAGGGCGCCAGGATCGGCGTCATCGGTCACAACGGTAGCGGCAAGACGACCCTGCTCCGCCTGATCGCAGGAGAGGACAAGGACTACGATGGGATCTGCCAACCCATCGACGGTTTGACGATAGGCTACGTCCCACAGGAGCCACATCTCAACCCGGAGATGACGGTCAAGGAGCACCTCGACGAGGCTGTATCTTCGATCCGTGCCCTCGTCGAGGAATACGAGAAGATCACCCACGATCTCGGGGACCTGGAGGGTGAGGCGCTCGACAAGGCGATGGCCCGGATGGAGGTCCTCCAGATCGAGATCGAGCATCGCGATGCCTGGGAACTCGAACGGCACCTGGAGCAGGCGCATCATGCCTTGGGGCTCCCCCCCATGGATGCCAAGATCGCTCCCCTCTCGGGCGGCGAGATGCGCAGGGTGGCCCTCTGCAAGACGCTCATCGCCCACCCAGACCTGCTCCTGCTCGACGAACCAACCAACCACCTGGACGCCAACACCGTTCAGTGGCTCGAAACGCACCTCGCCAACTACGAGGGCACAATCATCCTGATCACCCACGACCGGTACTTCCTCGACAACGTCGTCACCTGGATGCTCGAGATCGAGCGCACGAAGGCCTATCCCTTCGAGGGCAACTACTCGGCCTATCTCGAGAAGAAGATGGCCCGACTGAATTCAGAGAAGAAGGTCGAGGCCGCGCGCCAACGCAAGATGAAGGAGGAGCTGGAGTGGATCCGTACCAGCCCCAAGGCGAGAGCCACCAAGAGTAAGGCGCGTCTCCGTCGATACGATGACATGCTCCAAGAGCAGAAGGATATGGCCGACGACAAGATCGAGATCCAGATTCCACCCGGACGTAAGCTGGGCAACAAGGTCCTCGAGGTGCACGGCCTGTCCAAGGCCTACGGCGAGAAGAAGCTCATCGAGGATATGAGCTTCGAACTACCGCCTGGGGGAATCCTCGGCGTCATCGGCGAGAATGGTACCGGCAAGACGACGCTGATGAGGATCATCCTGGAGCAGGAGAAAGCGGACAGCGGTGAGGTAATCCTCGGCAAGACCGTGGATCTCTGTTACATGGATCAGAGCCGCGTACACCTCGAAGACGAAAACACGGTCTTCGAGGAGATTGCCGAGGGCGGGACGAGATTCCCTTCGGCCAGGGCTTCATGGCAGCCCGCGCCTACCTTTCCCGTTTCAACTTCAGGGGAGAGGATCAGCAGAAGCGGATCGGGGTCCTGTCAGGTGGACAACGCAACCGAGTGCAGATCGCCAAGATGCTACGCGATGGCGGCAACCTCCTCATCCTCGACGAACCCACGAACGACCTGGACATCCCGACCCTGCAGGTGCTCGAGGAGGCACTGCAGCACTTCCCGGGATGCGCCATCGTCGTGAGTCACGATCGATACTTCCTGAACAAGGTGGCGACGCACGTCCTTTCCCTCGAAGGGGATGGCAAGTGGCGGTTCGTGTTCGGGGATTACGATACCTACAAGGAGATCCGGACGCGTGAGGAAGGGGACTTCATCGAGAAGAAGGGGACTCACCGACGGATGAAGTAAGGCTGTGGCGAGGTCGGGCCATGCAGCAGACCAACTCAAGGCTGGCTACTGATCGCCAAGGCTTGACGACGGCGAGGTCGGCCGAGGCAGCAGGACAACCAGATGCTGGCTGTTGATGGCCAGGACCTGGTGCAGGTATGCAAGGGTGCCCTATTCCTGATCGGGGTATCTGAGCTTGCTGCCGGGGATGCGGTCCATGGGCTCATGGCGGATCAGGCAGCGGACAACTTCGCCTCTGAGGGATTCCATGGGCGCACCTTCACGGATGGCATAGAGGGTCCACCAGTAGGCGAGATTGGGCGTCAACTGCTCCCACGCCTCCTTCGACATCTGGTGTTGTCCCGAACGCCCATCGACCGCTATGACGCAATCGACTCGCTCACCGCCCGCCGAAAGGACGATTTCGAAGCGATCGAACTCGACTCCCGAAGGCATCGCCCACTCAAAAAGAGGCGCCTCGGACTCCCGTCGCAAGTGCGTGGGTGCGGACATGGCGATCTGCCGCTGATCCGGGTAGATCTCAATGACGAGCAGATGTTCGTCATTGAACGGTAGCTGCGGTGCCTCTCCCAGAATGGGCCCCGTCCGGAAGTTGCAGTCCACACAGATCTCAGGGACGTCATCGGTGAGCATGGCCCGTCTCAGGTCTTGTTGGCTGGGGCCATTCCATATCTCGTCGAGAGTCTGCTCGTAGACGTTGCCGAGATTCAACCGGTCATCGACACCCACGCAGCAGGGATAGGCACTTCCCTCGGATCCGATTTTCAGGCGATACACGGACTGCGGACAGTACCCGGGATAGTAGCGCCGGAGTGACTCGAGCCAGGGGTCGCGAGCCTTGCTCTCGCGGAACGTCTCGTCCTGAGGCAAGTAGTCGTGGATTTCGTGGCCATCGAAGTCGAAGACGACCTGTATCTTCTTCTCCTCTGCGATCCTAACCAGATTCCTCTTGAGGTTGGCGATCCACTCCGGCTTGAACTGAAGTGCCGCATCCTCAAATACGCTCTCAGGCTTGTTGTAGAAGAGCTTCTGGATGTGGACCGTCGGGATGCCCATTTCCGCGAGGAAGGAGACTGTGTCCTCGAGGTAGGGAGCGTTCTTCGTCATGAAGACGACGTTGGCCAGGACATGGATACCGTGCTCCCGGCAGAGCTTCGAGGCCACGGGTAGATTCTTGAAGACCTTGTCGGACCGGCTCTTGAGTCGAACCGAGTCATAGATGTCCCTGAGGTGGCTGTCGATCGAAAACTCGACGATGCCGACATG
>JAJRTL010000471.1 GCA_024278315.1 Planctomycetota bacterium | reverse complement strand
TCATGACCTCGATGCGTCTGACGGCGCCTTTCGGTCCAGGACCGCGAACCTATCGGTTCGCTCGGCATTGCTTCGATTCGACGACCCTCTTGGGTCGCCTCATATCTCGCGCAGCCGTCCTGAACTCGAAATGCGCTCGTCAGACCGCAAGGACGAGCTCGGCTGCGCCGATCTCGCATTTGCTCACAACGATCTCATGAATCGTCCGCCCCAGGCCCCGCCTCAATCCGCCCAGGTAAAGCTGCTCGTGAGGCGCGAGATTGCGAAGGGCTGGCGTCCCATCATCGTGAAGGACTTGAGGACGAGCTGCCCGCCCCAGGCCTGGATCTCCTTCTGGACATGGGCGAGGGTGCCGATCATGACCGAGCCGAGCCGGTAGACCTGGGAACCATCCAGGATGACCTTGCTCGGCTTCTCTGCGAGTTTGCGGCGCATGGCATCGGTGAACTCCAGGACGGAGAAGCTGCCGGCGCAATCGGCGGGCAATTCGACTCTGAGGATGCTCGAGGAAGAAGACATCAGATACTCCATGGCTTCGGGTTGCTTCCTTTCTATCGGCGGTCTGATGTCCCCAGCCGCTGTCGAATCTTGCGACACTCTTCTCACCGTCTTGGCTTGCCTCGGCTCGATGCGAGACTCAGGGATGCCAGATCCAGGAGCCGCCCATGGCGACGGTGGGTCTTTCGCCGGTCCGGCGGGAGGCTTCGGGCCATCCTGAATGACGGCTGCGAGCGATGTGGCCGAGTCTATTCATGGACTCGGTGGGTTCAACGAATCTGAATCTTGCGCTTGGCTCCGGGAGCGAGCGTCAGGTTGAGGTCGTAGCGGCGACCGTTCTCCAGGAGGAGGACGAGGCCCAGGGGGCCTGGGGGGAGAGCGTCGAGATCGAGAGCGTCATCGCCCTCGATCTTGAACTCGAAGGGGGCCTTGATCTGGAGGGTGGCGAGTGCCTCGACCTTGCGGATGAGAGCTGGCTGATCCTTGGCGACGCGGCCTCGCAGGAAGATGGGGCTGTGGCCATCGGCTTCGAAACGGGCGAGCCATGCATCGCCGATCGGACCGCGAAGCTCGAAGTGATCCTGGACGGCATCGCCCGCAGGGCTCTGCTGGCAGTCTTTACCGAAGTAGATCGAGAACTTCCCGGCCAGGGGTCTGCCGGTCTTGGCCGAGACGAATCGGATTTCGCGTTTGGCGAGAGGCGACATGACAACTGGCGCCAGGGAAGCCAACTCCTTCGCGAAGTCGATCTTCATTCCTGATTGCGCCATTGGGAAGGTCTTGCGGATGTGGCGACCTTCACCCTGCAGGTAGAGGGTCAGCTCGCGGTGGCCGGGTACGGAGATCGGGGAGGTCAGGGTCAGGTGGGTCTCCTCGTCGAAGACGATTCGGGGTTTGGAGTCCTCTCCCGCCTGGATGGTGAGGGTCCAGTCGCCCCGTACAGGAGCTCGGACCTGGATGGTCGGTTCCAGCGTCAGCTTGGGGCGTATCCTGAGCTTCTTTCCTCGTTGGAGGTCGAAGTCATGGATCTCCTCTTCATAACCACTGAAGGGTCCGCCGACGACGAGGTAGCCCTTGCCCGCGGGGAAAGGCATTGTGAATACACGCTCTTCATCTTCCTCGTAGATCTCGCTCCACCATCCCGCTTCATGGAAGAGGTGCATCGGCGGCGTGTCGTTTTCCTGGGCTTCCTCTTCCTGCTTGTGGGTGGGACTTGGCAGCTCGACGAGAATCGTCCCGGTCTTTGTCTCCTTGGGCCACTCCTCGGCCATCCGTCGCAGTGTGGGCACACGATCCACGGGAGGGAGGATGCTGGCGACATAGTGAGGCTTGGGGCCGCCGAGAATCTGAAGGCCGAGTTTGCCGCTGCCATAGCGCGATGCGATCGACACCAGGCCGAGCTTGTTGCTGCGCACGACGTGATATCCCTCGCTCTCGTTGATGTGGATGGCAAGGTCGCTGATCGCATCACCCCCCGCGTCGACCACGCGAAAACGTGCGGGTCCCTGCCTCGCAAGAAAGATGTCATGGACTCGACCTGCGTCAGCCCGCGCATAGAGCCACTCTCCGTCCAGGTGCTTGATGGCCTGATAGCCCCGCGCCCGGATGCGTAGCTGTTGCACCTCATCCTGCAAGCCGTATTCGCCCAGCGTGGCGATCCCGTCCGCGCCCGTATGCAGATCAAACGCGGGTACGTCATGGCCACAAGTATAGGTGCTCGTGATGCGCGCCCCGGCGATCGGGCGGCCGGAAAGATTCAGGATGCGCAAGCGCGGACTCTGCATGGCCCTGGGGAAGATCCGGACGATACTGTAGAGGTCTCCGCTGACTCCTGACCAGGTCAGGTAGCCCGGGGCCGAGATGCGTGCTTTCTCAGCCTGTGTGGAGCCAGCCGAATGGCGAATCGTGAATCGTCCGTCGCGCCCACTGCGTGCCTCACCGAAGCGATGATAGCCACCAAAGACCGCGTCGATCTCCTCGGACCAGGTCTCGATCTTGGCCCCGGCGAGTGGTCGACCCGTGAACGCATCCAGGACGCGCCCCTGCAGGGCCACCGGATGCTCGAGCATCGTCGGCATCTTGGCGAGCTGCTGAAAGCTCTCCCCCGCTTCGAGACCCACAGCTTGCAGTTGGAGAACCAGTGCGAGAATCAGATGCATGGTATTTCGACTGGGATCGAGGAGTGAGGGACAACAACGGGGATCCATCCTACGCAAGTCGAGCGCATGGGGGCAGATTCCGTACAGTCGATTCTTGCGCCCTGTGAAAACGGTGTGCGGGTGACCACTTGTCGTGACCTGAGTCGAGCCGCTCCATTTGCTTCAGGATCTTTCGCAGTCTCTGCTCGCGTAGTGAATGCAGGTACCAACCCGTCTCTCGTCGAGCGAGCTTCTCGAGGATCCAGGTGCGGAAGGGCAACCACTTACGATCGATGCGAGGGATGGGCAGGGTCCACCCGAGTACATGGGGTCAGGCCCTTTTTCTCCGGGTGAAACACCCGGAGAAAAAGGGCCTGACCCCATGTACTCGGGTGGTGGGCTGGCGCAAGGGACGCGCCTTGGGTCGCCTTCATCTCGCGCAGCCGTCCTGAACTCGAAATGCGCTTGTCAGACCGCAAGAACGAGATCGGCTGCGCCGATCTCGTTCTTGCTCACAACGATCTCATGAATAGTCCGGGCTAGTGGCCGGGATTGGGGGTCTTGTGCTTGTTGGGGTTGGGGTCCTTGTCCGCGAAGGGGAGGGTGTCGGGGGTGATGCGGACAGCTGTGCTGAGCTTGAGGGGCAGGTTGGGACCCAGGTCGAAGGTCAGTTCGACGAATGAGGCGGACCAGCCCTTCGATGGCTTCTCTATGATGGCGATGTAGCTGCCACCCTCCTCAGGCTCGAGAACAGTGGCCTTGTAGCCCAAGTCCTGCTTCTTGTCGGTCGCCTTGCGGAAGTCGCGTGCATGCTCGTTGTGGGCTCGCCAGAGCGTGACCTGCTTGGGTTTGGTCTTGCAGATGACGCGGATGGAGCCGTTCTTCTCGAAGGTCCAGGAGAACTGGGGTCTCGGTTTCTTCGTCGCGATCGCTGCGAAGAAGGTCGTGAGGGATTGGATGGCGTCCGAGCCGCGTAGACCATGGCCAGTGTTGGGCACGTAGCGCAGATGCTTCTCACCGGGAAGCGCATCGAAGTAGAAGCGTGAGGAGTCTGGCAGGAAGAACTGGTCCCCTGAGGCGTTGAGGAGGAGCTTGGGCATCGTCAGTCGGTCCCTGTAGGCGAAGGGATCCACGATCTTGTAGAGATCCGCGAGGCGAGGATCGTCCAGGTGCGTCATGATCCCGTGGCGGACGTAGTCGCCGATTGCGGGCGCCCAGAAGCCGTAGGCTGCATAGTGGTGGCGCATGGATCGGTTGATGTCGAGGACGTCGATGACGATCGGCACGATGGCGCAGACGCGGCTGTCCACGGCTGCCGTCAGCCAGGTCGTCCAGCCGCGCTTGGATGCCCCGGTCACGACGAAGTCCTTCACCGAGCGCTTCTTGTCGGTGACCAGCCGGACGAGGGCCTGGACGGCATCCATCGCGCGGACAGCGCTCTTGGTCATGGGAAGCTGGGCGGCCCATGTCGCGTCGCCGGTCTCGAGATACTTGTTCCAGGTGTAGCCGATCAGGTCGTCTTCATAGCGATTCTTGCCATCCCTACCGAACTGCAAGGGCTGGTTGGGTACCATCTGTAGTTGGGCCACGACGCAGTTGGTAGCCATCGCGATCTGTCTCATCATCCCCGAGGGTCCCTTCGGCGGCTTGCGACCATTGCCACCGCCGGTGATGAACAGCAGTGCTGTCTCCGAGGCAGGCTGGTCCGGAATGATGACATGCAACCAGTGCTGCCAGATCGGACGGTTGACGTCCTTCTCGCTTCGCCAGGTCTGTGACTTCAGATCGACGACGTACGCGGTGAATGTCCCCTGGCGTACCCGGCTGACTTCCTTCCAAGCAAAGGCCTTCTCCGGCCTGGCGACGTAGCTGTCCAGGGCTGTCTTCGTCCGACCCTGACGCAGGTGTTGATCCTCGCCCCCGGTGCGGGCCTTCTGGGCGAAACCCGATCCGGCTGAGAGCAAGAGCATGAGGCACAGATTCAGGGGGCGGTGGGTTCGTGACATTCGTTCTCCTGTCGGGTTCGATTCCGTTACGTGTAGAGGCTCGCGATGACAGGCGGCAGCTTGCTCCTGTGACTTCTTGTACTTCTCCAGCTTCTCCTCGAACTCCTTCTGGGTCGATTCCTTCTTCTCGGCGTCCTGAGGGAAGGGAAGCCTTGGGGAGGAGAAGAATGGGGAAACGAGAATCGCAAACGGCATGGGGGGCTGAGGCGCATGAATCTGGCGGGGTGACGAGACGGAAGAAGTGGATTGGGTGCCAATCCTATCCCGAAAGAATCATGACCTCGAAGTCCCTGACAGGGATCCTTTGCTTCAGGACCACAGACCTGCCGGATCGCTCGGGCTGATTCGCCTGCGACGACCCTGACCCGGACGAGTCATGGCCTCGCAACGATCTCATGGATCATCCAGGCCAGGTAGTCGGGTCCTGCGAAGGGTGGGAATCCCGCCTCGCACCTGTTTCAGTATGTGGATCCTGGGATCCGATGAGTGTTGTAGTCCATGAAGACGAGCACACATCAGATCTGTCCGAACTGTGGATACGAGAACGACCCGGAGGCCGCCAGCTGTGGGCTCTGTGGTGAGTTGATCGATCGCGATTCGATTGGGAGGCTGCAGTCCGAGTCCGAGGAATCGAGCTCAGGAATGCAGGGCTTGGTGATGCCTGGCCCTGAGATGAGGCGCGAGTCCTCTGTGCCCCCGGACGCGAGTGAGATGACCTTTCCGCAGCCGGGAGCTGCTTTGGGTGCAGCAGGAGGAGGCTCGCCTCTGACTCCCTGGCTCTTTCTTGCCACAGGCCTGGTCCTGTCCCAGGCATTCCAGCTGACGCAGATCACTAGCTTCATGGCCTGGTTCCTGAGCGCTTTGCCTCACGAGATGGGCCACAGCCTCTTCGCCTGCTACGTCGGCATGCCGGCCTACCCAGCGATCAGCCTTGCTGGCCATGCGGCTGCATTCCACCAGCCTCAGTCCCTTGCCCTGGCCCTTCTGATCTGGACCGCTCTCGCGGGTTTCACCTACGCCATGCGCAAGCATGCCATCGCTCGCAGCCTGCTCGGCTTTGCCGTCGTCACCTATCCGCTTCTGGCCTTCTTCGAGACGCCGCGCGAACTCATGCATCTCCTCGGCGGTCACCTGGGAGAGCTCGCCTTCGCGACGGTCTGCTTCTGGCGAGCGCTGTCAGGTGGCTTCTCCAAGTCGCAGGCCGAGCGCCTCCTCTACGCGGTCCTCGCCTGGCATCTCCTCATCCAGAATCTCTGGATGTGCTGGCGCCTCATGACCAACGCCAACGCCAGGGCAACCTACCGCGGCAATGGGTCCTTTGGGCTCACCAACGACTACATCCGCGTCGCCGAGGATGTCCTTGCCTGGTCCCTGCCCTCGGTGGCCGCGCTCATGTTCGTGGTTTCCCTCGGCGTCCTGCCCCTGAGCTTCCTGATCTGGCGCCTGCGTCCCGAGTAGCCCTGAGAGGATCCCCTGCATCTGGTCGCCCCCATGCGGACCCTGGCCTGCTCCCTGGGGGTTCTGGCTCAGTCGGCAGGGATCAGGGCCCAGTTCCTGTCCTGGAGCCTTGTGGGGATTCCGCCAAGGCCGCTTTGCCTGTAGTGTCCCGGTTGCCTTGGCGCCCCCTTGGGCATGGATTCCTCACCCTCCGTCGAAGGGGTAATTATCATGGTCACCTTGTCTCGGTTTTTCCTGACCCTGGGTCTGTTTCCTCTGTTCCTGCAGGCCCAATCCGCCCAACTGCTTGTGGATATCAACAAGGTGCAGGTGCCCACGTCTTCTCATCCAAATCCCAGGCGGGACGGCTGGGTCATACCAGAACGGCAGTTCTCCCTCTGGCAGGGGAAGCTTCTGATCCAGGCTCTACATTCCAAGACAGGGTTCGAGCCCTACCTCAGTGACGGAACCCAGGCGGGCAGCTCGCTGTTGCTGGATCTCGAGCCGGGTCAGGGTTCGAGCTGGCCGGACAGCTTCACCCCGACCCGCGACGGCAAGCGCTTCTTCTTCTTGGCCTCGACCCAGAAAAGTGGCAAGGAACTCTACGTGTCGGATGGAACAGCCAAAGGAACACGGCTGATCGATGTGACTCCAGGCTCCAGGGGCACGGACTTCCATGGCCTGACCGCATTCGGGAAGAGTGGAGTCCTGTTCTTCTCCACGAACGCGAGTCGTGGTGGCGTTCTCTATACCTCCGACGGCACGCTGTCCGGAACCAGGTCTCTAGGTCAGGTGAGCGACTCGTATCCACCGGTTGCCATCAGTGTGCATCCGACCGGGACCTGGGCGCTCTTCGAGTCCTACACGGCCAAGTACGGCCGGGAGTTGTGGGTCACCGATGGAACGAGCAAAGGGACTCGGCTGCTCAAGGACATTGAGCCTGGCACCAGTGGTTCCTATCCTTCTTCCAGCTTCACCTGGCTTGCCACGGCAAGGGCGTCTTCGTTGCCTATCAGCAGATGACCGGATTCGAGCTCTGGATCACCGATGGCACGAGTGCTGGAACCAAGATCCTGGTCGACTTCCTTCCTGGCTCTGGTCACGGTGTCCGGGGTGCATGGTTCGGCCTGATCCAGGGCAAGGTGCTCTTTGTGTCCGAGAGTGCCCGCCTGGGCCGGGAACTCTACATCAGCGATGGCACTGTCAGGGGCACGAGGCTCCTCAGGGATGTCCTCCCAGGGAAGCGATCCGGGCATGGAGGAGGTCGGTCGATTCGTTGGCGATGGGAAGCGTGCCTGGTTCACGAGGACCGGACCCAATGGGCAGATCTGGATCCACGTGACGGATGGGACGTCCAAGGGGACGCAGCTCTTCTCCCCGCGTAGCTTGAAGACGCATCCCTGGTACATGGTCGTTGACCAGGGCAAGCTCTACTTCGAGCAGAAGGACCTGACTCCGGGTACAGGTGTCGAGCTTTGCTTCTCCGACGGGAGACACGCGGGCACGCGGACACTCGTGGATCTCTTCAAGGGTGCCGGACGGGGGTTCTTCGGGTATCCCACGGTCCTTGCCAAGGGTTTGATCGCATTTCGTGGCGATGATGGGCGTCAGGGTCGGGAGCTTTGGGTCTACCGCGTCGGCAAGGGGATAGGGATGGTAGATCTGAACAATGTAAGGATAGGGGATACGCAGGGCTCTTTCCCACACTATGCCGCACGCTTCGGCAACCGCGCACTCATCCTGGCTGATGATGGCGAGCATGGGGTGGAGACCTGGATCACCGATGGCACGGCCAAGGGATCCCGCTTGCTCCTGGACCTGCAGAAGGGACCGGCAAGTCGTGCGAAGGCAAGGCTGGTCGCGTTTGGAAATCGTTACTTCTACGAGTCCCGCCAGCGGATCAACACGCCCTGGGATCTCATGGTCAGCGATGGCACCGCCAAGGGTACCTCCAGGATCTTTGCGGGAAGTGCGACGCAATGGGCCACCGGCAGTCGAGTGATCGGCAAGCGCCTGTTCTTCGCTGTAGGTGGCGATACGAATTCGGTTCCTTGAGTCAGCGACGGCACCAAGGCGGGGACGATCCGACTTTCCAACTCCGTGATTACACAGAATGCTGGCAAGACCAGTGCGTTCGTGGGCTATGGAGACAGAGTGCTCTTCGTGGTGTTGCAAGGCAGGAGCGCATCGAGTCCGGACACGATGGATCTCTGGATCACGGACGGAACCAAGCAGGGGACTCGCCTGCTCAAGACGATTGGCACTGGCCAGTTCTGGCGTTGGGTGCCGCGTTTGGTCACGATGGGAGGCAAGGTCTATTTTACTGCGCCGAGCCTCACTGCGACGAGCGACTTGTGGGTTTCCGACTTCACAGCCAAGTGCACGCATGCACTCAAGCTGGATGGTCTGTGGATGAGTTGGATTGGCAATCTACAGGCCCGGGATGGCCGGATGTTCTTCCGGGCATGGACGCTGGGGAGGGGCGATGCGCTCTACCAGTCCGCCCCTCCGTGCGACCTGTGCACGCTGGTACCGCCGGTTTCCTATACCTGGATCTCCTTGGCTATTGGACGATCGCGGGAGTCACGCAGCGCCAGAGCTATGGTTTCTCCTACGCGATCCCGACCAGCCCGAGCCTCAAGGGAGCCCAGGTCGGTTTCCAGACCCTGAGCTTCGACGCCCGCAATCTCAACACTACGATGCGCCTATCCAATGGCCTGCACTGGACCCTGGGCCAGTAGGGTTCAAGCTTGCGAGTGCTGGCTCGTGTGGGGGCCGTGTGGGGCCGTGTGTGGATCCACGTAGTTGCCGTCCCTGCGTGGAGTAGGACACGCATCGATCTTTTGCATCTTGCGCGCGTTCTAGCCTGTATCCGGCATTGCCCCACTCCTCCGGATACTTTGGATTCGAAGCTCACGAAGGGGGGGCAGGTTCGTTGCGAGGCCGCCAAGGGCTCTCCGTCATGCGGTTTCGTATGCAGGCTGATTTCATACGAAACGCGCCGCCAGGCCTGAGCCTGGCGGCGCGTAGCAACTCCCCCCTTGCCCCGTAGGGAAGGGAGAAGGAAGAGGTCCGTCCCTTACTTCACATCGTAGATGATCGCGGAGGAGGACTTCCACGTCACGCCGTCCTTGTCCGGGTTGAACGCCTTCGTGCTGGACGAGTAGGAGTAGGCACCGAAGATGTCGTAGGTGGTTTGGTAGTTACCGATGGTGATCTCGAGACCACGGGACCAACGGAACTGGCCCTTGGGCGTGATTGCGGCCATCTGGTTGTAGATCACCTTGCCCTTCGCTGAGGCGGGAACCGTGCCCCAGGTGAAGTTGGCATAGCCACCGGTGGGTGTCTTGACAGCAGCCGGATGGAGGAGGACGAAGTTGGTGTAGAGTGAGCAACCGGTGCTGATCTTGAGATTCAGCTTCTTGGAGCCGAGCCATGCGAAGACGACATCGCCCGCATTCCGCGTATACCCATAGGTCCTCAACGAGCTGTTGACCTCATATCCTGTGGCGTAGTTCCAGAAGGTGGTCGGGTTGCAGGGGGTTCCATAGCGGGTGTATTTGCCACGCGTTCCGGTCGATGCATACATCGAAGAAGCATCGACGTACCAATATGCGTTGCTCTGGTATTTCGCCGTGTAGACCCGCGTGTCGACGACCATTTGCTTGTTGACGTTGACATAGGGGGCATCACCCTTGAGCTCGATCATCCACTTCTGAGGTGGAGTCGTCGACTTCGTGAAGGCAGGGATGCTGTAGGTTTTCCTCTTCATGAAGACTTTCTTGTCCGAGCCGTGGTTCTTGCTCCAAGTTCCGCTGACATTGCCGTAGTTGGCGATCGTGCCCTTGCTGGAAACCTCGACCATGATGTCGCACTTGATCGCAGGACCCTTGCTCCAACTGTTGTCCGGGCGAAGCCAGAGGCTCTTGATGATCTTGGCCTTGGTCCAGCCCGTGGCCTTAGGCGTATAGAAGGCTTGCTGACGTGCGGGCGTGTAACGAAGAAGTGCGTGAACGCCTCGGGGGCCTTCCTTCTTGTCGAATCCGGCAGGAATCGTCGTGGATTGGGCCGCGATACCAGCGGTAATGAGAGCGATAGCGCTCAAGGTGAGAGTTCTAGACATCGGGATCTCCTATGGGAGCAGATGAAAGGGGAAGAAATGGGGAAGAGAGTTTGCTGCCCAGGCGGAAACTGATTGCCGGGCAAGGAGGGATAGAGATCCCTCCGCGTGTAGGAACACTGCCCTACCCTAGCACAGAATTGTGGATGCAGCCACAGGCTCGCCAAGGCTCTGTATCTGCTCGAGAGTCGTCATACCATGTGAATGCGAATCGGTTGCAATAGAGCGGGCCAGTGCCCCTGACGCGCCAATGCCACCGTTCGTACCAGCCGCAGCCCGGCGGGCCTTGGATTGCCCCACCGGGACACGGGCTACTTGGATCCGGTCGAAGTCTTCATCTTCTCCATGACCTGATCGATGCTGAAACTCGCCGCCTTCTGTCGTGGAGGGAACTCCTTGAAGGTCATGAGGAACTTCCCCACGTACTGCTGAGCCGGAACCAGGAAGAAGATGTGGTCGATCAGCCAGTCGTAATAGGTGTTGGAAGTGAAGTAGGCCCGCTCGTACGGATCCCGCCGCAGGTTGAAGATCAGCGGGACGCGCAGGGGAGTCCAGGGCTCGATCCAGGCGCGCAAGGTGTCCTTGGCCTTCTGCTCCATGAAGATCGCCTTCCAGTCGCCATAGCGGAGCGCTGTCAACTCCCCGGTATCCGAGAAGTAGAAGATCTCCTGGCGAGGACTCTCCTTGGTCTTGCCGGTCAGCATCGGGAGGATGTTGTAGCCGTCCAGGTGGACCTTGTAGGTCCGACCGATGGCCTGGACTCCGCCCTTCTTGAGCTCTTCCTTGATGTTGGGATTCCCCGCAGCAGCGAGGAAGGTGGGCAGCCAGTCCATATGGTGGACGATCTCATTGCTGACGGATCCGGGCTTGATCTTGCCAGGCCAACGGATCATGGCGGGGACACGCCATCCGCCTTCCCAGTTGGTGTTCTTCTCGCCCTGGAAGGGAGTCATTCCGGCATCGGGCCAGGTGTTCATGTGGACGCCATTGTCGGTCGAGTAGATGACGATCGTGTTGTCGGCAATGCCGAGCTCGTCGAGCTTGGC
>JAJRTL010000470.1 GCA_024278315.1 Planctomycetota bacterium | reverse complement strand
GCGCGCGTCGTAGTTGCGCTTCATGCGCCCCTCCCAGAAGGCGATCACCTCCGGATCTTCGGCTTGCTGGCCCTTGTCACCGCTGGTCCGGATCCAGTCGTCGAGCTGCTTGCGCATGGCGAGCAGGGTCGCTTCATGCTCATTGGAGTCAGCGAGGTTGTGGATCTCCCAAGGATCCTGATCGATGTCGTAGAGCTCCTCGGCAGGCCTGCTCTTGGCCATGAGGACGGCGGGCGGACCGCTGAGCTTGCCCGCAGCATCGAGCTCGCGCATCAGCGCGATGGTCGGATAGAAGGACTCCTTGTAGCGGTTGAGCTGGAGGAAGGGTCGCTCGGGCATCGCGTTCTTGATGTAGCGATAGCGCTTGTTGCGCAGCGTGCGGATGCGGAAGACCGTCTCGTCGCAGCGGTCGCGCGTGCCGACAAGGAAGTCGCGCTCGGCCTGCGCATGGGGACCCGCGAAGACGCGCCCCTCCATCTGTATCCCGCTCGGTTTGGGGACAGGCCCCTTTTCACGCACTGGGCGACGCCCAGTGCGTGAAAAGGGGCCTGTCCCCAAACCGAGCGGCACGCCAGCGAGGTCGAGAGTCAGGGCCGTCAAGTCGATCGAGGCCACCAGCTGACCATCGACCTTGCCCGCATCATGGCCGTCGGGCCAGCGGATCAGCAAGGGCACATGCAGCCCGCTGTCGTAGCACCACTGCTTGCCGCGCATCATGGCGCGGCCATGGTCGCCGAAGAAAATCACGATCGTGTTCTTGTCGAGTCCATCCAGGGCCAGCTTGTCCAGGACGCGGCCGACCTTCTGGTCCAGGGACATGACCGTGTTCAGATATTGTGCCCAATCCTGTCGCACGATCGGATGGTCGGGGTAGTAGGGCGGGATCTGGACCTTGGCCGGATCGGCTGTCTTCGGGATCCGCTTGTGGGCCGAGTTCCACGCGCCACCCCGGTGTGTCTCGGGAAAGTTGATCTGGGCGTAGAAGGGCTGATGAGTCTTGAGATCCGCCCAGCGCGCCGAGTCGAAAGGCTTCTTTCCGTGACTGAAGTTCCAGTCGGTCTTGCCCGTGCCGCCCAGGTCGCGGAGGTTGGCCGTGAAGTAGCCCGTGTCGCGCAGCCGGTCGGTCAGCAGGCGCACGCCCTTGGGTAGCTGGTAGCCGTCGCGGCGATGGCTGCGGTGGTTGTGCGCGCCGATCGTCGTGGCATACATGCCGGTCATGAATGCCGAGCGGCTCGAGGAGCAGACCGGCGTCACCGTGAATGCGCGCGTGTAGCGCACACCCTGCCCGGCCAGCTTGTCGAGCCTGGGGGTCCAGACCTCCGGCGTCCCGTAGCAGCCGAGCTCGGGCCCCATGTCCTCGGCAATGATCCAAAGGATGTTGGGGCGCGAGTCCAAGGACCCTTTCTGGGGCCCGGACTGGGATCTGGATCCGGACCGGGGCTCGCTTTGGGGAGGCTGGCTGGCTGGGCGTGAGGCCTGGGCGAGGACAGGTGAGGCAGCCAGCAACAAGGGGAAGAGAGTGATGAGAACGGAGGTCTTCATGATGGGACCCGTTGTACGAGAGCCAACACTTCCCGCGAAAGCCCAAATGCGGTAGGACCTGTACATCATGTGCAAGATTCCTATCCTCCCCGCCTCATTCCTCCCTCTCCTGCTCCTCTCCTGCGCCGCCAGCAAGACGACCGGCACCGAGGAGGCCTCGGCTGCCGCGAACCCTGCCTCGGTGGTTTCCGGAAACCCTGCCACCACGCAGGCCACACAGGACGCCAGCGCCCGTGTGCCGCGAACGCGCCGTATGGACCCGGTCGTGCAGCATCTGCCCGCGCCGCGCTCGCTGGAGGTCCTGAAGAAGACGCCGCTCTACGAATTCCGCGAGAACGAGGTCGACCTCTACCTGCGTGCCCTGAAAAAGCGCATCCCCGACCCACGCGCCCGCCTCGTGCACCTCGCTCGCAAGAATCTGGGCCAGCGCTACGAGATCTTCTGTCTGGGGGAGTATCCCTTCGAGACCTACGACCCCGATCCTCTCTACACGCTGGACCGCAGCGACTGCGTGACCTTCACCGAGCAGATGTATTCGATGGCGCTGAACGACAGCTGGAAGGGCTTCTTCGAGACGCTGATGCACATCCGCTACAAGGATGGCGAGATCGGCGTGGCCACGCGCAACCACTACACCGAAGCCGACTGGAATCCCAACAACGTCTGGCTCTTCACAGACATGACCGAGAAGCTCGGCGGCAAGACCGATCCCTTCACGATGAATGTCGATCGGGCGCGCATGCTCGAGAAGCAGTTTGGAATCGACGTCGAGATCCCCAAGGAGAAGTTCGTGACCAGCTACCTGCCTGTCAGCAGCCTGGAGGAGGTCTACCCCAAGCTCGAAGAGGGCGACATCGTCGAGGTCGTCAAGGGCAAGGGCTCGGGGCGCTGGGTGGGGCACGTTGGACTCTTCGTGCGTGGACCGAAGGGCGAGCCGCACTTCTTGCATAGCTCCGCTCCGCGCGTGAAGGAAGAGAGCCTGCCAGGCTACGCAGCGCGGATGAAGGGCAAGGTGTACGGCTTCAAGTTCCTGCGCCTTTCGACCGGACATCTCTCGGTGTTCCGTTCTTCCGATTTCTAGCAGAGTCCGGAATCCACGAGAAGAACATGTTCAAGGACACAGAACTGACGGCCTACCTGGCCGCCGAGGGCTACGAGGACCAGCTTGCCCAGGAGCTCGGGGACTTCGACATGCGCTATGAGCGCTTGTTCGTGGTCGAAGGCCCGCCGCGCGATGCGCATTGGGCGGCCAACATCTGGCTGGATCCGCGCGTGATCGAGATCAGCTCGATCGGCGAGGGCAACAAGGCCCTGCGCGCCATCCAACGCAACTGGGCGCACTACCCCGTGGCCGCGCATGGCCGCGCGCGCCTGCTCGAGGAAAAGCTGCCGCGTGTCTCGACGTCCAAGCTCTGGGAGTTTCCGCTCGAACTGCCGAGCTCACCCATGGGTTCCTGGTGCCTGCTCGACAAGCAGCACATCCTGGCCTCACCGCATGGCTCGCGCCCCTTCCCGCACGGTGAGGTCCACTTCATCGAGGACCACATGTCCCCGCCCAACCGGGCCTACCTCAAGCTCTGGGAGGCGCTGACCCTGCTCGGCGAGCGGCCTGGGCCGGGCCAGACCTGCCTCGATCTGGGCGCCAGCCCCGGCGGCTGGACCTGGGTGCTACAGCAGCTCGGCGCGAGCGTGATCTCGGTCGACAAGGCGCCTCTGCACGAGCGCATCGCCCGGATGCCGCGCATCGACTTTCGTCAGGAGAGCGCGTTTGGGCTCGAGCCTGAGAGCGTCGGGCCGGTCGACTGGCTGTTTTGCGATATTGCCTGCTATCCGGAGCGCTTACTCAAGCTCGTGCAGCGTTGGGTGGAGAGTGGGCTCTGCCCCCGCTTCGTCTGTACGCTCAAGTTTCAGGGGGAGGCGGACTACAGCATCGCCGAGCAGTTCGTCGCCCTTCCTGGCGCTCGCCTTCTTCACCTGCACCAGAACAAGCACGAGCTGACCCTCTTCCTCATGCCACCCGCTCAATAGAGGGACAGGCCCCTTTTCGCGCACATCCTGGTCCCAATTGCACTCCCCTGCTTGCAGTGTTGGCGGAGGATGTATGGCCAGACCAAAGAGAAGTAGCAAGCCGGGGTGGCTTCAGCACACGGTGACGCGGGGCATTGGGCGGAGACCCCTGTTCGAGAATGCTGGGGACTACCTATACTTCGAGAAGTTGATGAAGAGGGTCTTCGACCGGGAGGATCGAACGGCCTCTCTCTTCGCCTATTGTCTCATGCCCAACCATGTGCATGAGATCACTGGCGGAGAGCTCGATGGGATCAGCCAGGCGATGCAGTCCCAGCTGCAGCCTTATACGCAATGGTTCAATCGGAGGCGTGGGCGAGACGGTCCGCTCTATTCTCAGAGGTTCTTCGCGGCTCCTGTCGACATGGGTAGGGGCTTGGTCCAGGTCGTGAGATACATCGATCAGAACCCTGTCAAGGCTGGGTTGGTCGCGCATGCTGAGGACTACGCATGGCAGAGCGCCGGCGGGTATCTCAGAGATGCGCTCCCTTCGTGGGTTGATGGGAGCCTGGTCCGTCAACACCTGGGGCGTGAGCTGGCTGCGGGCCTCACGCCTGCTCAGGCCTATCTGGCTCGGTTTGGAGGGCCTATGACATCGCTCCAGTTCCGCGAATTGGAGGAGCGGATCCGGAAGTCCAGCTCAGGTCGGAAGGCTGCTGTTGCGCCCCCGGAATACAACAGCTCAGATTCTCTCAATTGGTACGAGGATCGGGCACAGTTGGCGGACGGGATGAGTCTGCTGGGCAGGCGGATGATCACTGCGTCCGATCTGGACTCTCTCTTCATCTCCGTGATGTCCGACGGAGATTCTGCTGCCCGGTCCTGCCGGCCGTTGAAGGGCGTGGGGACCTATCTGGAATTGGCACGGTTTGCGCTTCTGAGTTGCGTGTGTTGGCTCGGAGTCGGGGAGATCGCGGCTTTGAAGGGGGTGGCGGGTTGCACTGTGAGCCGTCGTTTGAAGCGGCATGCGTCTCTACTGAACAGGGACCCTGACTATCGCGACTACTTCCTGTGGCTGCTCGGGACGCTTGAGCGGGCTACGGCCTGGGAGTAGTGGCCCTGCTGCTCGTTATAGGGACAGGCCCCTTTTCACGCACTTGGCTCCGCCAAGTGCGTGAAAAGGGGCCTGTCCCTATAACGAGCAGGTTACGGGTGGCTGGGCTTAGGGGGTGGGGAGGGGGGTGAGTTCGGCGATGGTCGTCCATGCGCGGTTCCGGACTTCGGTGAGGGCGACGAGGCGGAAGTAGCGGGCGGATTGGGGGGTGGGGAAGGTCAGGGTTTGAGGC
>JAJRTL010000469.1 GCA_024278315.1 Planctomycetota bacterium | reverse complement strand
GTCCCCCACTGTCTCCTCACTGGAGCGCCCGGCAAAGGCAAGACGCCCCTGGCTCGTGTCCTTGCCTCCGAATGCGGCGCCGAACTTCACACCATCCAAGGACCCCAACTCGAGGACGTGGCCGCCCTGCTCCGCATCCTGACCCAGCTCGGCCCCAAGGATCTCCTCTTCATCGATGAGATCCATGCCGTTCCCAGCAGAGTCCTCGAGGTTCTCTACGAAGCCATGGAGGACCGGAGCCTGTCCCTGGTGCTGCGAACGGGTCCACGCGCGCGCACCTTGACCCTGGATCTTCCCCCCTTCACGCTTGTCGGCGCCACAACCGAAGCCGGTCGATTGCCCCCGGCTCTGCGAAGTCGTTTCACCATCCACGAAGTCCTGGATGGCTACCGCGAACAGGACCTGGCCCGGGTCATCCAACAAGAAGTGCATCGGGAGGGTCACGAGATCGACCCCGATACAGCCCTCCACCTCGCGACCCTGGCCCGCGGCACACCGCGCGATGCCCTGCGCCTCACGCGGCGCATCCTGATCCACGCAGATGCCGAGGCCTGGCCCAAGCTCGATCGATGCAAGGCCGAGTCCCAATCTCCCCCAGAGAATCCCGTACGCCGAACGTTCGGCGCTTTGCCACGCCCACGGACCCAGCCGACCCAGCCGCGAACCAGGTCCACGAACGGCACCCATCCTCCTGCTGGGCCAACCGCAGGTCTCACCCTCACCCTCTTGAACTCCCGGGCTAGCCTGCCGCGCCCCTTGCCGCTAGGGTCTCCCGGCTCGTGTCGGGCAGTGGCATTACCAAACGGCTTGGTGGATCCGCCGGCGAAGCCGGTGGAGGCGCCTAGAGCGAGGTCCAGTGGACCTCGTGTCCGTTGGAACCTGGTAGCGCACCTGCTTTGGGAGCCGAAAGGCATGGATTGACTCTCTCTCCATACACCCCTCTTGAACTCCCGGGCTAGCCTACCGCGCCCCTCGCCGCTATGGTCTCCCGGCTCATGTCGGGCAGTGGCATTACCAAACGGCTTGGTGGATCCGCCGGCGAAGCCGGTGGAGGCGCCTAGAGCGAGGTCCAGTGGACCTCGCGTCCGTTGGCACCTGGTAGCGCACCTGCTTTGGGAGCCGAACGGCATGGATTGACTCTCTCTCCATACAGCCCTCTTGAACTCCCGGGCTAGCCTACCGCGCCCCTTGCCGCTATGGTCTCCCGGCTCGTGTCGGGCAGTGGCGCAGCCTGGTTAGCGCACCTGCTTTGGGAGCAGGGGGTCGGAGGTTCGAATCCTCTCTGCCCGACCACACAGCCTAGGAACACCGTGAGGCATCCAGCTTCACGGTGTTCTTTCGTTCCTTGTGCAAGAGGATTCGAACGTGTTGATGAGGACCGTAGTCCAATGGACAACGACCTCATCGTCGATGATGAGACCACCTTCAGCGGGTGAACAAGTTCCAGACTTCGTTGATCACGACGACGTATGCATTGTCCCAGACGCCATCGCGGAAGAAGGCAGTGGGCATGCCTGGGGCACCGACGAAGGGGCGCAGCATCCATGCCAGTTGGATGGTGACGACGATGTAGAGCGTCAGCCAGGCGCGACGGCCGATGCGATGGCGGGGATCGCGTTGGATCAGAGGTTCGTAGACCCGGCCGAGTTGTACGTGTCCGGCGAGCGAGGCGACGAGAAACATGATGCCGTTGAAGACCTTGGCAAAGTTGTAGTCCTCGACGGAGAGATAGGCGAAGGCCGTGAAGGGCGCAAGACTCACCAGCACGATCGCCATCGTGAGTTGGGTGCTGATCAAGGCCCGGAAAACGACGGGAAAGTCGTCGCGTAGGCCGAGCAAGGTATTGATGACGAAGAAGCTCGGCAGGCAAACGATCGATGAGGCTGTCAAGAGGATGGGGACCTTGGTGCCCGAGAACAGGGCCTGGAGCGGGCGCAGCGTATAGCTGCCCATGATGGCCCCGTACGCGAAGCCTGCGACGATCAAGAGCAGGATCAGCTGGCGTGTCGGTAGCGACTCCACCAGCCGCTCGGGATGGCGTGTCCGCAACAGGTCGTTGGTGGTCGCGATCAGGCTCACGAGAACAGGCTGGCGATCGCGTCGAAGAGACCTTGGAGAAAGTTGCCTTCCCTTTCACGGAACCAGGTGAACGGGAGATCCGGTGAACCGATGAAGGGGCGGAGCACCCAACCCATCTGCGCTCCTACAACACCGTAGACGACCAACCAGCCACGAAACACCAGGAGGCCCGGTTCCTCCGGCCGATCTCTTCGTAGAGATCTGGCGTAGGGCGACGCACCTGGCAGGATCGGAATCGCAGGAGCTCCTACGAGGGGGACCGTGACATCAGCCGACCCGTCGTCCGAACTACCTTCTTGACCCTTAACCGGGCCCTCAACCGGAGCAATGTCCGAGCCATCAACCGCGATATCGAGCGTGACCGGCGCGTCCGGCTCCTTGGGCGCAAAGACATGCACCAAGGCACGACGCAGAAAGATCAATCCCCACAAGCCCGAAAACCCTAACATGATCACGTTCAACACGATCATGAAGGGATAGCTCTGCGTGCTCAGCGTGAAGAAACCGACGACGGGGCCGAGACTGGCAAGCAAGGCAAGGTTGATGGCGACCGCCGCCAGCAAGAGACGCAAGGTCTGTTCGAACTTCAATCGGCTGCCTGCCAAGGCAGAGAACACATAGAGCGAAGGGAACGTGACGCACAAGGTCAGGAGGAACAGCAAGGGCACCTTGAGCGTGGTGGCCAGCAGTTGCAGGAAGGATGAAGTGTCCGGGCGCGTCGCCCCATACAGGCCCATGAAGACGCCATAGATGCATCCCAGGACCAGGCCACCGATGACCAGGGCGCGCGTTGGCATGGCGATGTTGCCGGCCCGTAGATCCTCGGGCCGCGTGTAGCCACCCCTGAGGAGACGATCGATATCCGCTAGAGCACTTGTGCATGGTGTTTCGATTGCGTGTTCTGGGAAGCCGGAGCATACATGGCATCCGCACTGCCATCCTACGCATTGTGGACTCCGCACATGGAGCCTGTCAGCCTGCCCACTTGCTCCTCGAAGGCCTGCCCACTTGCTCCTCACAGGCCTGATCCCTAGCGCCCCCCCCTTCTCCCCCACCATTTGGCGAGTGCTTGCTTCCCTCACCGTATCGTTCCAAACGGCGATCTGAACGATACTTATCCTCAGTTCAAGGATTGCGAAACCCCACAACAATCAAACTGAGCCAAGCTGATGAGCCGGAAAGACTGGGACATCGAGGCCTACAAGATCCAAGCCCGCTTTGCACGCGTCATGGGGCATCCGATCCGCTTGAGGATCCTCTTCCTGCTGGAGTCCACCGAGGGCGATATCCCCTCGGCCGACCTCATCACCGACCTCGAGATCAGCAAGGCATCGCTGTCGCAGCACCTCAGCAAGATGAGTGCAGTCGGGCTCATCCAGACCTTGCGCATCGGTCGCTTCCTGCATGTGCGTCTCGCCAACCCAGCCATCGGCAAGGCCTGCCTCCTCGTGCGTGAAGCCCTGCTCAGCAACTCAGAAGTACAAACGGCCCTCCTGGAATCCACAGACATGGAGAGCCACAGCAACTAGAGACTTCCTCTAGTCCTCACCAAGCAAACCTGATCATGAAAGCTTCCAAAACCATCGGTGACCGCGCCAAGAAGGCCGGTCTTGTCCTGGTCCTCCCATTCCTCGCATCCAGCCTGGCTGCACAGCAAGGTCACATCATGAACGGAGTCGGCGCCGTCAACCAGTCCATGGGTGGTGCCACCGTGGGCGCGCCGATCGATCCTTCGGGCACGCTCAACTGGAACCCTGCCGGCATCAACGCCCTGGGTTGTTGCGAGTTCCAGTTCGGATTCGAGCTCTTCAGCTCCTCCCTCGAGGTGTCCTCGACCTTCGGGCCCCTTTCAGGAACCACTCCCAGCGACGTCGGCACGTCCCCGATTCCGAGCTTCGCCTTTACATGGGGTGAAAAGGACTCACCTTGGGTCTTCGGCATGGGTGCGCATGGCATGGCAGGCTTTGGAACCAACTTCGCAGCGAGCGCTCCGGGTGGCAACCCCATCTTCATGCCACAACCCAACGGTTTCGGTGCCGTGTTCTCCGACTTCCAGCTCCTGCAGTTGGCACCGACCGTTGGCTACCGCTTCAACAAGGAGTGGTCCGTCGGTTTCTCTCCGACGATCAACCGTGCACAACTGTCCGTGGATCCCGCTGCCTTTGCCACCCCCAACAGCAATGGCACGTACCCATCGGCTGCACACGCAGATGAGTCCTGGGGCTGGGGCTTCCAGTTGGGCGTACTCTGGGAAATGAACGAGCAGTGGACCTTCGGAGCGAGCTACAAGTCCGCACAGTGGTTCAACGAGTTCTCCTGGAACTCGACCGACCAGAATGGCCTGCCCCGGAACATCCGCTTCGACATGGACTTCCCTGCGATCGCCTCCATCGGAGTCGGATACACAGGAATCGAGAAGTGGACCTTGGCCGTGGATCTTCGCTACATCGACTATGAGAACACGCACGGATTCCAAGAGGCTGGATTCAATCCCGATGGCTCGGTCACAGGCTTCGGCTGGGATAGCATCATGGTCCTGGCGATGGGTGCCCAGTGGGAAGTCTCGGACAAGTTCACGGTCCGCGCGGGCTATTCCTACAATGACAACCCTATCCCCGATGCCAACACGTTCTACAACGTCCCTGCCCCGGCCATCATCCAGCATCACATCAACTTGGGCGCTTCGCTGAAACTGAACGCCGGCATGACTTTGGATATCGCCTACACACACGGATTCAGCAACCAGATCTCCGGCCCGATGTACAACCCGTCCATCCCCGGTGGCGTCGTTCCGGGAAGCAACGTCGAGGCAGAAATGAGCACCGATAGCATCATTTTCGGAATCCGCGTCGACTTCTGACCGCGTCTGGCGGAAGAAAACAAAGCCAACAGCCATCCTTGCCCTGGGCTCGATCCCGAGGCAGGATGGCTGTCTGACAATTTGGAAGCTGTAGGCGTCTTGCCTGCGGCGAAGTCTACTCAGGGGGGAAGCCGGTGAGAATCCGGCACGGACCCGCCACTGTGAGCGAGGTTGCATCCAGCAAGAGATGCCCCGCGAGTCAGGAAACCCCGTGTGGACTTCAGCGACCCTTACTCATATTTCTCGAGGACTAGAAATGCAGTCGCATAGAAGCTCCAGCTCTATCTGTATCGCTGCCGGACAACGCAGCATCACGTACGCCCTTCTGGGCTCCCTCTTCCTCGGCGCCAGTCTTCTGGCTCCGGATGTCTCGGCCCAGAGTGCCACAACCCCGCGCGGCTTCCACAGTCGTGGGCAGGCACTGGCACAGCCCGTGAAGGGATGGGTCGGGCTCGACCTCCTCCCAGGGGGGAAGCTGCTCTCCTTCGATGGGCAGAACCTGGTCGCTCTCGATGCCAAGACAGGCAAGGTGACGCAGACCTATGCGACCTTGAGCAAGGGCGTCTTCGGTTCCGATGTGCGCCTCTCACCCACCGGCAAACACGCGTGGTTCTGTGAGTCTTCGGCCGGAGGGGTCTATCGCTACGAGTTTGCCAGCAAGAAGCTCAGGCTCGTGACGACCTTAGGTGGAAACTTCTCGATCGCCTTCAGCCCCAAGGATACCGGAGACTTCGTCTATGTGGTCGGGGACCCGGGATTCAAGGCCCTGGCCCGCATCTATCGCATCGATGCCAGGACAGGAGCACAGGACCTGATCGCCCAAGCGGTGGGCTTCGCAGGCCCTCTGCTCTTCGACGCCAAAGGCGACTTGTACATGGCGCCTGCGCCCAAGAAGTTCGGCGTCAAGGGTCAGGGAAAGATCCTTCGCTGGACGGCTTCCCAGGTCAAGAGTGGCATCGGATCGAGTGCCCTGTCCGAGACGCAGGCGAAGGTCTATGCCAGTGGCTTCGACAACGCCTACGACATGGAGTTCGACCAGGAAGGCACGCTCTATGTCACAGATGTGAGCTTCGGAGCCTCCCATCTCTTCGAAATCCCGATCGGTGGTGGCAAGAGCCGGGCCAGCAAGATCCTCAAAGTAACCAAGCAAGGAGTGACCAACCTTAGATTCCGCAAGGGCTCCTTGCCCTTCGAACGCTATGGGACGGAGGGATCGACCTTCTTTGTCCTCTCCACCGACTTTGCGAAGAACCATGGCCTGTGGGTGCTCTCGCCCAAGCGCCCCATCCTCTCCTACAAGCCCCTGAGTGGTGGGCAGATCGGCTTCACCTTGACGGGCGGCGTCCCATCTTCCTGGGCCATCTGGCTTCTGGGAGAGGGGCTCAAGACCGAGACAGCCTTCGCTCTAGGACACGCAGGCCTTCTCTACCCCCAGATCGGGGTGGCGATCCACAAGCCCTTCATCTTCTTGAACAGCAAGGTGGATCCGAACGGCAACGCCCTCTTCCAGCTCGTCTTGCCCAAGGGGAAGGGACTCCGCTTCACGACCCAGGCGCTGATCGGTCCGGTGCGAGTCTTGCCTGGCGGAACCGCTGCATCTACCTGGGCCAGCTCCAATCCGGTCCTCGTCAAACAAGGAAGCTGAGTCCTTCGGCGTGAATTTCCCAAAGGAGTAAGGTCCCCAATGGCAACCGATACCGGCGGAGTGTTGGCATCGGCCCATGCCATGGTCTCCTGAAAGAGACTCTGCCCCAGGGCAGCCAGAGGCCAGACAATCATGATGAAGGGGGCGGGATTCCATAAGATTCCGCCACCGAGCCAGTCGATGAGTCTCATGGCATCACAGAGATGCCCATCCACCCACCCAGGATGCGACGAGCATGGCTCAAACCAACGAACATCAAACCAAAGCGCGGAGGGAAGAGCTCTTCGATCTGGCCGAGACCTGGGCCAGCATGACGAAGGATCTGTCCATCTATCCGGAGACGAATCAGCGCATCCAAAAGGGACTGGCGAGCTTCCTGTCCAAGTTGCACGAAGCTCTTGGCAAGCACGATCAGATCGAGATCACGATCCATCTCGAGAAGGTCCGCGTCGGGACCGACGAAATCCCCTTTCCGCCACATTGCACGCTGCCATGGCTCCGTGCCCGTCTCGACGCCTTCGGGTACGCAGGCTTCTCTTTCTCGAAGAAGCTCGTATTGGTCGATCTTCTTCAATACAGCTTGGAGATCTCTCGACCAAGGACAGGCGAGGAGCTACAGGAGCCAACACCTGTACCGGGCATCCAACCCGTGGCTCGAGTGTTCGGCGCATCACAGCTGGGACGCGAACATGACCCGGCCCACTTCCTCGAGCATCCTCTTATCGCAGAGATCTGTGAGGCCAGCGAGGAGGTGCGAAACAAGATCGAGATCCTTCGCAAGTCCGTGGAGGAAATGAAGGGAGAGGAACGTCTCGAGATCACGCCAGAGAACCTGATCAGCATCCTCCCCTATCTGCCAGAGACTCTTGAGGATGCAGAAGGGCAGGTCTTCAATGCCAAGGAGCTCAGCCTCCTCCTGGCCCGACTGCAGAAGGAGAATCTCCTGCCCCAGGATCAGGAGAGTTCCTGGAGCCATCTCCTGAACCGCATCGGGCGCAACCTGTTCGGCAACGACCAGCCAGTGACCGAACAACCAAAGCCACTGAGCGGGGCCGCACGGGGGCATGCCAACGACGACAAGATCGAAGAGGATCTCTCCTGTTTTCTCCAGGAATTTGCAGCATTGCCCGAAGGAGAGGTCGTGCTGCAGGGACATGCAGATCCAGGTTTCGAAGAAGAGCTCCTGGCGAGCTATCTCGAGTTGCTGCTGAACGACCAGGATCCCAAGCATAGAGAGAAGATCGGCCTGCAGCTCGTGCCCATGATCGAGAAGCCCGACCCCAAGCTGAGACAGATCGTGCGGAGCTTCTTGGACCCCAAGGAAAGTCCCCTCTGGCGCATCGGCGAACTGGTCGACTGGCTACGCGACAATGGTCTGCTCTCCCTGGCCAGGGGTTGCGGGGCCTTCGATCCCAAGGAAGCCGTCCAACGCTTTCCAGTTGGGTTCCTGACCTACATGGACACCTTCGACCCCGGTTCGGAGACCGATGTCGCAGAGTTCGCAGCACTTTGTGCAGAGATCGGAGCCAAGAGGATCCTCGAAGCCCAAGAGCTGCTGATCCTGACAGGGGGGCTCGAACCTCATGGAAGGAAAGAAATCTTGTTCCAGGGCAGGCATGTAGAGGTCCTGCCCTTGCTCCATGTCCACCTGCACGAATGCGGACAGTCAGCTCGTGATCGTGTCGTCAGGCACCTTCGCCATCTTGTGCTGGGAAGTCGTGAGTCCTGCGTGCTGAAGATCCTCCGCGACAGCGAGGACATCCCCATGGAATACCTGATGGACCTCACAGCCAGGGATGACAACGGAAGATACCCTGCAACAATCCGGAACAGGATCATCACGGTCCTACGAGATCTACTCACCACCGACAGTCAAGACAAGTACGACCTGGCAACCAGGACCTACGCAGTCCGAAAGATGGGCGAGTTTCGGGCACAGGAGGCCAAAGGATTGTTGGAGGAGCTGGCACGGCAAAAGGGATTCCTCGGACTCGGCAACCGCCAAAAGATCGGGCTCGCCAAGGCAGCACGCCAGGCCCTGAACCAACTGAAGGGATAGATCCAATGTGCGACCGCCCCATGACCCATAGAAACACCCAAGGCGTGACGGCCTTCATCGACGAACTCGTCGTGGGCATGGTCACGATGAGGATCTACGGGTTCAAGCATCCTCGGGTCCAGGCCATCCTCGATCAACTCGAACGTAAGCTCCGATACCTGACGCCTCCGGGCATGGACAGTCTCGTCCTGGGTCTTGCCGAGGGCTATCTCATCCATGAGGATCGTCCCCTGCTCGACGCATCTCTTTCGGCTTCGAGGTTGATCCACATGCTCGAAGAGATGGGTTGTAGCGGGATTCGATTCGAACGGGAGTCGGATAGGCAATCCTTCGTGACCCTCCTCATCGCCCTCGAAGAGGGCAAGAAGCGCAAGTGGACACCGGTCGAGACCGAAGCCGAACTGCGCCTCAAGGGCTGCACGACGATCCACTTCCTGGAGCAGGGTATCTTCGACGAGACAACAGGTCTGGAAGAAAAGGACAGGGTCATGGGAGATGCTCTCCCGAG
>JAJRTL010000468.1 GCA_024278315.1 Planctomycetota bacterium | reverse complement strand
GCACGCCCCGTGGATCCCACGATGCTCCCCAGTGCCCCCTTGCCCGAACTCGCAGCCACGATGAGGGCCAGACGACCATGGCCGAGCGGAACAGCATCGTAGAACGAGCCACCATCCCGGACACCCACGACGTGATCGGCTACCACCTCGAATCCCTCCACGACCGGCAGACTGCGAGGCAACAGAGCCTCCTGCAATCTTCCCGCCTCCTTGGCCTCGCTCTCGCGCTAGCCCAAGGCCTCATGAGCTTCTTCCCCTTCTACCAGGGCATCCACCATGTTCTCGATGGCATGTGAGAGTCGAGCCACGGGATCCCGACCACGCATCGTCGAATGGTAGTGGAGGTTTCCCCTGTTGATGCGGGAAACCGCCTGAACCAGGGCATCCAAGGGCGCACCGAATTGACTGGTCAGAGCCATGGAGACTCCAAAGACCACGATCAAGGCGAAGAAAGCGATTCCCGCCAGGGCCAACATCAGGTTGGACCCAGCCTCACCTCCTGCGGCGACGATGATGCAGGCACGCCCCAGCACCTTGTCCTCCTCGTCCGTCAAGGGCGCGGTGAACAGAATCGCCGGATTGCCGTTGAACTCGCCCTCGATGATGCTCTTGCTCCCGGTAGCGCCTCCTCCATCCAGATCGACCGGTGAGCCGTACGCGGAATGGGGTTTCAGGTAGCGATTCAGGATGAAGGCATTGAGGATGCGACCATCACTGTTTCGGACAAGCTTGGTCAGCCTGTTCTTGGACCCGCGCCTCGCCTTGGTCGCATCCTTGCTGGGTACCCACGAGTCCCATCCACTGGCACCAAGGCTCTGAACGACACCATAGCCATAGTCCTTGACCGACTCCTCGAGCCGATTCCCAACCATCGATTGGATGACCAGGGCAAGCACGACAAAGGCAATCGCCACCACTCCCGTGATCTTGCTCGCCATGATCAGTGGCATCTTGCTGCTCGAACCTGCGGTGGATCTCACAATGCTACTCCCAACTGTGTCAAGCCCACGAGGACGAGTCCGGCGTAGGCCCCTGCAACGAGGTCATCCAACATGACACCCCAGCCACCGGGCAACTTCTCGAAGTTGCGTGCGGGTGGTGGCTTGAAGATGTCACCGACGCGAAAGAGTAGGAATGCCGCCAGGTGCCCCTGCCATGAGAATCCGGCAGCGCCACCCAAGATCAGATCGTAGACCGCGAGGGTGACGAAGTAGCCTCCAACCTCATCCAGGACGATGACGCCGGGGTCCTTGAGACCATAGAACTTCTCGGCCCAGGGTCCGAGTGCGACAGCGATCAGAGTCGTGATCAGCGTTGCCACCAAGAGCCAGGCCCAGTAGGGAAGTCCCGATGCGTAGGCCAGCGGGACGGCGATGATGACTCCACCGAGCGTTCCGAAGGTTCCGGATGCGACGGGAGCCAGCCCCAGGCCACCAAAGCTGACGATGAGCTCGCGAGCGCGATCCGCGCGTGAGATCTTGCGATCAGTAGTCGAGGACATGCCAGGCCTTGCGTTGGTAGTTGACCGCAGAGAGGATGGTGAGGGCGAGACTCAGCCAAAGGAAGAAGATGCACAGGCTCTCCGTCCAGAGCCATCCGCCCTGATAGGCGACCAGATGACCAACGAGCAGGCACTGGGCCACCATCTTCCACTTGCCCAGTCGATCCGCCCCGAAGTCCCTTCCCTGCGCCTCGACCATCCCTCGCAAGCTCGTCACGAAGAGCTCGCGAGCCACGATCACGACGACGATCCACGCAGGTAGCAACTCACGCATGCTCTCGAGCCGCAGCAGGAGGATGAGGCAACCGCAGACGAGGATCTTGTCCACGAAGGGATCGAAAAGGCGACCGAAGCTGCTGGTCTCCCCCATGGCCCGTGCGACGTATCCGTCCAAGGCGTCGGTGGAGGCTGCGACGAAGATGAGCCAGAAGGCGATCCAAGTCGGCTCCCATCCGCCCGGATCCACATCCGGATGGATCGCGAGGACCACGATGGCCCCCACGGAGAGGATCAAGCGTCCGAAGGTGATCTGATTGGCGACTTTCACGAGGGTAGGTTCCTCTCCGGTTCATTCGTCCCGCCACTCAGGGACGCCCCTTGAGCTGCAGCTTGACGAAGAGAGGCCGGCAGGATGCCCGTTGGGCCAGGTCTCTCGATCGTCTCCAGGATCTCACCCACGAGGTCATAGTCGGCCGCATCGGTGATACGGGCGCGTACGAAAGTCCCGGAAGAGATCTCCCCCCTGAGATACAGCTTGCAGTCGATCTCCGGCGCATCGGCGTAGGTCCGAGCGACACTGACCGTCCCTTTGTGACCAGCCACGATCTCCGCGACTTCGGAATCGGGATCCCAGTCGACATCCAGACCCGGATCGACGACTCCATCCACGAGCACCTCGAGTTCTTCACCGACCAGCGAGTCATTGCGCTTGCGGATCCACTCCTTGTTGATCTCCATGATCCGCGCCATGCGTTCTTCGGCGACCTCGGCCGGAACCTCGTCACCCAGATCGAATGCGGGCGTGCCTTCCTCATGGGAATAGGGGAAGACTCCGAGCCTCTCGAAGCCATAGTCTCTCGTCAGATCCAGGAGCGCTTCGAAGTCCTCATCGGTCTCGCCTGGAAATCCCACGATGTAGGTAGAACGGACCGCGATCCCTGGCACCTCCGCCCGAAGGCGATCCAGGATCCCCCGGACCTGCTCCGACTTCACGCCACGTTTCATGGCCTTGAGCATCGGACTGCTGATGTGCTGGATGGGGATGTCCAGATAGGGAAGGACCTTGGGGTTCTCCCGGAGTTGCTGGGTCATCGCTGGCAACACGGTATGCGGGTAGGCGTAGAGCACACGGATCCACTCGATGCCCTCGACTTCTCCCAGGGCTTGCAACAGCTCAGGCAGCATTCGCTTCTTGCCACCCCAGTCCATTCCGTAGGCCGTGCTGTCCTCGGCCACCAGCACCAGCTCCCGAACGCCTCCCTGTGCCAGCCCCCTCGCCTCCTCCACGAGGATATCGATGGGCTTGCTCCGCTGTTTGCCTCGGATCGCAGGGATGGCGCAGAAGGTGCAGCTATGATCGCAGCCTTCGCCAATCCTGAGATATGCGAAGGACTTGGGGGTCAAGAGCAGGCGGACCTTGTCCGAGTCAGCGTCCTTGCGCTGCCCGCCCCGCGTATCGGGCACCCACGACGCATCCCCACCGCGGGCCAGGTGCGTGATCAGGGCTGGAATCCGCGAGTAGTCGGAGAGCCCCAGGATGGCGTCGACCTCGGGCAGCTCCTTCTGAAGTTCCTGGCCGTATCGTTCCGACAGGCAACCGACGACGATGAGCCCCTTGAGGCTACCCTCCTCCTTGAGGCTCGCGACCTCCAGGATCGTTTGGATGGACTCGGCCTTGGCAGAATCGATGAAGCCGCAGGTATTGATGATCGCCACGTCCGCATCCTGCGGATCCCGGGCAATGAGCAAGCCCTCGCGAGCGGCGTGGCCCAGAAGGACCTCCGAGTCGACGAGATTTTTGGGACAACCCAGACTGATGAGGGAAACGCGGATCCCTTCTTCCATGGTGATCGGGGCAATGAGGATGGCTGGCCAGGGGGCCATCCCCCTGATTCCGGCCAGCATACCCGCCCCCCCCGTGGAAGGAAGAAGCTGCGGGCACTCTCAGGCTCTGCGCTCGTCCCATTCGCCCAGGCTGATCAGGGCGTCCCAGGGACCGCTGCCGACCGGCTCGGCCAAGGCCCCCAGTTGCTGCATGTAGAACATCACCTGGCGGGCTTCTGCGAAGCTCAATCCGATCCGCCTCTGTAGAAGGGAGACCGTCGGCCGTCGGGAGGTCAGCAGGACCCGCGCCGCGCGATCCAGGAGCTCCGGGTCGGGCGGATCCTCAGCGAAGAGCTCCTCCTGCTTGTATGCGCCGGCATCCTCCCCGGTGTCTTCATGGTAGATCCTGACCGTGGGCTGAGGCTCGAGAATGAAGACCGGCTCCGGCGTCTCGGAAGGAGCCTCGCCCGCGACTTCGGGCAGGGAGCCCCCTTCGTGGACGGACTCCCGCTCAGGAGACCCTGCCTGCCCCACACCCGTCTCCGGCATACCTGTCTCCGGCGCACCTGTCTCCGCGGTACCAGTCTCGACCTACTCGGTCTCGAAGGCCCGGGCTGCCTCCGAGGGGGCTGAACCCGCTTGTGCGGCGGCCAGATCTGCAGGCTCCTGTGGGATCGAGTCGACCGCATCGTCGATCTGGGCATCAGCGGCCAGGTGATCCTCGACCCCGTCACCCGATGCCACAGGTTCTGAGGTCACTGGTTCTGAGGTCACAGGGTCCGGCTCTGAGGGCTCTTCCCCAGTAGGTTCCGGCGAAAGGGGATGGGACATCCCCGATCGAGGCTCCTCCGAAAAGAGCTCATCCTGCAGGCGCCCCGCGTCCGCTCTCGTCTCCACACCTCGATCCACGACGGGGATGTGCACCATGGCAGTCTGGATTCTGGGCTCGATCGGTAACGGCTTTTCGGTGTCCTCCTCTGGGCTCGGCAGGGCCTCCACCTCGTCAGCATCCGATCGCGTACGCTCACGGGCCGGCGGGAGAGCGGAGGGCTCGGCCTGGGATGCGGGGAGATTCAGCTCCAGTGAACCACCGCCCTCACCCAACAAGTCAT
>JAJRTL010000051.1 GCA_024278315.1 Planctomycetota bacterium | reverse complement strand
GACGCGGTTGCCGCGCCATGGGAAACCGACGTAGCCTGGACCGTGACCGGGGCGTTGGATCCGGGCCAAGAGGGGCGCCTTGGGTTGGATCGGCTTGCCTTTGCCGTCGACCGCAGTGATCACGAAACGGTAGAGATAGGGCCGGAGATCGAGGTCCTTCAAGCGTGGATGGATGCCCACCTGACCGGCCCGGATCGCAAGCCTCTCGACGCGCAAGATGGGGTCGGGGAAGTCCTGCACCCGGACCTGGACGCTGTAGGTGCCGGGCTTGACCCAGTCGAAGTAGAGGTATTTCTTGCCCTGGTAATCGCGCACACGGTCCTCGCGCCGCTTCTCTCCAGCCCGGGCTGGTTGGAGCACGAGCCGGACGTTCTTGCCAGGCAGCCAGGTCGGCATCAACACCGTGCCCATGACACGCGACTTGCGAAGCAGCTCGATGTCTGTCTTGGCTCCGGTCTGGAAGCCTTGCGAGACGAAGGGAAAGTGATCCTTGGCCTGCGACCACAATCGATACTTGCCTGGTTCGAGCACTGCGAACAACTCGTACTGTCCCTCGGCATCGCTGCGTGTGTGGGTGAAGGCCTCCTCGTGCCAGCCGACCTTGGGCGGCTTGCCTCCCGAGAGGCGTTCGCGTTGGAGCTTCACGGAGGCTCCTTCGACCGGCTTGCCGCTGTCGTCCCGAACGCGGCCGAAGGCGATGCGGTCGAGCGTGCCCAGACGCAGGTCGCCGAGGTCGGTCACGCGAGCGAGGGCGAGCGTCGGCAGTGCCCGGACCAGGCCGACATCGGGTCGGGAGTCCGCGCCTCGGATCTCCAGCCGATAGGGGGGACGATGATGCTTCTGCACCTTGAAGGGCAGGTGGAACTGTCCCTTGGGGTCCAGGGTGATCGCCTCGCCTTCCAGCCGCCCAGCAGGGGAGTTGATCAAGAATTCCAGACGGACGCTGGCCAGAGGCTTGCCAGCCTGGTCGAGCATGCGGCCGAACAGCATCCCCGCCTTGGGCGCGACCACCACATCAACGACAGTCCGTTCGCCCGCCTGGTTCGGCCCGGGAAACGCGGGGATGTTCCACGTGAAGTCATCGTCGTCGAGTCGACAGCGCGCCGCGAGCCGGAGATGCAGCCCCACGAAGGGAAACTCGATCCACTCCTCATCCTGGGCCTTGCGGCCCTCGAGTCGCATCCAGGCCTGCGGCTCCGCTCCCTGGGCGCGCAGTGTGGCTCGGACTGGATGCGTGAAGGGACGACCGTCCTGGTCCACGGGGCGGAGCGCGAGACTGCCGGTTGGTGGCAGGCGCAACTCCATCGTCCGCGCGGGGGCGGGGCGCCCCTGGAAGGCTTGCGACACGCCCTGCTGTAGCGGCATCAGGAGCACGGCCTCGAACTGGTCGGCGTACTGCGCGGGCCACCACTTGGCGGGCTCTCTACGCAAGGCCTGGAAGTGCCGGAAGACCGCGAGCCCCTCGGCGTCCGTGCGCTGTCGCCCGCGAATCTCGCGGCGGGTCGCAACCTGGGCGGGGATCGGCTTTGCCTTCTTGGCGGACAGCTTCCCCTTGGCTCCCTTCTTCTGCACAGCCATGGCACGCTTGACCTTGGCCTGCTCCATGCGGAGAGCCTGCATCTTGGCCGTGGCCGCCTCACGCTGATTGGGGTGGGTCTGGATGTAGCTCCGGATGGCGGCAGCGTCCCGGTTGAGCTTCTGCATCTGTCGTTGGAGATCTTTCATACTGGCAGTCTTGTCGCGCAGGGGGATGCTCTGAACCAATCCCACCGGCACGCCTGCCACCCGCTCGCCCTTGCCGTCGACGACGCGCACCGTCACCGTCTCGTCGGGCTGCATCGTGAGCGTCTCAACTTCGCGATGCTTGGCACGAAAGAAACCGAAGCCATAGGCGCCGCTGCGCTGCGCGGCCACGATGGCCCAGCGCTGGATGGCAGGCAGCACGACACGACCCTGGAGGTCCGTCTTGAATCGTTCACCGCGCCGCATGGCCAGATCGCTCCAGTGCTGTGCAAAGGGATCCTTGAGGCCCGTCCCATCGATCGCTTGCACGAACCAGACGTCCGTCTCCGCCGCCGGTACGCCCTTCTGCCGGTTCCACACCTGTAGGACGAGCGGCTGCCCCTGGTCTGTTGCCTCTGGCACTTCTTCGCTGTAGAGCGTGCGCAAGCCCTCGGGGAGGTCGTCGCCGAGGACCTCGGTCTTCGCCTCCTCGCGTCCGTCTACCTTTTCATCACCGGGTTCTGCTGCCTCGGGTTCGTCCTCGCTCCACTCGTCCGGGACCGTGACGACCTCGTTCGAGGTCCCGCCGCCCTGCCAAACCCAGAAGGCACTGGCGGCTCCGAGAAGGACCAGGATGGCGAGCAAGAGCCCCTTCCCCAGATGACCCTTGTCTGAGTGGCAGGTCCTTTCAGCTCTGTTACGTCCTGATGGTTTCATACGATCTGTCCTTCCATCCTGCCTATTAGAGCATCCACCGAGCCGGGCGGCATGGCCCTCTCTGGGGATGCCTCTCGATCCTCACGTCCCAAGAATGCAAGCTGGGTGGCCAGTGATGATTCTGCTCGCTTGGCCCGATGAAGGCCCGTATTCAGGTAGCAGAAAAGGGGCCCGATCCAGCCCGGCGAGCCGGCATGTCCGGTAAGACGAGGGCTGATGGGACGGTGGACCGGGAGTGATCAGGGATACAACATCGCTGACATTCCTCACCACATTCCCGATTTCTTGAACATGACAGGCAGCCAGAGTCTTCCAAAGGAGAACCCAGATGATCGCCTCGACCCATTGTCACGCCATCCTTCGAGCCTGTGTGCGGACGGCACTGTTGGCCTGCGCGTGCCTGCTCGTACCGCTCACATCCCTCCAGGCGCAGAAGACCGACTACGCTGCCGTAGGCCGACGGCTCAAGGCAGCGGTTGCGGCCGGAGAGCTGACCGGTGACCAGGCCATCGCCATGTGGGGCGCGCTGCGCAAGACGAGCAACAATAAGGATCAGGGGAGTGCACGGGCAAAGGTCTACCTTGCCAAGGTCAAGAAGGAACTTGGCGCCCTGCTCCAGGCGGACAGGATCACCAAAGAGCAGGCTGCCAAGCGCTACGCCGATGCGGTGAAGGCGATCCAGGCCCGGATGGGAAGTCGCTCGACTGGCAAGAGAGCGACTTCGAAGAAGAGCAAGCAACCCGATCGGGAACGCGAGTATCTGGAGAACGTACGCAAGAAGCTCGGTCAGGCCGTCAAGTCCGGCAAGATGAGTCGAAGAGAAGCGAGCAAGAAGTTCGCGGACGTCAAGAAGGGCCTTCAAAAGAAGAAGGCGGCCAGCAAGAGACGCACCAAGGCTTCTGGCAAGAAACGAACCAAGGCCATCGGCAAGAAGAAGCGTGATTCCCTGAAGCAGATCGAGATCGATCTCGGAAAGATTCAGAGAGCCATCAAGACGGGAAGGCTCTCGACGCGCGATGCAGAGTTGAAGATGCGCTCGATGCGCAAGCGCATGACGGCGCTCGAGCGCTCGAGCAAGTAGCGCAAACGAGAGCTGTGAATCGAGGTCGCCTCGCTCCCTTCGCTTCGGCTGCCCGCGGAGGTACTGCTATTGACCGGCAGGTGGCGGACGACCAGTGTGCTCCTACCGGCTCCAGGCCCTGATTCTGGGCAAGCACGATTCTGGGCAAGCAAGGAGATTGGCCCCGCCTGCCTTCTCTGTGTCGCTGGTTCCGGACACCCCTCCGTCAGGAGGGGTGAGATTCGATTGCCGCTATTGCCCGAGGATCCACTCGAGGCCGTTGGTCGTTGCGAAGTTGGATGTGCTCCGGAGCATGACCACCTGCCAGTTCACCTTTGCGCCGATCAGCGTGCTGCTGGAGGGGATCGCCAGAGGGATCGCCTTGCCGGCAGTCGAGACTGGTCCTGGGACGATGAAGGTGCCTACGAGGGGCAAGGCCAGGAGGAGTGTGCCGAAAGGCGGCGCAGCTATCTTCGCACGACCCGAACTCATGAGGAGCACACCGCCGAGGTTCGAGGAGGTTCCGCTCTTGAGGAGCATCTCTCCCAGCTTGCCGATACTTGGGGGACGCTCATCGGAGACGCCGAGAGAGGGAGTCGTTCCCGATCCTGTGGCCTTGCCGTACACCCGCGCAGATCCCTGGCGTGCAACAAAGATCCTCACACGCCCGTTGTTTCCGTTCACTTCGCTCCAGAGCTTGCATTTGCCGGAGAGTCCTACGAAGTCCTCCTGGGTACCACAGCGCTGAAGTGTCATCGGGAAACCCAGCACAGAACTCTTGAACTTGGAAGCACCGTAGCTGCTCGTGTAGGTCTTTCCGGTAAGGGTGTGGCAGACACCGAGGACGACGATCCATTCGTTCTTCCTGACGACGACGGGCGGAAGAACCGGGATGTACTGATCGCTGGGCACCTTGCTCTTGAAGAAGGCGGGTGTGCCAGCCACGGTACTGCTGTAGGCAGGAGGAGCCGCCTTGAGCTTGTAGATTGCGACACTCTGATAACCCAGCTTGCTTTCATCAGGGGCCTGGAGACCCGTGATGACGAAGTTGGTCGGCGCCTGGAAGAAGGTACCGCGGGCGCGCTGTGATGTGTACTTGGTCGCGTATTTTGGGATGGCGATCTGGGAGGTGAGTGGTGCTGCAAGCAGCACAAGAGAGAGAGCGGTGAGGAAGCGCATCGGAGACACCTTGGAAGGGTTTTTGGAAGGGAGGATCAGGAGCCGTGAAAGAAGGCTCCAGAGGGGAGAACCCATGATGTCTTGAGACAGGGCATTTGGCCAGACCATCACGCCTTGATTGCGGCAAGGGGCAGAATCATGACGAGTGAGGCAGCCGTGGTCATGCGATCCGTTCGCATGTAGGGGGGGCTCCTGTGGGGCTCATTACCCTTCAGAACGAGTAGGACAGGGTGATGTCGGAGAAGTCGTTGTCGCGTCCAGGAAGCTTGGAACCGCTCGGTTACGCGGTTGAACGCCAGGAGTTCTTCTCCGCTTCGAGGCTTGCCCTGGATTGCGCCTTCGTAGACATGTCGACCCCATCATCCATGACGGCGGTGAACTCACCGCTGACCGGAGCCTCATCTGCCAGCTTTCCGGACTCGAACCAAGTGCGGCAGTTGCCTTCCCATTTTCCAATGAAGCTCGCCAGTCGTTGCTTCCGTGACAGGGTCGGTTCCTCTCTTCCTACCCCAGCGACCAGGGGCGTATCGTGTAAGTTTGTTGAACGTAGCTGTCCTTGCCGCCGTAGACAAGCACCCCGCCCTCATTGTCGTTGCCGGGGAGGGTGGCCCACCAGAGCATGCTCTGGTGGGCGTCGGAGGGGATGGTCTCCCCGGACTTGACCTCGATGGGGAGCAGGCGTGACCCGAGGTCGAGCAGGATGTCGATCTCGTGGCCGGTCTTGTCCTTACAGAAGTAGAGCGGGGCTGGTTGGCGGCGGTTGGCGAAGGCCTTGTGCAGCTCGCTGACGACGAAGGATTCGAAGATCGCTCCACGCAGCGGGTGGAGCCTCAGGGCCTCGGCGCTGTGGATGCCCAACAGGTAGCAGGCCAGGCCGGTGTCGACGAAGTGCAGCTTGGGGCGCTTGCGCAGGCGTTTGCGGAAGTTGTCGTGGTGGGGAGGCAGGAGCGTGACGATGTATCCGATGCGCAGGACTTCGAGCCAGTGTTTCGCGGTCGGTTGGGAGACGCCGACGTCCTCGGCGAGGCTGGTGAGATTCAACTCCTGTCCAGTCCATGCGGCGGTCAGCCGGACAAAACGCTCGAAGCTGTCGAGGTCCTGCACGCGCATGACATCGCGAAGATCGCGCTCGACATAGGTGCGGAAGTAGTCGCCGAGCCAGGACTGAGGGTCGAGCCCCCGATCATGGATGCGTGGGTAGAAGCCAGCCCATAGGACATCCCAGCGATCCCGATCGGGTGCGCTTGCACGCGTGGGGATCCTGAGTCTCGCCGGATCGAGTGCCTCGCGTCCCAGGAGCTCCGACAGGCTGAGTGGCAAGAGGGTCAACAGGGCCGTGCGTCCCGCCAAGGTCTGCGAGATCCCCTGCATCAGCAGGAGGTTCTGCGAGCCGGTGAGGATGAAGCTGCCCGGCTCCGGGGACTGATCCACGGCGACCTGGATGTAGGAGAGCAGTTCGGGCACGCGCTGGACCTCGTCCAGGATGAGCCCCTCACGCTGCGAGGCCAAGAAGCCCAAGGGGTCCTGCATCGCCCGCTCCCGGATGTCCGGCCGCTCCAAGGAGAGGTAGCGGTGATCCGGAAAGCAATGCTGGACCAGAGTCGTCTTGCCAGACTGGCGCGGCCCCATGACCGTCACCACCGGCTCCTTGCCAGCGGCAGATGTGAGCTGCTTTGCCAAGTGTCTCGCAATCATGCCCCCATCATCGGCTCCCGCTCCATCTTGGCCATATTCAAAATTAGATTTTGAATATGGCCAAGATGGAGCCTGGCATCTCACGAATCAAACAGCTGTATCCGTCTTTTGAAGCTCGACTTATGGACATTTCCTAGATCCAGAGGACGGCCATATCTGCAAAGACCACGTCTCGTGGTTTCGGCGGTACCCCAGGGGAGCCGATGCCACGAGTGGATCCGCAGCGAGGATTTCGTGGGCAGATCTAGCTGGTGCATGCTCGCCAACGATGCTCGTCCGGCTCCCCATGGGCCACCGCGACCACCCTGTTCTCGCGCGGAACTCGATGGGTGTCTCGCCTCCGTATCTCTTCCCGCTTCCGTATCTCTGACTTGGACATGAGGCCTGCCTGCTCGCGTCTGAGGGTCAGGGGATCGGGGGCTTCCGGGAGAGGGGATCAGGGCACTCGGTGATAGGTAGTCTCGACCGCCTTGGATTCCGAACCCTCTGGGGTGATGTTGTAAGCAGTGATCGTGAGGTGGTTGTCATCCACAAGCTCATACTCGGTGCGCCAAGCCCATTGCGGTTGGTCGGCTCCGACGTCGTAGTGACCCTGGACCGAGAAGCCACCTTCGGTGGCCTCACCCTCTGAGAACATGATGGCGTAGTTCATGTGAAAGTCATCGACCCAGGAAGACTGGAACAGCCCGGTCACGTGGTTGAACGCCAGGAGCTCTTCCCCTCTCCGCGGCTTACCCTGGATCTCACCTGTGTAGACATGCCGCATACACAGACCATCCATGACGGATGTGAACTCACCCGTGACGGGAGACTCATCCGCCAACTTCCCGGGCTCGAACCAGGTGCGGCAGTTGCCTTCCCATTTTCCGATGAATCTCGCCAGACGTTCCTTCTGTGACATGGTTGGTTCCTCTCTCCTGCATTCCCGATGAACGCGTATGTGCGTGGGGAAAGCTTTGGCTAACCCGGATGATTCATGAGATCGTAGCATCGAGGTCCTGAATCGTCCGGGCTGAAGCCATGAAGATCAGAACGATCCAATCGTCGCTTTGCCGCCCCTGCTCACGACCATGCCGAACGCATTCGCAGATTTGTCGAACACCAGGAACTGGGTGTAGAGGATCACTCCATCCAGTTTCGTGTTGTTTGGAAGCGGTATCTTCATGCTCGCATTACCACTCGAATCCGTGGCTGTGGCGATCAACAGTGCAGGCGATGCAAGCAAGAAGCAGCCTGGTGCGCCCAGGGACTTGAGATCGAGAGGAAGCGGTAGTCTCCCCCAGGCCTTGGAGGAGGCACCCAGAAGGAGAATCGCTGGACTACTGGGGCGAGCCTTGGAAAGATCGACCGTGAGGGACTTCCCCAAGATCGGTTGACCGGTGCTGGAGAGTATCGGCGTTTTTGCTCCCGGGCATCCGGTTCCGTAGGTCACGAAGCGACCCTTCGTGACCTTTCCACTGTTGATCCTGAAGTTCCATCTCAGTTTTGTGATCTTTCCCCAAGCGTTTCTGAAGAAGCGGTAGTGTGTGACGGTCGTTCCCCATGTCGCGACAGGCCAAATGAAATTGCTGGTATCGGAAATGACGATCCAGAATTTCTGATTCTTCGGCACCACCACCGATGGCGAGAAAAAGACCTTATGAATACTCGTGGTTGTCGACATTGCGACCGATCCCTTGGCGAGCTCTTTGCCGCCACTTTGTGGCCCTTTCGCGTCGTAGATGGCCACTTCCAGGAGACGGTTGGTGAATCTGGCTCGCAAGTAGAACTCGATGCTGCAGATGGCTCGAGTCTGTGTTCCAGCATTCGCTTCAATCGCGATTCTGCTGATACCATTGCTGTAGTATGTGGAGAGAGTCTTGTTGAAGTTGACTGAGATGCTGGGGGCACACTGAGCGCCAAGCCCCGTCGACAGTCCAACTGAATAGAGCAGCACGGTTGCGAGCAGGCTGTAGGCTGGTCGCCAGATGTAGATGGTTCTCATGGGTCTTCTCCGAGATGTCTCGTGGATACGGAGCGAGTGCCTCGAATGAGTCTCGCTGCAGGTTAATCGCATTTCCGATGGAAACGTTACACTTGGGCCCCACGAATCATGGATATGGTGATGCCGAACCGGCATGGGCCCAGTCCAGCCGGAGTGGTAGCAACAGTCCTTGTGACGGAAGGCTTTGCGCGGTCTGACGAGCGCATTTCGAGTTCAGGACGGCTGCGCGAGATGAAGGCGACCCAAGAGGGTCGTCGAATCGAAGCCATGCCGAGCGAACCGATAGGTTCGCGGTCCTGGACCGAAAGACGCCGTCAGACGCATCGAGG
>JAJRTL010000467.1 GCA_024278315.1 Planctomycetota bacterium | reverse complement strand
TTTCGAGTTCAGGACGGCTGCGCGAGATATGAGGCGACCCAAGAGGGTCGTCAAATCGAAGCCATGCCGAGCGAACCGATAGGTTCGCGGTCCTGGACCGAAAGACGCCGTCAGACGCATCGAGGTCATGAATCGTTCGGGCTAACCGTCAAGAAAGGGGACGGGTCCTTTTGCTACACCTGGCAGAGCCAAGTGTAGCAAAAGGACCCGTCCCCTTTCATGACGTGTGGGGGCTGCTGGTTTCCTCTCCGATCTCGGTGATGGCGCGACCGGCGCTCGCATCGATGATTGCTTCCGCGAAGGCGTGGGCCTGGGCCGTGGGCAGCGAGAAGTGCAGCAGGGTCTGCTCTTCGTAGCGGGCCTGGACGGGTTGTTGTTCGAAGCGGTGCATCACAGCTTGGATAGCCGCCGTGTCTTCGTAGCCGAAGCGGACCGTGACCGGACGATCGATGCGAACCGTCCGGATGTCGGCACGGGCCAGAGTCTCTCGCGCCGCCTGGCCGTAGGCACGGGCCAGGCCACCCGTACCGAGCTTGGTGCCGCCGAAGAAACGCACCACGACCACGAGGACATCCGTGAGCTCCTGGCCATCGATCTCCTGGAGGATGGGCCGACCCGCAGTGCCACCGGGTTCGCCGTCATCCTGATAACGGAAGGACTCCGTCCCACGGCCCAGCCGCCAGGCCCAGCACCAGTGCCGGGCATCGTGGAGACGCTTGCGCAGTGCGCCCACATGCTCCATGGCCTCCTCTTCGCTCTGGACCGGCCAGGCGAAGCCTAGAAAACGAGAGCCCTTGATCTTGTCGATCTCGTACTCACAGGGCTGTCCGATTGTCTCGAAGCTCTCCATCGTGCGTCCACACATTCTTGGGCCGGGACCCGACCTTCGCAACGCAATCCCCCCGGGTTCCGGCACTTGCTGCTAGCATGTGCTCATGAAGAAACGAATCGCGATCTGGCTCCCCCTCCTGCTACCGCTTCTGCTCCTGCCCCTTCTCACCACGCATGGACTCAAAGCACAGGACAAGGGCGAGCTCTCGCCCATCAAGAAGACCGATGTATCGCCAGACGAAGCCGGCATCCTCTGGCGAACCGACCTCGCGGCCGCGCGCAAGGATGCGCTGAAGCAGGGGAAACCCATCCTCTACTACTACCGTTGCGAGCCCTGAATGGACTGCAAGTCCCTGGCCGACCAGTTGGTCGAGCCACCCCAGGAGTTCGTCGATATCACGCGCGACTATGTCTGCATCAAGGTCACCGACATGCGGGACCATGACCTCAACAACATGCGCTTCGACTTCGGCCTGACCTTCTTCATGATCCTGGCCCATCCTGCGGGGCGCATCTACCACCGCTATGGCGGACGCGATCAAGGCGACCCACTGTCCTGGCTCTCGATCAGCTCACTGAAGCGCGCGCTCGAAAAGACGCTGCAAGAGCACAAGGCCTACGTGGCTGAGGGCGGCAAGGGGCGGCCCGACAGACTCTTGCCCAGAAAGACGATCATGGACATCCCCACCTTCGCCAAGGCCTGGAGGCGAAAGAAGAACAAGCCCGTCTGCATCCAGTGCCACATGGTCCACTCCGCCATGCGCGACCAACTCGCAGCCGAGAACAAACTGCGCAAGGACATGATCTTCATGTATCCGCCACCCCGAAAGATCGGACTCACGATGAATCCCATCGACCAGGATCTTGTCCACGAGGTCCAGAAGGACTCGATCGCCTGGAAGGCGGGCCTGCGCAAGGGCGACCAACTCACGCTGATCGGCAAGACCCGTATCCTGACGATCGCCGACATCCAATGGGCGCTGCAACAGCCCCCCCGGCGCCGCACGAGTCTGCGCATCGGTTTCGTCCGAAACGGAAAGGCGTCCTCAGGTGCCCTGATCCTGGACAAGAACTGGCAGGTCGGAACACCCGAAGAGGTCGCCTGGCGACCCTGGAAGTGGGGCCTCTCGCCCAAGCCCGGCTTCGGCGGTGTCGCCATCGACGCCGAGGAGAAGGCCAGGCACGGCATCGCGGCCGGCGACTTCGCCTTCCGCATCACCTACCTGGTGACCTGGGGCCCCGACGCCTACACAGGCAAGAACGCCGCCCGTGCTGGCCTGCGCAAAGGCGACATCGTCGTCTCCGTCGGAGGCAAGCGCGACTTCCGTTCTGTCGCCGGGTTCCACTCCTGGTACCGACTGACCCAGAAACCGGGCACCAAGATCGAAGTCCAGATCCGCCGCAACAAGAAGCTCATCCCGCTGCAGCTGTCTGTCCTCAAGTAGGCGTCGACATCGACAAGGCCGAGGAGATCTGGACGGTAGTGAGAAACTCTTCGAACACCATTTCAAGGACTCCGAGAACAGCAAGAAGTACCAGGCCATAGGCGGTCCCGGTCGCGTCTGCCGCGAAGCATTCGCGGCGATCGAAGGCCCCTCCGGTGACCTGATAGATCCTGGAGGTCATTGTGACCCAGAACGGAACTGGCGCAGGAGACTCCGGCATCACGGTATGACAAGGAGGATTCGAGGCGCGCAGCGGCGGCGCAGGAAGTAGGGGACCCAGAATCCCCCGGTGTATTTCCATGACGACGACGCGTCTCGCTTACCAAGAGATTGCCATCCCAGCCTAGGCAGGATGTGGATACAATGAGGCCGCTGGAGTTCCCTCCTGGCCTCACTTTGTTTCCCTCCCCTTGTCCTAGGAAATACCAATGAGATTCCTCCTTCCCTCGCTCGCCCTTGCCTTGACTGCTTCGGTATCCACACTGCCAGCCCAGAACAGGGTAGACACTTTTACCCTTCCCAACGGAACGATTTTGCCAGGCTGGACCATACAGACTGGCTCCTGGAAGATCCTCAATAAGCAGCTGGTCCCGACCGGTGGACGCATCTGGCACTATCTCACGAACAACGCCACGAAAGGCGTCAAGAACTGTGTCGTGGACATCGAGGTCATTCATCCAGGGACCAGAGTCACGATGTTCGGCGGCGCGGTTGCACGTCATCCTGGAACGAAGACTGGAACCAATTTCGTGATGACGAAGATCCAAGACAACGGAAACACCGGCAGCTTCAACCCCGCGTGGTACTACGAGCGGCCAGGCGGCGGCGCGACAGCCCTGACGGGTACCTCCTTCGGTCCAGCAACCAAGCATGCCGTGATTCGGACGTTCGTGCAGGGCAACAAGGGCTGGTTCGAGCTCGACAACAACATGGATG
>JAJRTL010000050.1 GCA_024278315.1 Planctomycetota bacterium | reverse complement strand
TCGAAGAGGATCAGATCTTCCATGCACGACTTCCTGCATTCGTGCACGAGGCCCTCGATCATCCAGATCCGTTCACCGGCAGATACTGCCGAGTGGGCGAACTCGTGCTGTCTGCTGCGTGGGTAGTGGAAGATCGGCTAGCCTGAGCTTGCTCAGTGCCTGTTGCGCCTCCGTTCCCTGAACACACGCAGAAGCGTCCAATAAGGAAGACCTCTGAGCCTTCGCCCTCCCAATCTGACCTCTATTCGCTGATTCAGAGGCGGCGATGGTGGTTGTTCGATCACGGTTCCCCCCAACGGTCACTTCTGGTATTGGCCCGTAGAGCGAGACTGTCTGCATCGAACCACGAAGAACGGGGAGGGCACGAAGAAGGCACTCGGAGTGAAAACCCTTGTACGATCCTGCATCAGGGCCCGGGGACGATCTGGGGGCGATCCGGGTGCGAGAGCTTGCCCTGTCCCGGTCCGGGGGAACAAGCCATCCCCGGGAGGATCCGGGTCCCAGGGGCCTGGGAGCTTCGGGCAAGATCGGGCTGGAATCGGCGAGGGGGGGGGCCTAACCTGTCTCGCCCTCCTCATCGAGGGGGACTCTGTGGAGAGGTGTCCGAGTGGCTGAAGGGGCTCGCTTGGAAAGCGAGTGTAGGTGCAAGCCTACCGGGGGTTCGAATCCCCCCCTCTCCGCCAACGAATGGCCAGGATCGGTTCGCCCGGTCCTGGCCGTCCTCTTCTCTCCATGGCTCCCGGGCCTGGTGGGGAGGGGATCGGGAAGCTTGGTGGGTCGAAGCGACGGCCGGGCCCCGGGTAATGGAGCAGTGCGAACCTGGTCAGGCCCTGACGGGAGCAGCCATAAGCATGCGGCACCATGTCCCGGATCGCCTGGTCGTCACTTCGACCCACCAAGCCCCTGCGTCCTGCACGGTGGGGATCCCACCAGGACATCCGATCGGACTCCGGATCCAACCTCGGAGACAGCCAGATGGCCAAGAGCGACCCAGCCCCAGAGCTTCCCGAGACGGACCCAGAGACCGGCTCAACGACTAGCCCCGAGACGGTCCCCGAGACCGGCCCTGAGACCGGCAAGGCCTATCAGGTCCTTGCGCGTCGCTTCCGGCCCACCAGCTTCGAGCACGTGGTGGGCCAGGAACAGGTCATGGGCAGCCTGGCTTCCTGTCTGGATCAGGATCGCCTGCCGCATGCCTTCCTCTTCACCGGCTCGCGCGGTGTGGGCAAGACCACCTCGGCACGCATCCTGGCCCGCGCGGTCAACTGCGAGCAGGGCGCGAGTTCGCATCCCTGTGGGACCTGCGAGGCCTGTCTGAGCATCCTGGATGGCTCGGCGAGCGACGTCTTCGAGCTGGACGCCGCCAGTAACAACAGCGTGGACGACGTGCGCGCGCTGCGTGAGCAGGCGGGCTATGCGCCCCTGCGCCTGCGCCGCAAGGTCTTCATCCTCGATGAGGTCCACATGTTCAGCAAGGCGGCCTTCAACGCCCTGCTCAAGATCCTCGAAGAGCCGCCTGCACACGTGCTCTTCATCCTGGCCACGACCGAGCTGCACAAGGTCCCCGACACGGTGCGCTCGCGCTGCCAGGTGCTCCCCTTCCGCCGCATCGGCGAGGAGGACATCGCAGGTCGTCTGGCCCAGATTGCCGAGGCCGAGGGAATCACCATCGACCCCGAGATCCTGCAGGAGATCTCCGCGAGCTGCATGGGGGGCATGCGCGATGCCGAGACGGCGCTTGAGCGTGTCCTGCCGCTGGCCGAGGGCCTCGACATCGAAGCCTACCGCCGCCTCGAAGGTCGTCTCGGCCTCTCCCAGGCCGCCGAACTGGTCGAGGCCTGCCTGAACAGCGATAGCCAGAGCGCCCTGCTCTACGCCGCCAAGGCGGTGGAGACCGGCGTCGACGAGCGGGAGTGCATGGGCGAGGTCCTGGGGCTGCTGCGCCAGGTCTTCCTGCTCCAGATCGACGGCAAGGACACGGTGCTCGTCGAGGCGGCTGGTGAGTTCCGCGCCCGCCTCCAGGCGCTGGCCGAACTCGGCGACCCTGTCCGCATCGACGCCATGATGCAGCTGTTGATTCTGGCCCGCGACCGCATCCGTCACATCGATGACCGCCGCATTCTCCTGGAGCTCACGCTGGTGCGTCTCTCCCGCGTCGGTGAAGTGGTCAGTCTCGGTGAACTCCACGCCGGCAGGGCCGCACCCGCCGCTGCGGCTCCCCCGCGCTCCGCTCCGACCACTCCCGCCGCGCGCCCCTGGGAAAAGTCCTCTGCACCTGCTGCGACTCCGACCCCCGCGGCGACCCCCGCGGCGCCCGCGGCGGATCCCGCACCCGTCTCCGACGATCCCCTGGCCCGCTGCATCGAGAGCCTGCGCGCCGACAAGGGGCTGCTGGCCACCCTCCTGGGCCGCGCACAGGTGCGTTGGCAGGGCAGCGACCTCCTAGAACTCTCCTTCCCCGCCCTCAAGGGCATCCAGCGCAAGCTCATCGAGAAGCCCGACACCCTGGCCCTCCTCGAGCAGCGACTCCGAGGCGAGACCGGCAGCAAGATCCAGGTCCAGCTCCTGATCGACGGCACGCCGCTGGGCGCTGCGCCCGCCGGGGGCGATGCCCAGAAGGATGCCTCCGGTCCAGCCGAGCAGCAGGCCGATTCGGGTGGCAAGGACGTGGGTGGCAAGGACGTGGGTGGCAAGGACGTGGGTGGCAAGGACGTGGGTGGCAAGGACGTGGGTGGCAAGGACGTGGGTGGCAAGGAAGTGGGGGGCAAGACGCCTCAGGACGATGAGCTTCCTGAGTTGGGCAAGCAGGCGCAGGACCTCTTTCGCGCGCGTCTCTTCGACAAAGAAGGCGAAGCCCCATCCGCTCAATAGAGGGACAGGCCCCTTTTCACGCACTTGGACCCTGATCTGCTCGCAAGGGGGACTGTCCCCTTTTCGTGCCCATGTCCCTACTTCGCGAACCAGACCCGGCGGATCAGGCCGTCCTCGATCTGGTAGGTGGCGATGACCTCGATGGTCTCGTTGGGCACGAGACCGGTGACGCGCTCATGGTCGACGGCCGTCGCGCCGCAGACGATGCGTTGGACGACCGTGGCGTGGAGATCGGGGAGATCGGCAAACATCCTGCCGTAGCGCTCCCGCATCGCAGGCTTGCCCTGCATCGTCCGCTCACCGCTGTGCAGGTCGAAGATCTCGACCTCGTCGTGATAGCAGGCGAGGAAGGCGTCGATGTCGTGGGCGTTGTAGGCGTCGAGTTGGGCTTGGGCCTGTCGTTCGGATGGGATCATGGTGCTCGGCGGTGTGGGACTACTTGAGGAAGGCGGCGTCTTCGCGCAGGCAGTGGGCGAGGGCGGCCCAAGCTGCTTCCATGACCGTGAGCACGTCGTCGCCTCGATAGCGCAGGCCGAGCCGGCCCAAGGGCTCACCACCCAACTCGAGGGCACGTTCGCGCATGTCATCCCGGTGCAGGTCGAGTTCCAGGCTGAGCGGCAGGCCGACCTTGGTTGGCTCTTGGCGTGGGGGCAGGCTGCGCTCGGCACCCGCACGAATCAGCTCGGACGACCTCGTGGGCGTCAAGGTCAGGACCGCAGAGGGGCCCAGTGTTTCCTTGACCTGAACAAGTTCGAGCCCCTCGCCGAAGTCCTCGCGGGCCTGCAGACAGAAGTCGCTGGCGCCAGTGGCCAGCACCACGGGGATGTCATGATGGCCGAGGATGGCTGTGTTGAGCAGGGCTTCGCTGGCGGCCTGGCCATTGAGCCGGATCTCGCTCACGAGCATGCCAACCCATGTGTGCGCGAGAAGGCCCCCCGGCGTGCCCGCGCGGGAGTGATACCCGATCAGGAAGGCGGCGTCGAAGTGCCCCACATCGAGGGCGCAGAGTTGACCCAGGGGGCGGTTGCGCGCCTGCGCGGGACCGGTCACCAGCTGGGCTGCTGGATGCAGCTCGTCGAGCAGGATGTTGCGCATGGTGGCATGCCCATCCGCAACGACGAACTCCGTGGCCCCCGCCTCAAGTGCACCCTCGATGGCCGCATTGACGTCCCCGGTCAGCCATCCCCGCGCCTTCTCATAGTCTTGTCCACCGGGCAGGAGGTGGTCACGGTGGCAGACTCCAGTCACCCCCTCCATGTCGACGCTGATGTAGATCCGCATTTCGGCTCTCCGATCCGAGGCCCTGGCGCAGGCCTGCGCCCGACCCAAAACCCAGACCTTACGCCAAGCGAAGGACCGGCAACAGCTTGGCGGACCGGAGGCCAGCGGAGGTGCTCCAAAGCCCTGGCTCGACCCGCACCCCAGTCGGATGCATGGGGATCTGTGGGTTCAGGGGGACGATGCGCCCGTGACGTACATGCGGAGGATGGTCTTGAGGCGAGCGGCTTCGACACGGCGTGGGTCGGAGAGGTAGATCTCGTGGTGGGGGCCATGGGGCGACAGTCCTTCGCGGGAAGCAAAGTCGCGCATCGATTCCAGCGTGGAACCCTCCTGATCGTAGGGGCCGACATGGAGCATCTGGATGCAGTCGTCCTGTTCCCTGCCGACCACCCGCAGGGCCTCGATGCCTGGGGTGTCGCCCTTGCCCTGGATCTTCTTGGTCGCGGAAGAAAGGTCGCGGGAGGAGATGAAGTCCGGCATGCGGATCATGAGTTCCCAGCTCCAGTCCTCCATGGGGCACTCTGCAAGATCGCTGGCATCCCCACCCGGTCCCCAGGACAGGCACTCGAGTTTGCATACCACGAAGTCCTTGCCAGCCTCCTTGCTCGCGAACTTCATGGTGTAGGCCGCAGCGTAGAGAGCGCCGATCTTCTCGATGTAGGACTCCGAGCCAGGGGCTCCTTTGCCCGCGATCTGGAGATACTCACCCCATCCGATGTGGAGCAGCGTGGGCTTCTTTGGTGCTGAGTATTCAGGTTTGTAGAACTTGGTGAGATCCAGCTTGATCGCCTGCGTCATGATCGGGTCCTGTCTCGGGGGCCTGGTTGCCGGTGGTCTGGGTTCATTGGAGGGGGAGGAGGATGTCGGTCTCGAGTTCGTCGGGAGGTGTCGAGTCGGGGTCGTTGTAGTAGACCTCCACGCAGGGAGCATCGGCGGCCTCGCGGCCGCTCTGCGGCAGCCATTCGCCATAGAGGCGCCGGTAGGACTCGCTGAGCTTCTCGTAGGGTCCCCGGTGTCGGTAGATCGCGTGATCGCCGCCACGCACGGTCTTCTTGCCGACGGAGCCCTCGGGCTCGAAATCCACATCCACACTGGCACAAGCGTCATAGCGCAGCCGCTCCGGGTCGGTGATGTCGGGATCGTCATAGCTCAGCCCCATCATCTCCATGCCAGGCCTCATGAGACCCTGCGATCCCATCCAGGAGCAAAGCGTCTCCCAGGCCTTGCCGCATTCCTGATAGGGGCCGACATGCCTCACGTAGGCCACGCGTTTCGCAGGGATCTTCCGGATCTCGACGTCCAAGGTTTCCATATCTCCTCCTTCTGTCCAAAGGTCTTGCAGCGCATCAGGCTCACCGAAGTGGATGGAGCTCTGCGCTTCTGGAAAACGGATGGGGCGATGCCGCTTGCGGAACTCGCTCGGCGAGCAAGCGAAGTGGGCACGGAACGCGCGACTGAAGGTCTCCAGCACCTCGAAGCCTGCACCGAAGGCGATGTCCGTGACGGACTCTCCCTCCGACTTGAGATGGATGGCCGCGCGCTCCAGCCGGAGGCGTCGGATGTGCCCCATGACCGACTCGTGGACCATCCCGCGGAAGATCCGCTGGAAGTGGAAGGGCGAGAAGTGCGCCACCTCCGCGAGTTCGCCGGGGGTCAGGGGCTGATCCAGGTGATCCTGGATGTACTCCAGGACCCGGAGAAGCCTGCTGCGGTAGTCCTCGATCGTGCCTTCGCGACTCATGCCCCCGATTCTAGGCCGGTACGCGGGCGTTTCTTGACGATCCGTGCTCGTTTTTCTGACCCTGACCAGTCGCCAGTGCCAGAGAGAGTGTCGTGAACTAGCCGCGGCCGTTCTCGAAATTGTCTGCCGTGTAGGTCCTCACGCAGGTGCCGGTCCTCTGCCTAGGGACACACATGGGCTCCACTGCCGCAAGTGCGCTGCAGAAGGGCCTTGTCCCCGTCATGGAGACATGCGAACAAAGACTGGGGGCGCTGAAGATGTCGAGGGTTGTGCTGCCGCGCTCCAGGGAAGGCGCCATCGCGATAGCCGCAAACTCGCGCATGATTCGCAGGTCAGGCGATAGAGGCGAACGCGTGGAGGAGACTGGTCGAGTCTCCGATGTTGTGGTACCATCCCTTCTGACCGGCCCCATGGTTCTTCCCCCCGGCTCTGGAGACAAACATGATCCTGTCCTGTCCTGCCCTCTCCTCTCCTCTCCTCTAGGAGACTCCTACCTCTCTTCCTGTTCTTGGCCCTGTTCATGGGAACCGGAATCGCCTCGACCCGAGCCCAGACGACGACGGATCGAGTGATCCATCTTTGGGTGGATCCGCAATACGGCGATGACGCTATGGCTGGTGGCAAGAATCCCCACTGCGTGAACCCTGGCGGTCAGCCGCCCTGCGTGCTCATGTGTACTGTGGCATCCGACAAGCCACACTCCTTCCTGGACCCCACGCAAAACAACGCCGCTCTTCTCCACGCCTCTTGGCCCTTCAAGACAGTCACGGCTGCCATCGCCTACATCCCACCCCTGCCACACACCAGCGCCACCACCGGTTGGACCTGGAAGTATGCCATCATCCACTGCCTGCC
>JAJRTL010000049.1 GCA_024278315.1 Planctomycetota bacterium | reverse complement strand
GCTCTTGACGTCGAAGTTGGGTTCCTGGGACGTGCGACGATCCGTCTTGAAGAGCCGGATCTCGGGTAACTTCGCTGCCTGGGTTGCCTTCTGTCCTCCCGTTGAACGCTTGAGTGCAAAGTCCATGTTGGACTGACCCGAGCAGATCCAGACCTCGCCCACGAGCACATCCTCGAAGCTCTTCTGGCTCGTCCCTTGGACGAAGAGCTTGCGCGCGGGACCGGGTTCGAGGGCGTTCAGATCGATGGACCAGGTTCCATCCAGTCGGGCCTTGGATGTCTTCTCCTGGCCATCGAAACGCACCGTGACCTTCGTGCCCGGCTTGTCCCTGCCCCAGACCCGAACCGGCTTTCCCCGCTGAAGGACCATGTGGTCCGAGAAGATTGCAGGAAGCTCGAGACCCACAGCCTGTGCAGGCAGCGCTAGATCGAGAAGGAGGAGCGGTAGAAGAAGGAGCGAGGTTGCGATGCGCATCAGTTCAGATCGTTGGAATTGTGGATGGCTTTGAGGACGAGGATGCCGAGGAAGATGGCCGCGATCGTGCCCAGGAACCCGAAGATGGAGATCCCGAAGATGCGGGGTGGGACAGCCGAGGAGAGCATCAGGGCCGAACCCATGAAGAGGGCGGCCGTGAGGATGCCGAGGACGAGGCGGTTGACGGCCGTGTCGAGATGTTTGTGGTCGAGGTTGACCTGGAACTCTCCTTGGTCCACGCGCTCCAGGATCTGGTTGGCATGTCGTGGGAAGCCGCGGACCAGGCGATCCCAGTCCTTGGCCATCTGGGCCAGCCGCTTAAGGTTCTCCTTGGGGCTCAGTTTCTTGCGCATCATCTTGCGCATGTAGGGTTCCAGGATCTCGGCCAGGCTGAACTCCCGATCCAGGAGTCGTGAGCTGCCCTCCAGCATCACGAGCACCTTGAGCAACATCGAGATATTGGGTCGCAGGATGATGGCGTTCTGGCGGACGATCTGGATGCAGTCCTCGATAGCGGCTCCCGCATCCAGGTCCTCCATGGGGCGCTTGCCGTACTCGGCAATGAACTCGCCCAGTTCGATCTTGAGCTGGTTGCGATCCAGATCCTGTGGAATCGATCCGATCCGACAGACGTAGTAGACCATGTCTTCGGCGTCCTGGTTGATGATCGCAATCAACATCGAGGAGAGATCTTCCATGCTCTGCGGGTCGACACGACCGGTCATGCCGCAGTCGAGCATGCCCAGGACTCCGTTCGCGAGCACCATCATATTTCCGGGATGCGGATCTGCATGATAGAAGCCATCCCGAAAGATCATGTCGAGATAGACGTTGGCGCCGATCTGAGCCAGTCGTCCCCGGTCGACGTCGAGCGAGTCATCCTTGCCGAGATCCAAGAAGTCGATCCCGACGAGCTTCTCCATCGTGAGAATACGTCCGGTGCTGATCTCGGGGACGGGATAGGGGAAGTGGACTTCGGGCTGTTCCGCGAAGTTCTGCCGGAACTCCACGAGATTCTTGAGCTCGCGTTCGTAGTCGAGTTCGCGCAGGAGCGTCCTCCTGAACTCGCGCATCGTGTCCCTTGGGTGGACGGCCCGCAGATCCTTGGAGAACTCCTCGGCGAGTCCCGCCAGGCCCTCCAGGATGTCCAGATCCTCCTTGATCTGCTGCTCGATATCGGGGTGCTGGATCTTGACGACGACTTCTCGCCCGTTCTCGAGCCGTGCTGCATGCACCTGACCGATGGAGGCGGAGCCCAAGGCCTCCTCTGTGAACTCTTCGAAGACCTCCTCGATCTTCTTCCCTGTCTCGTTGAAGAAGGTCGCCTGGACGACATCGTACGAGTCGGCCGGCACCTTGGACTGGAGTCGCTGGAGTTCCGACGTGATCTCGGGCCCCAAGAGGTCCGAGCGTGTGCTCAGGATCTGCGCCAACTTGATGAAGGTCGGGCCGAGTTCCTGTGCGGCGAGTCGCATCCTCTCGCCCTTGTTCCGGCCCACGATCTCTTCGCCCTCCTTGGACTTGAAGATCTTCTTCAGAAAATCCGGGTCCGAGGACTTGAGCCAGCCCGCCAGCCCGTACTTGGAAAGGACGCGGACGATCTGCGTGAAGCGCATGGCGTTGCGCTTGTACTGGGGAAGTGAGCTGAGTCGCATGCTGCCTCTTGGAAGAGGATCCAAGATAGCCCTTGGCGGGTCACAGACTAGTGCTGTCTTCGCGGGGGCTGGCTGCTCGTGATCGGGTGTGGCTCTTCTAGCGTTGGAGGAACAGCTTGAACGCGGATTCCTGTTCAGTGAGATCCATGGAGTCCGGGACTCTCGGGGGGCCTCGGGCGGGATCCTCCTCTCTCATGTGGCTGTCCCGGACCTGGTCCGATTCCGAGACTCCCCCTGTCTCTTGATGAAGAAGGAAGAGGGCCGTCCCAATTGCCAGGCGATTCTTGGGCGGCTCCTTACTCCTGTCCATTTTCTAACGAGGCTGCGCCTCAGACCAACGAGGCATGGGACCGGGATCCGGAGCTGTTCCTCACAGAGACGTAGAGAGCACAGAGATGCAACAGGACGATCTCTGTGCTCCGTGTGGTTCCTCTTGATCACCAAGTGTCCTCAGTCTCCCTGCGTCTTGCGGAGGGGAGCCCCCCTTCATGACTCATCTGTCCACTTCTTGTCGGGTCAAGGGCCTGGCATCAGAGTCCCTCGCGAATCGAGCTTCGCAGTTTCTCCCGGCCGAGTTCGAACTGGACCTCTGCCTGAGCACACACGCCAGCAGTGACTGTGAGAGCGTAGCTCGCGACAAAGGCCCGAGATGGAATTATGCCTTCGGATCCGGTGGAGATGTGAAGGCGCGTAGGAGACCATAGCCCACCGCACCTGCGACGAAGGATGCGAACAGGATGCCCATCTTGGCTCGCTCCAATTCCTCGCCTGCGCCAAATCCCAGCCCCGCGATGAACAGCGACATCGTGAATCCGATGCCGGCGAGCCAGCTCGCCGCATAGATCTGCCGAAAGCAGGTGCCCGAGGGGAGGTCACCCAGCCCCAGCTTGACGGCCAGCCAGGTGAAGAGGCTGATCCCAATCTGCTTGCCGAGGATCAGGCCGAGGAAGATTCCCAGGCTGATCGAACTCGTAAAGAGAACGGAGAGATCCCCGATCGCGACGCCCGCGTTGGCCAATGCGAAGATCGGCATGATGAGGAAGGCCGACCAGGGGTGGATCAAGTGCTCGAGCCTCAGCAGTGGCGGTTGGACGGCCTCCGAAGCGACTTCGATCCCGTGCACCAGCTTCTGCCGGACAGGATCCGCCATGATCTCGTCATGATCGCCCCCGGCCTCTGCGTAGAGGTCCATGGCCTTGCGTCCGAACGTCACGAAGTGATGCCCCTCCAGTCGAGAGCGAGCCGGTATCGTGAAGGCCAACAGCACTCCTGCAATCGTCGCGTGGATGCCCGATTGGTAGACGAAGAACCAGAGAATAGCGCCGAGGACCAAGTAGAAGACCAGCCGCCGCACCTGCAGGAAGTTACCGAGCACGAGCAGGGCGAGCACCAGACCACCGGAGAGGAGGGCACCCGTGTCGATGCTCTCCGTGTAGAAGAAGGCGATGATCAAGACTGCGCCGATGTCATCGACGATGGCGAGAGCGGTCAGGAAGATTTTGAGGGACAGCGGCACGCGCTTGCCGAGGAGAGCCATGATCCCGAGCGCGAATGCGATGTCCGTGGCCGTGGGAATGGCCCAGCCTTTGGGGGCCTGGCCCTCCGCACCGAGATTGACTACCACGTAGATGAGAGCAGGGAAGAGGACTCCGCCAAGCGCTGCAGCAATGGGGACGGCAGCCTTCTTGGGGGAGGACAAGCCGCCGACGAGCACCTCTCGTTTGATCTCCAAGCCGACGACGAAGAAGAAGATCACCATGAGTCCGTCGTTGACCCAGTGGCTGAGGCTCATGCGCAGATCGAAGAGCATGCTGCCATCCGCCTTCTCGAAGAGGCTCAGGCCAAAGTAGGTGCCGTGCCAGATCTGCTCGTAGCTCGCGGCCCAGGGCGAATTGGCCCAGGCCAGTGCCATGATCGTGGCAAGGAGCAGGAGGATGCCACCCGCAGCTTCGACCTTGAGGAAGGCCTGGATGGGGGAGAGCAAGCGGTCGATCGGGCGGACTTCCAGTCCGGTGAGAGGGATCTTCATGAGGGAGTCTGCTGGCTCCTAGGCTTCTTCGCGTTCGGTGTGTGGTAGAGCCCCCGGGCAGAGCAGGCGTTCGTAGTTGGCCTCATAGAGAGAGAGAGCGCGCTCCATCGAGAAGTGTCCCTTGATCCTGGCTTTTCCCAGATCGCTTCGCGCCTGCCAGGCTTGCGGGTTTCCGAGCAGGTCCAAGGCTGCGGCGATCATACCGTCGACATCTCCGACCTCCACGAGGTGTCCGACGTCTTCGGTGACGACCTCGGGGATTCCACCCGCGGCACTCGCGATGACCGGAGTACCGCAGGCCAGTGCCTCGATGGCCACGAGAGAACAGGACTCATACTCGGAAGGTAGCAAGAACAGATGGCTCTCACGATAGTGCCGGGAGATGGACGGGATCGTGCCTTTCCACTCGACGGCATGGGCCACGCCCAGTTCGTCTGCGATCGCCAAGGTGTGCTCGAGATCGGGCCCCTCGCCCAGAAGGGTCAGGATGGCCTCGGGGTAGCGGGCCCGGATGCCTGCGAAGATGCGGATGACGTCTCCACAACGTTTGATGGTCCTGAAGTTGCTCGCATGAAGGATGCGAAAGCGACCATCGGCAGGGAGGGAGGCGCGTTGCTCTGCATGGAAGCGCGCAGGATCGACAAAATTGTGGATGACGCGAGGACGAGGAAGATCCGGGAAGTCGGCTTGGGTGAGATCCGCGAGCCAGGTGCTGACCGCCGTCGTGGAGTCACTCTCTTCCAAGGCCCATGCACAGATCCGGCGAAGCTCTGGGCGAACGCCCACGAGCATGATGTCGGTGCCGTGCAAGGTCGTAAGCACCTTGATGTCGCGCGAGTCCAGCATCTGCCGCGCCAGGATGGCAGCGATGGCGTGAGGAATCGCATAGTGGGCGTGGATGATCTCGATCCCCTCCCCGTCGACGAGGTCGGCGATCTTGTTGGCGAGGCAGAGATCCTCGGGCGAGCGCTCGAAGAGTGGATAGTCGATCTCGGGAATCGCATGGAAGCGGACGAAGCTGTCCTCCATGAGACGGAAGGGTCGCTCCCGACTCAGGAGATGCACCTCATGCCCCTTCCGGGCCATGGCCATGGCCAGCTCGGACGCAATGACGCCGCTACCGCCTTGTGTCGGGTGGCAGAGCGTCAGGATCTTCATGCTTCCCCTTTCCTCTGGATCTGGCGGAATCGCCTGGTGGTCACGTCCACCATCGGGCAAGGGAGAGTATCGGTGATTTGGACCCTCTCTGCCACAGCCACTGCATGGGCCTTCGATGATTCCCGGCTACGCCCATCCTGGTCCCCGTCAGCAGCCGGATCGTGTGTCTTCTTTCCTGCTGCGATCCGCCCCCATCCCGCCTCACATGCATCGAGCCCGACACGCTTGCGCGTTTCGGGCTCGGATTACCTGTGGAGCGGGCGAAGGGACTCGAACCCTCGACAGCTTGCTTGGGAAGCAAGAACTCTACCACTGAGTTACGCCCGCATAGCGTTTGGGAGGCGGAGGATCCTACGGGTGGAGGGTGGGGGGATCAAGGAGGCTCAGCGGTCCTTGGGGGGCTCGCTCTCTTCGAGGATCTCGGAGATCTCGCCTCGCTCGAGGCGGCGGATGAGTTCGGCGAGCTTGGGGAGGGCGCGTTGATAGCGCATGCGTACGGTGTCGGCTGACAGGTCTTGTTCGCGGGAGATCTGGGCGAATCCCAGGCCATCCCAGTCGTGGGCCAGGACGATCTGTCGGTCGCGGGTGGGGAGGAGTTCGATGGCGATGCG
>JAJRTL010000466.1 GCA_024278315.1 Planctomycetota bacterium | reverse complement strand
CTGGTCCCTGACCCGGAGGGGGGCGCCAGCGCCTTGCAGGTGCGGCTCGGTAGTGAGAGTGCCTTCGACTTTCGTGAGGGTTGTCTGATCCAGTTGGACCTCTACCTGGATGAACTCTCCGACTGCAAGGTACTCGAGCTGAGAGGATGGTCGAAATCGGTGTGGACGGGAGTGGTTTCGTCGAGGCGCAGATCTCCCTGGAGGTGCGGGCGCACAGGTGGGCTCACGCATCAAATTGAAGGCTCACCAGGCCCTCTCTCTGAGAGAATGGCACCGCATCCAGCTCCGGGCCCAACGAGGGGACTTCGTTCTGCTGGTCGATGGTGTGGAAGTGGATCATCTCCAGAAGAAGGGCCTGCCCGGCGAACTCCCCGCCCGGCTCTTCTGGAACCGTCAAGGATTCCTGAAGATCTCGGATGGTGGACTTCCCGTGCAGGGGCGCATCGATTCCATCCGGCTCTACGGTTTCGAGATCCTGAAGCAGGAAGTCCTCCCGCCGGAGGTGCAGATCCAAGCCAGCTCGAGAGAACTCCACTTCACCTCGGAAGGGCGCCTGGATCCCTATTATCACCCCGAGCTGCCTCACTTCCTGTTGATCGGCATGAAGGGTGAGGAAATGGTCGGCTTCCAGAACAATGGCCTCGTCAAGTGAGGCGTGTATGCACCATGCCGGCCGGAGGAGAGCTACATGACTGTGACTCGAGTAACGGTGACTGCAGGAATGGTGACTCCAAGGAAGGGGGGACAGCGATCATGAAGAATCAACCATGGGACTGCGGAGAGCTCCGGGAGGGAAGAGGCTTTGCCCTCATTGCCGTCTTGGTCCTGCTCTTCCTGCTGACCGCCATCGTAGGCCCATTCCTGATGTCCATGGGGGACGTGGAGCGGTCTGCGTTGGATGAGAGCAACCGCAACGATCGCAGCCTTGGGGTCGCGGGGAGCCTGGATGCTTTTCTCACTAAACTGGGAGAGACCCAGGGCAGTATGGATCCTACGCCGGACTTCGATGGTCTCGACGAGTTCAGCGGCAAGCTCGCGAGGCCCGGGGAGAAGGACTCGGGCTTCGTGGACAGTCGGCATGTCTACACGCTCGAAGTCGAAGATCTGCAGGGACGTATCCATGCACCCACGGCACCCATGCAGATGTGGGCCAACCTCACGGGACTCTACTGCTATCTCTCGGCAGATCTCGAAGCCGAGGAGGAGGACGAGATCCAGGTCAGCTCTACCGCGGACTTCCCGGATGAGGGCTATGTCTGGGTGGGCACCGAGCTGATCCGCTACGAGAGCAAGTCACCCTCCTCGTTCGAGAAGCTGACGCGAGGCGTCAACTCCTCCGAGGGCCAGACGGTGGCCGACCCCTACGGCCCGCCGGGCAAGCACCGGCGCGATCAGCTCATCGTGGATCCACGGGTGCGCAACCTGGTGACCTGGCAGTTCGAGCAGGGTGTGGAGCATCAGCAAGGCCCTCGTAACCGCTTCCGTCCCTGGGCATCGGTCGAGGAGCTCGTCAGGGTCGGGGAGGCGGGCTACGGAGAGTTGGAGCGGGCGGACATCGAAGCCATGCGCCCGCACCTGAGCTTCCATGCCGGACGACCCATGGGGACGAGTCTCGGCAAGAAGGAGCGCATCTTCAACGCACTCGTCTCAGGTGAGACGCAGATGCTGGTCGTCCGGGATGGTGCTGCCATGCCCGGAGGGAGCATTGTGCGCGTCGAGGTCGGTGATCAGATCGACTATGCGCTCGTCGTGGGGCACACACGAGGGCAGGGGCGGAGCACATCCATCCGTCTGGACTACGCGGCCCGCCTGATCCTGGATCGGCCAGTCCGGTTGGACGCGGCCGAAGCCGAGGGCATGGTTCGTGTGCTGCGACCCGTGCCGATCAACATCAACACTGTCTCCAAGGGGACCCTGGCCCTCACGATGGAAGGCCTGCGGTCGCACCGGCAGCCCAACGCGGACAGTGCCTTCGAGACCCAGTACCTCATCTATCCGGCCATGAGCAGGACGCGCGCCGAAGAGCTTGCCGAGGATATCGTGACACGGCGCGGTCCGACCGAGGATGAGGCGTGGGAGCATCCCTTCGAGAGCATGGAGGATATTTTCAAGCGTCTCTTCGAGGATCAGGGCGGTGGTTCGGCATTCAGCAAGCCCGAGGCCGTGGGCGTCTACCGCATGTTCCTGAACGGCCCGCAGGCGGGTTTCCTGCAAGCCCATCCGGCTTTCTGTTTGGAGAGTTCCGGACTCGTGAAGTATCGAATGGCGGGCGAGGTCCTGGCTGGCATCGGCAAGACCCTGGCCGAGACGGAGAAGCGCGGCATCGCGCATGCGCAACCGGGTCGGCAGGTGGATCGATTCGCGGCGAGCCAGCGCGTACTGGACGAGTACTCACGCCTGGGCCGGCAGAGCAGCTATTGGATGACCGGACCCATGAACAGCCACATGCGTTTCGCCACGATCGCCGGTGTGGCTCCTGGCGAACCCGCCGACCAGAGCGTGGCCCATCTCTTCCCTTGGTTCCATGGTCAGGAAGCTCGTTTCCCGAGCAAGAAGCGGGGGGATGGCTGGTTCCGGCCCTCCATCGTCCCGAGCTACAACTACGGTCCCCAGAACTTCGTCCGCAACTTCGAGGCCTCACGCTATCCCGGTGGATTGGACCTGACCAAGGAGGATGCGCCCACGATCCAGGTCGGATTGCCGAGCGGGGGCGGAGGAGTCTCGACGCATGGTGCGACGAGCGGGCGTTTCAACCGCATTCCGATGATGTTGGCCAACGATTCGGGCACGGGCCTCGGGATCGGATTCGGTGTGGGAGCCTGGTTCAAGCCACGCAGCCTGGGGGCTTCCACGCTCTTCGAACTGCCCAACACCGTGGGCGACGATTTTTCCAACCGCATGCTCCTGTCCCTGGAAGCCGACCGGATCGTGTTGCGGGTCTACGACATGGCGGGGCAGGATCCTGCGCCCAACGAGACGCAGCCGCGCGAGACCTGCATCAAGTGGGAAACCTTGCTGACCGATACCAACATCGCAGCCGACAAGTGGTTCCACGCCAAGGTCGAGTATCAGGGGCATCGGCCGGGCATGGCCTTCACGGCCATCGACAACATTCCCAGGGGCAAGCCCTATTGCTTGACCTGGTTGGCTGCTGCGCTTCCCGAGGTGGATCTGACCGCCCAGGTGAATCCGGACACGGTCGAGAAGCAGCGTTATCCCACACTCACGGTCGAGTCGACAGAGGGCTTCCCTCCACAGGGGGTCTTGCGCGTAGGCAATGAGCTGATCGAATACACGAGTATCTCGGGGAACAGTTTCAACACGGCCTGGGTCAACTCCCGTGGGGGGCGCATGGGACGTCACTACTGGAGGGAGTTCGTCCAGAGCGACAGCGGTGCCGCTCCTGGATCGCAATTCAAATACACCTTGCCGGAGCATCGGACGGGAGCTGCCGTAGAGCTCTACGGCTACTCGACTCCGGTGGCTGAGAACGCCATCGTGACCCCAGGTGAGGGCAGCCTCGTCTCGGGAAGCCTCGCCCGCTGGGGTGTGGCCCGGGCAACGACGGCCAAGGACAGCATCCAGGTGGGACCGATTCCTCTAGGCAAGGGCATCGATGAGAAGTACTTGGGCAGGCTGGACCTGGCGGCTCCGATCGCGGGTGGCAAGGGAGGCAGCGCAAAAGACCTGCCGGGATTCGAGAAGGGCGAGGGATATGCCCTGTTGATCCAGGAGTCAGTGCGGTGGAGGTTCAACCCACTGGGGGGGAACACCAACCGGGCACAGGACCAGTACTCCGGTGGTGTGGAGTTGATCAAATACAGCAACTTCGATGGCTCTAGCATCACGATCACGCAGCGCTTCCTCGAGCTGGGTCCGGACCGTGGCAGGATGGCCAAGACGACCTGGTTCAATGGCTCCAATGCCGCTGCCAACGGGGGCGGCAAGTTCGTGACCGAGTGGAGCAAGGGCCTCCTCGCCAACGGGGATGATCCCAACACCTACCCGCAGATGTTCCTCTGGGTCGTGCCCTGCTCGATCCATGTGAGCGGATTGAAGCTCTTCGATCCCGCCGATCGGGGATACAGCGAGTGGTTGCAGATCTACCCCAAGGGCAATGACGACTTCACCGAGTGGGTGCGTTACGACCATGTTGTCGGTGGGCATGCCTTGCGTGTCCGTCTGGCTGCCATGAGTAGGCTGCTGAATGAACTTACGGGATCCAATACCGTGCAGGTCCGACAGAGCGGTGGTGGCGGCTTTACACTCAGGGTCAATGGTCCCCGGACCTTCCGCAATCCACCCACGGGTGGACTCAAGGGCATTGGCTATCCCGACAGTCTCGAGGATGGCCCGTCCTATGTGGCAAGACGGGCCTTCCGGTTCCGGGGAGACCCGGAGACCGGGACATCGACGCATGAGCAGGGTGGCAGTGTTGTGACGCCGGTGCATCGGCTGGCCTTGCGCGAGCGGGACTACACGCTGGGGCGTTTGGGTAGATTGGATCGTGTGGCCTTGATTCCCCGGGCAGCGGGCAGCGGCGGTATCAGAGAATGGAACACCGTGCAGTGGACGAGACTCCTGCTCTCCAACTGGAGGCCCAACTACTTCGACGATGGTACGCAAGGGATGCAGGACCTGAGAGGCCCACAAGGCACCTTGGTGGGACTCCGTCAGGGCACGAGTCTGCCCATGGTCGGGCAACGTCTCGGGAACGATTCGCGGACCTACGACCGCTTCGTCAAGTTCCCCAGTGGGGAAATGCCGATGTTCCTGGCCGACAGGATGAAGGTGGGGGAGGCGCAGAGCCGCACACCCGCCAAGTTTCAGGGCATGGTGGATGACATCCAGGGCTACTACGGTTTCCGAAGCAACCAGAGTTCCAACGGGAGTGATCAGGCCATCGTGGGGCGCTTGGTGGTGCCCGTGAGCGATACCGAGCGGACGCTCCAGCTGAACGTGGCACGTCGCTCCCAGCTGCAGATCACGGTCCAGATCGGCCCCAAGGGCCGCAGTGTCACTGTGGGTGGCCAGCGGAACCTGCGAGGTGGGGGCTTGCTCTGGTGCGAAGGCGAACTCATGGGTTTCAAGACGGTGGATCGTCAGAGTGGTCGGGTCGAGCTCGCAGCCAACGGACGCGGCATGCTGGGCACCATGGCCAGACCTCATGACGTTGGGGCGCGTTGCGTCTTCGTGGAGTCCATGCCGGCGACCTATCTCACGAGTCAGACCTCGGCCAATGGAGACCTGTTCATGGTGCAGGATGCTCGTCGTCTCCCCCTCTCGTGGGGGGCAGCTCTCGTGGATCAGGAGATGATCCACTACAGCTACACGAGCGGTAACCAACTCTTGCAGATGCCCAGGATCGAAGATCCTGATGCGGTGGTCCAAGGGCAGGGCATCTTCCGTGGACGTTTTGGCACTACACCTGCTGCACACTCTGCGGACGCCATGATCATCGCCTGGCCGATGCGTTACATGGATCGGTATCGGGAGCGCTGTGACGATCCCGAGCTGGGGCGCTTCCAGTTATCGATCGAATCACCGGATCTGTTCGTGACGAAGTTCATCTGGGAGGAACAGATTCCGGATGCACTGCTGGATGTGGTTTGTCTCGTGCGTGCGGATGAGCGGGTTCCCTTCTCTGCCGAGCCCGATGGCAAGAATGGACTCTGGTTGTTCACTGATCCTGGTGATGGGCAAGGGCACCGCGGGCGCTGGGTCGGATACCAGGCCTCGCGCTGGGACTTCCGGTTCCAGGTAAGGTACGGCTCAGGCTCCTTCGATGCCGTTGATTTCCGTGCCGGAGCCTGGAAGGAGACTGCCCGCGTCAAGAACTTTGGCTACAGCTACGAGAGCCGGACACGGATTCTCGAAGAACAGGAGACGCTCAAGTGATGGATCGGCGGTCACAGAGGGAGCGGGGCTTCACCTTGGTCGAGTTGATGGTGGCCATGGGGATCCTGGCACTGCTCTCGGTCTTCCTCATTCGCATCCTGACCCAGAGCCTCCAGATCTGGCACTGGGGCGAAGAACGCGCCAGTCTCCAGGCTCGCGGGTCCGCTGCTCTTGAGCTGGGCAGCGAGGACTTCGGGCGCTTGCTGGGGCTGCGCACCGTGAGTTACGGTTTGGGACGACAGATTGCCATGCGCCAGGCCACGGCCCCGCTATCCGGTCGATTGGTCTCGGATCTCCTGCCCTATGGGCAAGGCGGCCGAGTCGCAGATCCCGACGACAGCTACAATGCGCCGCAAAAGTACGATTGGTATCCGCGCGTGCGCATGGTTGTCCGCTTCTCGCCTGCAGAGGGGCGAGCCCTCCTGGAGAAGGGGTTGCGCGAGGAGATCCTCGAGGAAGAAGGTCAGATGCTCCCCGAGGTCCTGGCCAAGGAAGTCGCGGAAGCCCTGTCCGTGGCGATCCCCAGTGACATCGGCGAGGTGGAGCTCCGCGTCGTCCCGGATCCCGATGCAGACAGCCCCTATCTCTCCCTCTATCGCAGCCGGAGGCTCCTCGACGAGACGGCCGAGGGCCGCTGGGTCGACGGGAGCGAGACACCATCACTGGGTGCCCCTGTTCTCGAGAACCTGCTCTACTTCGAGTTCCTCTATCGTTCCCAGCTCACGGAGTCCTACACCTCGAAGCGAAAGGGAGCCGGACCCGAGGTCTGCTGGGATAGTGCTCGCGGGGGACTCTTTTCACTCGATCACAGTGTGCTTCGCTTCACCTTGGATCTCGACGAAGACAGCCTGTCCGATCCCTTGGACGATGTCATGCCCTTGGGCGTGCGGATTCTGGCCGTGGTCTCGGAGGCGGCCGATCTCGCCAACTACGCGCTTCTCGAAGACGACATCGACAGCGAAACGAATCGCATCCGTCTGAGCTTCATGGATCGCCTGCCGGACCCTGAGGAGCAGCCCTACCTGAAGATCGGCAAGGAGTGGATCCGGTTCTCGGGGATCCAGGGGCAGCAACTCATCGGCGTGACCCGCGGTGTGAGGAATACACGTGCGCGAGCGCATCGGGTGGGTTCCCGTGTGCTGGGTGGTCTGGAAGTCAAGATGACCTTGCCGCTGCGCGTAGCCAGGGAGTACTGGAATGGGTAGACCTCGCCACAGTGGGGGGTTCACCCTCGTCGAGATTCTCGCGGCCCTGCTGCTCTTGTCGATCGGCGTGACCGGTGTGATGGGGGTCCTGGCCTCCGGCATCGCCACGGAGCAGTCCGGGGAGCTGATCCGCGATGCTTCCCGCCTGGCTCTGGCCGTGAGGGACCAGTTGGCGCATGACGGCAGCTTGGGTGCTGCGCATGAGCCCTTGCCGCAGGCGGTGGAAGGGGCCAGCCATCCGGACTACCCCTTCCTGACCTACTCCCTCGCCTTCGAGGGAGATCCCGATCTAGGCCCGCAGGTCCTGGTCACGATCACCGTCGGTTGGATGGAGCGCGGGGAGGCAGTGACCGACGAATACCGGTTCTTCATGAGTCGCCAGTATCCCTTGTCCCGTCGCATTCAGATGGCGATCGACGAGGGAGCCAAGAAGTATCAGGGGAAATAGCGTGGCACAGGTCTCATGACGCAAATCTTGCAGAGTTCGATCCCTGCCGCGGCTTTCCCCCAGGCCCCGCCTCTGTCACCATTACCATTGTCACGGGGGAAGCCCTGTCCTCCTGGCCTCCATCGGGAGCCAGACCAAGAGTCGCTGCTCGAGGTACTGATCATGTCATTCAAGTCCATCATCGTCGTGTTCGCCGGTCTCCTGTCTGGAGCCCTCTGCTTCTCTACTCCGCTGCAGGCGCAGGATCCGTCGGCGGAGGCCGGAACTTCGACGGAGAAGAAGATCGCGAGTGAGGAGATCCAGGGTGTGACCTTGCGGCTCAGGAGTGGCAAGTTCCTGGTAGCGGAGCTTCTGGAGGCTGACGAGGAGGGACTACGCGTACGGCGGCTCGACAATGGAGGGGAGATCTCCCTGCGTTGGGACGATCTCATGGTAGACGATGCCGAGCGCATCAAGGCTCAGAGCAACCTGCTGACCGATCTGGACGCGAGCGAGGTGATGATCCGTGTGTTGCGAGCCGAGTTTCGCAACAAGACCGGCGCCAAGCAGACGGTGGAAGGGGAGATGGTGGAGAGCAACAAGGATCGCTTGGTCCTTCAGAAGAAGGGCAATCGCATCACGATCGAGCGATCTCGATTGCTGGGTGCTCCCAAGGAGGTCGAGGTTCCCATCACGGATATCCTGCGCAAGGACGAGATCTATGAGCGCAAGCTCGAAGAGTTGGCTCCCGAGGAGGATGCGGAGAAGCATGTCCTTCTGGCTGCGCACCTGATTCGCGTCGACCTCCTGGAGAAGGCCAAGCTGCACCTGACCAAGGCCCAGGAGCTGGGCGGCGGCGCGCAACCCAAGATGGTCGAAGGGATGCTGAAGCGGGTCGATGACCTGATCGCCAACAAGGAACAAGCCGATCTCCTGGCCGAGATCACGATCGCCAAGAACCGCAACCAGTTCGCCAAGGCCAACGAACTCTGTGCGCGTTTCGAGAAAGAGTTCCCCAACAGCCCCTTGGCCCAGGAATACGAGAGTCGCAAGCAGAAGGTTGCGGAAGCGCGTGAGACCTACTTCGTCAAGCGTGTGACCCTGGACTGGTACGACCAGATGTGGAAGATCGCCGACAAGATTGCCGGCGATACGAAGATCTCCTTCGACGAGGCGCAGAGCCTTGCCGAGGGCGAGTTCGGCAAGCTCGTGCGCGAGAGCATCGGCAAGAAGCGCGGGCTGGAGGTCCAGGAAGTGGAGGAGTTCTTCAGAGAGCGCGAAGAGCGCAAGGTCTGGAAACCTCGAAAGGTCACGTATGGAAACGGGAGCTGGCTGCTGGGGAGTCGGGCGATCTTGAAGGACACCAAGCAGGGGGCGGCGCAGGAAGCCAAGAAGCCGAAAGGGGCAGGCGCAGCGAACAAGCGCAACAAGGAGTATGAGAAGAGACTCCGTGAGTTCCTCCGCAAGACACGTTCGAAGGGGCCCGAGACGTCCAGCAAGGCCGGCCTCGAAACACCGGCAGCGTGGTGGAAGAAGGCTTCAAGAGCTGTTCGCAAACAATGGCTCGTGGCCTACTATGCGGACAAGGGGGGGGACATGGCCGTGACCTTCGCGGGCCTGAATCCTTGCCTCACTTGTTCGGGACGGGGCTTCCTCGAAGTCCAGGACTCAGTCAGCGGAAAGGTGGTTCGCAATCGCTGCCCCACATGCCACGGTGAACGATTCAAGCGCTTCCTTCGCTACCATTGACAGCCTCCTTGGGCTGTCTTCGGGTAGCAAGAGGATGAGGCGCGTCCCCCTCCCTGTTTCGATCCTGGCGGTTCTCCTCCTGTCCTGTCAGGGGAGTCGTGTGGAGTCCGGGTTCGAGGCCGATCCCGTCCCCATGGGCAGGATGACCAAAGCCGACCTCGGGCCGTCCATGAACATCGAGGATCTCGTCTCGGATGAACTCCCGCCGTTGGACCCCAGGGAGTCGACCGAGGACCGTGTGCTCGCGAGGGTGGGAGATCTCACGCTGCGCAGCCACCATATCGTGGATCGCTTGCTGGAACGGGACCCGGCTCAGATACAGGCCATTGTCGAGCTCCTGCTTCTGGATGAGCGTGTCGCGCAGTTGGCTGCCGAGTACCAGGTCGAAGTGCCTGCGTCCGAGGTGAGTCTGGCAGCCAAGAGGGATTGGGCCCGGACCAAACGCATCCTCATGCGGGATGGTGTTCCCGAGAACCGTCTGGGGGAGCAGCTCGAGATCCGGCATGGCTTGAACATTGCGCAGTACAAGAAGCGGAGTGAGCGACAGGCATGGAGGCGTCTCTTGCGTGCCTACACACTGCGGTATTTCCTGCGCGTTCGCGGGAGTGTCCGGCTTCTGTACTATGTCTCCGGTGACAAGGACAAGGCCATCGAGGCGCGGGGAAAGGTGGCTCAGGGTGCGGACCTGAGAGTCCTGGCCCTCAAGGAATCCACTGCAGAGAGCGCTGCCAAGGGAGGGGAGCTTCCGCGCCTTCCCCTCGATTTTGGACATCCAGCTGTGGATCTCGCGATCGGGCTAGCCCAAGGCGAGGTGTCTGCGGTGCGGGAGATCGAAAGCGCGAGTGGGCGCGAGAGCTACGCCTTCATCCAGGTTCTCGACATCGTGGCACCGGACCTGCGCAGTTTTGCGCTGCAGCGCGGCGAGATCTCGCTCGAGCTGGATCGTCATCCTGTGGAGGGGGCGGAGCTCGAGATCCTCCTGTCGGGTCGGTGATCCTGAATCCACGGACAGGCTGGGGGGAGCTTGCATGCAGGACTTGATTCGCGTGCAGGTGAAAGTGCAGAACGGCCGTCCTATATTGAGTGTTCCGAGCTTCGCACCCTGGAATGGAGAGATGGCATGCAGTTTTCGTTGAATCAACCTTGGCTCTTGGCTGCCTGGCCTGGCATGGGGGGGGTCGCCAAGATCGCTGGACGCTACCTCGCAGAGCAACTGGGGGCCGAGATCGTGGCCGAGATCGCGCCCGACGAGTACTTCGATCTGCAAGGCGTCCAGATCCAATCTGGCCTGATCCAGGACGCCGATCTTCCTCACAGTCGTCTGCTCGCATGGCACAATCCAGAGGATGGGCCCGATCTCCTGATCCTGGATGCAGACACACAACCCTCGCAACGTGGTCTGGGTTTCTGTGAAGACATCCTGACGATGGCTCAGGACCAGGGCGTCGTGCGCGTCGTCACTTTCGCGGCGATGGCCACGCAGAGCCTCCCGACTGCGCCTTCGCATGTCCTGGCAGCCGCTACGGGGCAGGAGTTCCTGTCCGAGATCCAGGAGGCCGGATTGGCCATCCTGAGCGAGGGGCAGATCATGGGGCTCAACGGAGTCCTGCTGGCTGCAGCCGCCATGCGCGGACTGTCCGGAGCCTGCCTCCTGGGCGAGTTCCCCTACTATGCGAGCTCCATCCCCAACCCCAAGGCTTCTGCCGCCATCCTCCGGGCCTTCGAGAAACTGACCGGCATCCATGTCGATCTGGGCACTCTCGACCAGCAAGCAGCCGAGATCGAAGCCCAGCTGGTTCCCCAGGTGGAGCGTCTGCAGCACCTGCAGCAGTCCCTGCCCGCCCCCGATGCGGAGGAAGAGCAGGACGATACCTGGTCCCTCGACTCCTCGTTCTTCAAGGAGGAGAAGCTCGATGCTGGCATCCTGGCGCGCATCGAAGAGCTCTTCGGACGAGCGGCCAAGAACCGCAATGTGGCACTCGAGTTGAAGGCCCTCCTGGATCGTCACGATGTCTTCAAACGCTATGAGGACCGGTTCCTGGATCTCTTCAAGAGGGCCGAATAGCGTGTGGGACCGTATGGAGGGGCTGGGTGATGGCAGGGCTTGTGGGGGCGACAGGCTTGGGTTCGCCGTCTGCCGCTGGAGCCCTTTCTCCCGATTGCCGAAGAATCGGCTCCACGCTGGCGTGGACTGATTGCAGAATGGGCGGCATCTCAGACAGGGTAGGACAGGCAGGGCAGGAGGAGAGCAGGATGATCCGGATTCCAGGTCGCGACAATATGGACGAGCCCGAGCTGCTCCCCCGTGAGCCGGGCTTGCGCGCGGAGATTCCGGCGGAATCGCGAGAAGGGACTCCCGAAGCGATACCGGCAGAAACGCGCGAAGAGACTCCGGACGAGACTCCGGACGAGGTTGCGGCAGAGACTCCCGAAGAAACCCCAGAAGAACTGCAGGCTGCCGCCTTCCAGGAGATCAGCGAAGTCGAGCTGGGCGCTCTCCCCACGGGCAAGGAACCGGTCGAGGTGCCGACCTTCCCCAAAGAGCTGGGTGTCGAGGATGAGGTCCGGTTGCGTCGGACTCTGGAGGCGCTGCTCTTCGCTTCGACCGAGGCCTTGGCTCCGGCAAGGCTGTCGGAAGTGGTCGGCGTCTCGGTGGCACTCGTGAGAGAGTCCCTGGAGGAGCTGCAGGAGGAGCTGGATCGGGAGGAGCGCCCCTACCTCATTCGAGAGCACGGGGGTGGATTCCGGCTCTATACCCGGCAGGAGTTCTATCCCTTCCTGCTAAGGCTGCGAAGCCTCAAGAAGGTCGAGAAGCTCACTCCTGCGGCTCTCGAGACCCTCGCCATCGTGGCCTACCGCCAGCCCGTGATCCGCTCGGAGGTCGAGGCGATTCGGGGCGTCAAGGTCGGCCCGATGCTCCGTGCCCTTCTGGATCGCAAGCTGGTGAAGGTCGTGGGCCGGGCCGAAGTGCCGGGAGCCCCCCTTCAGTATGGGACCACCCAGAACTTCCTGGATCGATTCGGCCTCAAGGCCCTTTCGGATCTACCCTCCCTCAAGGAGTTCAAGCAAGGTCGGATCTGAAGCCTGGGGCTGGCAGGCCTCCGAGGCCAGGATGGGAAGCAGGTTGGGAAGGACTGGCGGAGGGCCTCCGTTGCTCGTTGCTCCTGCCCGTGGGCCTCGCTATCCTATTGCGCTTCCTTTTCTTGCGCCGCCAGCTGACGAGAGCCTGGGGCTGGCCGGGTTCGCCCACAGGTTCTGTACCCCGACATCCATCATCCCCAGGGCCCGTAGCCTCGCAGCATGCCTGGCCCACCGGGACGGGGTCCGTCATCGAGTTGATTCCCTGACATGAACGAGACTACCAAGCGATACCTGATCATCGGGGTTGCGATCTTCTGCCTCCTCGTCTTCTCGATCTCAGCGCCGGTCATGGGCTTCTTTACGCAGCTCTTTATTTCCAACCGCTTGGGGTCGATCGTGATGCCGAACGGGGAAAAGATCGCCATCGAGATCGAGGACAGCGCTCTGGCTCAGAGCCTTTCCAACCTGCAGTTGCAGGGGGGAAGTGCGCTGGCTCCCTTTGCCTGGCTCTCGAACTCGGCTGCCATTGGTCAGGGCGAGCATGTGAAGGCCGTCATGATCCTGCGCCGGGCCGCCATTGCGGCGGGCATCGATGTCAGCGATGACGATGTCAGCCAGGCCATCGAGGTGGGCAAGAAGCTGCGTCTCCAGGCCAACCCTGAGCTCAAGGCCGAGGATTTCAACCCCCTCCACTACCTCGGGCCACGCTCCCGCGTTACGAGTGTGGCCGAGTTGGAGTTGCTCGTCCGCGAGGCGATCCGGATCTCCAACTACGTCTATCTCGAGATCATGGGTGGCATGGAGGCTGGTGATGCCGTCCTCAGTGAGTTCGTTCGCAAGGATAGGGAGACCCTGCTGCTGAGCTATGCCTCTTGGGCGACGAAGCCCCTCATCGAGGAGTACAAGAAGAAGCCGCCGTCCGACAAGGACCTCTTGGAGTGGGTGGCCAACCTCGAGGACGCAGAACGCAAGCGGCCCCTCGTAGACGACGTGCACGTGGCCTGGAACCTGGTGTATGCCGACTACAAGCAACTGGATCCCAAGCCGCTGAGCGCATGGATCAAGGACATGGCGCCCATCGGAGATGCCGAGGTCGAGCAGTACTACGATCAGAACAAGGACCAGCTCTACATCAAGGAAGTCAAAGCTCCTGATGAGTCGGGAAAAAAGGAAGCTGGAAAGCCTGAGGCTGGAAAGGAAGGCGCCAACAAGAAGGAACCTGGAGATCCGGACGCCAACAAGAAGGGCTCGGACACGGAAGGCACGAAGACCCCTGAGGGCAAGAAGCAGGACGAGCATGGTGGGCTCCTTCAGGATGGGGCAGCTGCATCCGCTGACAAGCCAGGCGAAGCGGAGGGAACGACGCTGCAGGATGGGGTGACTCCGCCGGATGCTTCGGCGGGGGGGCTGCCCATCCCGCCGCAACAGGGACCGGACTACATCCCCCTGGAGCAGGTCAAGGATCAGATTCGCCGCCGCCTCGAAGTGCAGCAACTCCTCGAGGCCATCCGACGCAAGGCCCTCGACGCCTACACCGCTTCCCTTGCTGCCAAGAGGGAGAAGGAAGAGGAGAAGGCCGCCAAGGAGAAGGCCGCCAAGGAAGGAAAAGAGGGCAAGGAAGGGAAGGCCGGAAAGAAGGAGACCGTCGGGCCTGCAAAGAAGTTCGAGGAGTTCGTTCTGAAGACCTGGCTGGCCGACCAGTTCGAAGCTGGAAAGCTCCCCAAGGGTCTTCTCTTCGTCAGTATCCCCAAGGCCGCAAGGCCCGAGTCCTTCCGTGAGGGTTCACCCTACGGAGTGTGGGAAGCGACCAACAAGCTTCGCGAGGTCTTCGGCAAGGGCGAGCTCGGAACCGATGTGCAGATGGCACAGAACGGGGCCTTCTTCTTCCAGCTCACGGATCGGATCGAGGATGTGGTGAGACCCATCGAGGAGATTCGCACCGAGGCACAGGAGATCCATGCCAAGCAGAAGGCCGTCGACGAGATGAAGGAGAAGGCCGAGGCCTTCCGCAAGCTCGTCCGCACCCAGGCCGAAGGGCTCCTGGCGGAAGAAGTGGCCAAGATGCGCAAGGCCTGCAGGGAAAAGATCGACGGGGATTTCGATGCCTGGAAAAAGAAACTGGAGAGCATGATCGCGGATACCGAGAAGGAAATCGCCGCGGGAGGTTTGCCCGCACGATCGATCGCTCGTCGCAAGACCAACATCCAGGCCTGGAACGATGAGCTGTCCAAGGCCGACGACAAGAAGGCCGAGATCAAGAAGACCGAAGAGGACCTGCTGGAGATCGAGCTCAAGAAGAAGCTCAAGCCCAAGATGGCCGAGGCATTCGGTCTGGCTCTCAAGGAACAGGGTATCGAGGTTCAGCAGCTCGGCCCGTTCACGAAGGACGCCAGCCAGACTGCGCGATTCTCTCTGCTGGAGGATGGTGCCGAGAAGTTCCTGGAAGCCGATACGACTCTCTTGGCCGCCAAGGAGGGCTGGGTCTCCGATGTCATGGAGGAAGCCGTGGAGCAGACCTACTACGTCGTCCGCTTGGATGAGCGCAAAGAGGGCGGCATGGATCTCGTGACCCGCCGGTCGATGGCAGAACGCCGCATCCGCTTCTCCACCGAACGATTCGACTCCATCCTGAAGAACGCGTACAGCCCCGAGGCCGTCATTGCCCGGTTCAAGTACAAGTCGACCGAGACCGGCGCGGTCGGAACCTCGTCAGATCGCAAGGACGAGGACCCCAAGAAGGCCGGCTCCAAGAAGGCCGACCCGAAGAATGCCGACCCGAAGAAGGCCGACCCCAAGAAGGCTGACCCCAAGAAGAACTGAGCGCCCCCGAGTGAGGGCGCCTTCCTGGCCCGATGCTCAGGTCAGCCCTTCTTTCCGGATTCTTTGGGCTGGGTCTGTTTCTGGTCCTCCTGTCCTGCGGCTGGCTTGTCATGGGGCAGGACATACTTGAGAGCGAAGAAGCCTCCCAGCAGCAGGACGACGAAGGCGATGCTCAGCAGGTTGAACCTGCGTTCGATGAAGTCCTTCGCGCGCGGGCCGAACTTGTGCACGAGCCAGGTCACGAGAATGAAGCGCGCGGATCGCGATACGGTCGATGCCAGGATGAAGATGGGTAGGTTGATGCCTGCGACGCCGGCGGTGATCGTGATCACCTTGTAGGGGAGCGGCGTGAAACCGGCGACGAAGACGATCGCGAAGTTCCATTCTTCGTAGAGTCCCTGGACCTTGCCGAAGTTGCTCTGGGTGAACCCCGGCACGTAGGTGAAGAAGAAATCCTGTACTCCCTGGATGCTCCAGAAGAAGTGCCCGATGCCGTAGCCCGCGAGTCCACCGATCACCGAGCCGATGCAACAGGCGATCGCGGCTGCCTTGGCGCTCTTGGGCCTGCCCAGCACGATCATGATGAGCAGGACATCCGGCGGGATGGGAAAGAAGCTCGACTCGGCAAAGGCGAAGAGGAAGAGGGCCGGAATCGCGTAGGGCGTGTCCGCGAACGAGATCATCCAGTCGTAGAGACGGCGGTGAAGGCCCTTCTTGGCCGGCGGTCCGTCGGCTGCGGTCGTGGCATCCGGGGCGGTTTCGCCTGTTGACTTGCTGGTCATGCGCTTGAGTGGTCCTTTGGATGGAATCGATCAGGTTGAATCCTGGGAAGAATAGGGTCTTCTCCGGTGGGATGCTGGGCTCTTTTCGCTTTTGGGCTGCCAGGCCTGAGGGCTCAGTCCCGACAGGGTTCGAAGTCGTGGATCTCGATCTCGATGGCACCCAGTTCGGGACGTGCCGAGAAACGTGGGCTGTAGGCCATCCGCCAGAGTCTGTCGCGCACGCGGAGCTCCTCGATGTGCCGGCCCAGACCCCGGGCCTGGGCTGGGAGGGCGCAGCCGTCCTGGATGGCCGTGAAGGCCAGATCCCGGTTGTCCGGCCCTTGGGCGTGCAGGCCCGCGCCGATGCGGACGGGCTGCGCCAGGAAACGCGGCGCGGCGTTGCCTTGTCCGAAAGGCCCGAACTCTGAGAGGCGCTTGAGCTGGCTCGAGGACCAGTGGGCGAGACTGGCCTCTGCCTCGCAGAGCAGGGGCTGTGGCTTCGGTGCGGCTCTGCCCTTGGCGGCGGCGACCTGAAGAGCCGCTTCGAGGGCGGGCAGATCCTTGGCGGCGAGGTGGAGGCCCACGGCAGCCGCATGCCCTCCGTAGTGCATATCCACTCCTTCCACACGGTCCAGGAGATCCTTGAGATGGATGCCTTGGAAGCTCCGCCCCGAGCCCCGGGCTTCGTCTCCGTGGATGGCGAGCACCAGGGAGGGCTTCTCGAAGTAGCCCGCAAGCCGCGCGGCAACGATGCCCAGAACCCCGAGGTGCCAGTCCTGGTCCCAGGTGCAGAGCACGCGCTTGTCGGCCAGGGTGGGGTCGCGCTCCAGACGGCTCTCGGCCTGGGCGCAGACGATGGCCTCGGTCTTCTGGCGACGGCGGTTGAGCTGGTCGAGCTTGCGTGCGCAGGCTTCGGCCTCACCGGTCGTCTCGGCCAGCAGGAGGTCGAGCGCGAGCGAGGCGTGGGCCATGCGACCCGCGGCATTGAGCCGGGGAGCCAGGCGGAAGGCGATGTCACGCGCCGTGAGTCGCGTGGGGGATGTGCCCAGGAGATGCATGAGGCCACGCAGGCCCGGCGTGCTGGCGTGCACCAAGGCGTCGAGGCCCTGTCGGACGAGATAGCGATTCTCGCCTACGAGCGGAACGACATCGGCCACGCTGCCCAGTGCCACGTAGGCGGCGGCTTCGTGGAGGAAGTCACCGAGGCGCGTCTCGACCGAGCGACGGCGGCGCTGCCGCGAGGCGAGTGCCCAGGCGAGCTTGAAGGCCACGCCAACGCCTGCCAGGTCCGCAAAGGGATAGCCCGAATCGGCCTGGCGGGGGTTGAGCAGCGCGAAGGCCTTGGCGGGATCGGGCCCACTGCTGTGGTGGTCGGTGACGATGACGTCACAGCCCCCGGCCTGTATCGTCGCGATCTCCTCGCGCGCAGCCGTCCCGTTGTCGACCGAGATGCAGAGCCCGAAGCCTCCTTTGAGGATGCGGGTGATGGACTCCTTGCCGAAGGAGTAACCCTCGCTGCGCGCGGGGATGTGCGCCTGTGCCCGGCCTCCCAGGAGCTTCAGCAGCCGCAGCAGGAGGACCGTGCCCGTGAGGCCATCGGCATCGTAGTCGCCATGGATGAGGATGAGTTCGTCCTCGGCCAGGGCCTGCTCGATCCGCTCGACGGCCTTCTCCATGTCGCCAAAGAGGAAGGGGTCGTGCAGCGAGTCCGTGCTTGGGCGTAGATAGGCCCGCGCGGCGACGCGATCCCTGTGGCCGCGCTGCCAGAGCACCTGGGCCAGCGGCTCGGAGCAACCCAGGTCCCGGCCGAGAATGCGCAGTTCTTCCGCCGGGCCCGGCTCCGCCAGTTGGATCCCCTGGTATCTGTGCAAGCTCTCTTCTCCCCCGCTGATCGGACAAGACGTGATCGGACAAAGCGTGATCGGGCAACGCTGTGACGGGAGTCTAGCCCCCTTGGCTTGCCTCGCGTGGGACTTTTTGCTGAGGCCTTGGGGGGAGGGGACCTGGGGCATCGGGTAGAGTAGGGGGAGCTCGCTCGCGCAGGTCCCGGTCCCGAACGCATGACTTCCACCGACAAAACGCCAACGAACGCCTTCCGCAAACTCCCGTCCATCGATCGGCTCTTGAGGTTGCAGGAGGGTCTTCCCCAGGCCTTGAGCCGCGAGGCCGCCCGGCGGCTCGTCGATGAGCTCAGGCAACGCATGCAGAGGGACTGGCCTCCTGCCGGCGGCGAAGAGACCCTGCTCTGTGAGGAGGCCCTGTCGGCGAGGCTGCTTGGGCTTCGCGATGAGCTCGAGCGCCCCTGGCACAGACGTGTCCTGAATGCGACCGGCATTCTCCTGCACACGGGCCTGGGGCGCGCTCCCTTGGCGGCGAAGGCGCGGGCGGCATTGGCCGAGGTCTGTGGTGCCGCCACCGTGGAGGTGGATCCCGACACCGGCAAGCGCAACCGCCGCGAGCATGCCGTGGCCGCGCATCTCATGGCTTTGACCGGTGCCGAGGCGGCCCTGGTCGTCAACAACAACGCGGCAGCCACACTCCTGGCGCTGGACGCCCTGGCGCGCGGCAAGAAGGTACCGGTGTCGCGGGGCGAACTCGTGGAGATCGGCGGTGGCTTCCGGATGCCCGACGTCATGGAGAGGGCCGGCTGCATCCTCGTCGAGGTGGGGGCCACCAACAAGACGCGCCTGGCCGACTTCGAGCACGTCATCGACGCGGATACCGGCTGTCTGCTCAAGGTGCACCCAAGCAACTATCGCATCGAGGGGTTCACGGCGGAGGTGCCTCTGGAGGACCTGGTCACGCTGGGGCGCGAGCACGGTCTGCCCGTCTACGAGGATCTGGGTTCGGGCTACCTCCTCGAGGAGCCTTTGCCCCATGACGCGCGCGAGCGCTCGGTGATCGAGACACTGAACAAAGACGTGGACTTGATCTCCATCTCCGGGGACAAGCTGCTCGGCTCCTGCCAGGCAGGGATTCTGATCGGCAAGAAGGCCTTCGTGGATCGCTGTGCGAGCCACCCGCTCTACCGCGCCCTGCGTCTGGACAAGCTCTCCCTGGCCGTGCTCGAAGCGACCTTGGCCGTCTACCGGTTCGGAGAGCCCAAGCAGGAGATCCCGGTGCTGCGGTCCATCTTCATGTCGGTGGAGGAGCTGGAGCGACGCGGTGAGGCACTGCGCACCGCCATGAAGCCGGTCTGCACCCGGCTGGGCCTTGAGGTCCACTTGCGATCCGGGCTGGCCTTCGTCGGCTCGGGCGCCACGCCGGCACGCGCGCTCAGCAGTCGCGCCCTTGGCATCCGATGGGCCGATGGAGATGGCAAGGTCGAGGACCTGGCGGCAGGCCTGCGGGCGGCTCGGCCTTCGTTATGGGGTCGCATCGAGAACGACGAGTTCCTCATGGATCTGCGCTCCCTCCAGCCCGAAGAAGACGCGGAGCTGCCGCTGCTCTTCGAGTCGCTCCGAGGCTCCTCCCCGGACCTGCCAGAAAGCTGAGACGCGCGAGGACCCGGATCGTATAGCATCTGCATTCCAGCCCAGCCGTTCGCGAGCCACCGCCTTCCGGACTGGAACGGTGACTGTGGACTGCGCCTGATCGCCAAAAAGAACGATGGACGAAAGACTCACCAACTACGCTTCCTGCGCTGGTTGAGCTGCGAAGCTCTCCCCCGAGGACCTCGTGAAGGCCCTCAGCGTTTTGCCCAAGCGGGACTATCCCGAGCTCCTGGTCGGGACCTCTACCCTCGATGATGCCGGCGTCGTCCGCATCTCCGAGGATTTGGCCCTCGTACAGACACTCGACTTCTTCCCACCCATCGTGGACGACCCGATCTACTTCGGGCGCATTGCTGCTGCCAATGCACTCAGCGATGTCTACTCCATGGGGGGGACACCCTTCACGGCCATGGGGATCGTGGGTTGGCCGAGTGGACTGTCCCTGGATCTCCTCGGACAGATCTTCCTGGGAGGTCAGGAAAAGATCGACGAGGCCGGGGCCATGCTCATCGGTGGCCATTCCGTGCGGGATGCCGAGATCAAGTATGGACTCTCGGTGACCGGTCGTATCCATCCCGATCGCATCCTGACCAACGCGGGGGCCCGGGCAGGGGATGTCCTTGTGCTGACCAAGCCGATCGGCATGGGAGCCATCGCCACCGGCATCAAGAGCGAGAAGATCTCCGAGGAGATCGCCCGAAGGGCCATGGACTGCATGGCGACGCTGAACAAAGGCGGAGCCGAGGCCGCAGAAGCGGTGCAGGCCGACACCATGACCGATGTGACGGGTTTCGGCCTCAGTGGTCATGCCGTCGAGATGGCGCACGGTTCGGGACTCACGGTCGAGATCGACCTGGACAAGGTACCGGTCTTCGAGTCGGCCTACGAGTTGGTCGCGGGCGGCATGATCTCGGGCGGGGCCAAGCGCACCCGGAGCTATCTCGGGGATGACCTCCTGATCGGAAGTGGACTCGACGTCCACCTCGTGGATCTCTCCCTGGATGCAGAGACCTCGGGCGGCCTCCTGATTGGCGTCGCCGAGGACAAGGTCGACCAGTTGCTGAGCGAGCTGGAAGTGCGCAAGACGCCTGCCGCGGCCGTCATCGGTCGATTCAAGCCCAAGGGCGAACACTCGATCATCCTCCGCTAACCCACGCAAACACCAAGATGGCAGCAAGGAAAAAGCAATACTGGCTCTTCAAGTCCGAGCCGGACGCCTACAGCATCGATGACATGGAGCGGGATGGAGTGGAGCCCTGGGATGGGATCCGCAACTACCAGGCGCGCAATCTCCTGCGCGATGAGATCAAGAAGGGCGACGGAGTCCTCTTCTATCACTCGCGTGTTGCACCCATGGCCGTGGTCGGCGTCTGCGAAGTCGTGGGCGAAGGAGCTCCGGACGAGACGCAGTTCGATCCCGAGGCCAAGTACTTCGATCCCAAGAGTGATCCCGAGAACCCACGCTGGTTCTGGGTGCATATCCGCTTCCAGGAGAGACTGCCAAGGCCCGTGACGCTGAAAGAGGTCAAGGAAGACCCTGCTCTCCAGGATATGATGCTGGTGCGCAAGGGTTCACGTCTCTCGATCCAGCCGGTCAGTGCTGCCGAGTGGAAGCACATCCTGAAGCTCGGGCGGCGCAAGCCGGGCAAGAAGTCCTGAGACCTGCGTGCGCGTGGGAGGTCAGGGACCGAGTCTCGCTTACGAACGAGGTGAAGTGAAATGGTCGAGATCAAGATCGTCTACGAAGGCTCGCTGCGCACGAAGGCCGAGCATGGTCCTTCGCTCACGCAGCTGCAGACCGATGCCCCTGTCGACAACCAGGGGAAGGGGGAGAGCTTCTCACCTACGGATCTCGCGGCCACGGCCTTGGGCGCCTGCATGATCACGATCATGGGGATCGTCGCGCAAAGAGACGGTCTACCTCTCGAGGGCTCGCGCGTTCGCATCACCAAGCACATGGTGGCGGATCCCCTGCGGCGCATCGGCAAGATCGAGGTCGATTTCAGCCTGCCCGCAGGATGGGATGCCAAGGACCAGCAGCGGCTCGAATCGGCCGCCAGGACTTGTCCCGTGCAACAGAGCCTGCACCCCGACATCGAGGTGCCGATCCACTTCGGGTGGGGAGAGTTGGAGGCCTGAAGGACTTGCGTGCTCGTGCTGATGTGCGCAAAAGGACCCGTCCCTTTTCTTCAGGCGGTTCAATAGCCCATGGGGTGCCAGGCGGTCTTGAGTTCGCAGAAGGTTTCGATCCAGGTGAGGTCCTGGGCTTCGGGGCCCTTCCACCAGGCCTGGCCGTGGGAGGGGAGGTCGAGGCTTCGCTTGACGTGGTCGGCGGCCTGGGTGCGCATCTCTGTGAGATCGACTTCGCCGGCACAGGCCAGGAAGTTGGCGTTGATCTCGCGGTGGGAGGCGAGCGTGGGGATGACCTCTTCGCGATCCGCGGTGATGAGGTTGATGACACCTGCGGGGACGTCGCTGGTGGCCAGGACCTCGGCGAAGGTCAGCACCAGGGGGCCGGTCTCGATGCTCGAGACGACGACGGCGCTGTTGCCAGGTACGAGGACGGGTGCCAGCGTGGAGACCAGGCCCAGCAGGCAGGGCTTCTCGGGTGGCAGGATGGCGACGACGCCCTGGGCTTCGGGAAAGGAGAAGTCGAAGTAGGGTCCATTGACCGTGTTGACCGAGCCACTCACCTGACTCAGCTTGTCGCACCAACCCGCATACCAGAGGAGACGCTGGGCCGAGAGGCTGACCTCTTGTTTGGCCTGCGCGGGGGTCGCCAGGCGGTAGTCGCAGAGCAGGTCCTCGAACTCGCCGCTGCGGGCGGCTAGCATCTCGGCGATGCGATAGAGGATCTGTCCCCGCAGGAGACCTGTGGCCTTATGCCAGCCCGGCTGCGCTCCGCGAGCGATGTCGACCGCGTTGCGCAGATCCTTGCGCGAGCCACGACAGATCTGGGCGACGCAGCCCTTCCTGCCCTTGGCCGCGCGCCCTTCGATCGGCAGTGTCCGGCCCGACTCACTGCGGGGGAAGGCCCCGCCGATGAAGAGCTTGTAGGTCTTGTGGATCGGAGCGTCTGGAGTTTCCTTGGCCATGGTGCTGTTCCTCTTGCTCAAGCCAGGTAGGGGAAGAGGCCCTGGCGACCACCTTCCCGCCCATAGCCGCTCTCTTTGTAACCCCCAAAGGGACTCGCTGGATCGAAGCGATTGAAGGTGTTGGCCCAGACGACGCCGGCCTGGAGCTGGTCGATCATCTTGAAGATGCGACTGCCCTTGTCGGTCCACACACCGGCCGAGAGACCATAGAGCGTGTCGTTGGCCTTGCTGATGGCTTCTTCGGGTGTTCGGAATGTCAGAACACTGAGCACGGGACCAAAGATCTCCTCGCGCGCGATCCGCATGTTGTTGGTGACCTGCGTGAAGAAGCAGGGCGAGCACCAGAATCCCTTGTCCGGTAGCCTGGCGTCCGAGCCATGGCGACGCGCTCCCTCGCTCTTGCCGATCTCCAGGTAGCTCTGGATCTTCTCGAGCTGCGCTCTCGAGTTGATCGCGCCGAGGTCGGTGTTCTTGTCCAGTGGATCGCCGACGCGGACCTGGGCGAGTCGTTCCTCCAGGAGGCGCACCAGCTCACCCTCGATGCCTTCCTGGACCAGCAGCCGTGAACCCGCGCAGCAGACCTGGCCCTGATTGAACCAGATGCCCTTGACGATGCCCTCGACCGCTTCGTGCAGCGGAGCGTCATCCATGATGATGTGCGCTGCCTTGCCGCCGAGCTCGAGCGTCGTGCGCGCGCCGGTCCGGGCCGCGTGTGCCTGGATCTGTTTGCCGACTCCCGTGCTGCCGGTGAAGGCGATCTTGTCCAGGTCCGGATGCGAGGCCAGGGCCGCTCCGGTCTTGGGGCCGCCGGTGACGAGGTTGACCACGCCCGGAGGGAAGCCCGCATCGTCGAAGATCTCCATGAGTCTGATGGGGGTCAGAGAAGAGGTCTCGGCGGGCTTCAGGATGACTGTATTGCCGCAGGCCAGCGCTGGGGCCAGCTTCCATGCGGACATCATGAGCGGGAAGTTCCAGGGGATGATCTGGCCGCAGACGCCGACCGGCTTGGGGGCACGATGCCCCGGTCGCGCATACTCGAGCTTGTCGGCCCAACCCGCATAGTAGAAGAAATGCTGCGCGGCCAGCGGGACGTCGACGTCCCGCGACTCGCGGATCGGCTTGCCGTTGTCGAGGGTCTCCAGCACGGCGAACTCGCGGCTGCGCTCCTGCAGGATGCGGGAGACGGCGTAGAGCAGGCGCGCCCGCTCGGCGGCCGGCAGCGCGGCCCATGCGGGGAGCGCGCGCCGCGCCGCAGCGACGGCCTTGTCGACATCCTTGGAGCTGGCATCGGCGATCTCGCAGAGCTGGCTCTCGTCGGCCGGGTTGATGGCCAGGAAGTAGCGGTTGCCGCCCGGTCGGATCCACTTGCCATCGATGTAGAGCAGTTGGCGGGGTGCGATCTTTGCCAAGGAGGCATCTTCGAGCGCGGTAGCGTATTCGAAGCTCGGCGGAGTTTCTGCCATCGGATGTGGCGGCCTCAGGCCCGTGCTGTCCATCTCTCTCTCCCGTCCCTAGTCCTTGCTGAAATCATTGCGTCCTACATAGGAGCCCCTGGTTTGCTTGATCCACTGACGGATCAAGTCGTTCATGAGCGAGCTGGCGCCGATGCGGAACCAACGGTTGGACAGCCAGTCGGCGCCCAGCGTCTCATGCACGAGGACGAGGTAGTGCAAAGCTTGTTTCGCATTGCGGATCCCTCCGGCGACCTTGACGCCGATCCGCTTGCCGGTCCTGCGCTCGAACTCGCCGACGATGCGCAGCATGCAGAGGCAGGTCGCAGGCGTCGAGTTGAGGGAGACCTTGCCTGTGCTGGTCTTGATGAAATCCGCACCGGCCTCGCAGGCGATCCATGCGGCCCGGGCAATGTTCTCGAAACTCCCGAGCTCCCCGGTCTCGAGGATCACCTTGAGGTGCGCAGGTCCGGCCGCCTCCTTGAGGGCCGCGACTTCGTCGTGCACGAGTTGGTACTCGCCGCCCAGGAAGGCGCCGCGGGGGATGACGATGTCGATCTCGTCGGCGCCGGACTCCACCGCGAAGCGCGTGTCGGCCAGCTTGACGTCCAGCGGCACCTGGCCCGCGGGAAAGCCCGAGCTGACCGATGCGACCGCCACCGGCGTTCCCTCAAGCTCCGCCACGGCAGTGGCGACCAATCTCGGATAGACGCAGACGGCCGCGGCGGGCGGCAGGTCCATGCCGGGTGCCGGGTCGAGGGCCTTGCGGCACAGGCTGCGCACGCGCCCGACCGAGTCGGAGCCCTCCAGGGTCGTGAGGTCGATCATCGAGACGGCGCGTTGGATCGCTTCCCGCTTGGTTTCGCGCTTGAGGGACCGACGGCCCAGGTCAGCGGCACGCTCCAGGAGACCGACCTCATCGACGTGGAGGCTCTGGATCTCCGTGAGGGGGACCGAGAGGGGGCTTCCGGGACCGTGGGGACTCGAGGTGCTCATGGGGGAAGGATCCTAGGTCCCGACGCTGGCGGTTCCAGTGCCGGGCCTTCAAGAGCCTCTTTTGGAAGCCCCATTTGGGCGGAACGGGCATAGAATCAGGGGCGCATGAAAACTTCACAGAGAAAACGTCGCAGGCCCTTCCGTCGCCTGAAGGGAGTCCCCTTCCTGCCGAGTCTGCTGACGCTGGGCAATGCCTTCTGCGGTTTCCTGGCCATCGCCTGGATCGTGGATGCGAGCGAGCTCTTCGGCAGGTCTCTGGCCACGGTGGAACCGGGTGAGGTTCCGGTGACTCCCGAGATCCTGCACATGGTCATGGGCGCCTGCATGCTCATCTTCCTGGCCATGTTCTTCGACGCCTTGGATGGCAAGGTCGCCCGCCTGACGGATCAGGCCACGGACTTCGGTGCCCAGCTCGACAGCCTGGCCGATGCCATCACCTTCGGCGCCACGCCAGCGCTGCTCGGCAAGTTCGCGTTCGACATCTTCTTCCCCGACCTTCCGCCCAAGTTCTCCTACCTCTGCGCTGCGCTCTACGCCCTCTGTGCCATCCTGCGTCTGGCCCGCTTCAACGTCGAAACCGAAGGCCTCGAAGAAGAGAGCCACCTGGGTTTCAAGGGCCTGCCCTCACCAGCCGCCGCTGCGGTGATCGCGTCCTTGATCCTCTTCTCCTCGACCGGATTGGATCCCGAGAGCTCGCCTCTCGTGGCCCAGTTGTTCCCAGGGATCTACAACTGGGTGAACATCTCCATCCCCATCGCGATGATCGGGTGTGGGCTCTTGATGGTCAGCAACCTGCCCTATCCGCACCTGCTCAACAGCCTGCTCAAGGGCAAGAAGTCTTTCCCGGCCCTGGCCGGAGCCATCTTCCTTCTTCTCATGGTTCCCTTTGCCTGGCATGAGACCCTCATCGTGCTGTGCAGCCTCTACCTGCTCTCGGGACCTGTCCTTGCGATCTGGCAGAGCGTCTTTGGCAAGCCCAAGACGCCGTGCGCGGATCTGGATCTCGGCGAGGATCCACTGGATGGGGAGGATCTGGAGGGAGGTGGCACGGGTGCTGCCCCCGAGGATCCGGGGATCGTCCATGGGCCGGGTTCGCGTACCGGCAACTGATCGCGGAGACCTTGATCCATGGCGCGTGCCTGTATGATTGCCCTGGGATCCAATCTCGGAGACCGGCTGGCCTCGCTGCAGTTGGGGATCGAAGGCCTGGGGCAGGGCAGGATCGAGTGGTGCGCTGCCAGTGGGCTCTGGGAGAGCGAGCCCTTGGGTGGGTGCCAGGACCTGCCCTACCTGAACGCGGTGATCGAATGCCGCGGAGCCCGGGACCCCTGGGACCTCCTCGCCCTTTGCAAGCGCATCGAGCGCGATGTCGGACGCCCAGCGGATGCGCCGCGCAACGCCCCGCGATGCCTGGATCTGGATCTCTTGGCTGTGGAGGGAATCCTGCTACGCTCGCCAGCGCTCTCGCTACCGCATCCGCGCATGCAGGGAAGGGCCTTCGTGTGGAGGCCTCTCGCAGAGCTCGAGGGCTTGCACCGCTTCTTTCCCGACGGCCACCTCGAAGAAGGACGTGGGGCACTCGAGAGAGTGGCGGGACCGGAGGGGATCCAGATGCACAATCAACAAGAGATGTCGGCGCGAAGTCCGCAGGGTCGGATCGTCGATCGGCCAAGAGGGGAATCGTGAAGATCTACCGCACGCAGGCCGCGCTCGCGCAAGGGCTCGCGGAGAGTCGCGGCAGCCTCGGCTTCGTGCCGACGATGGGCGCGCTGCACGACGGCCATCTGAGCCTGGTTCGTCGCGCTCAGGAGGAGAACGACGCCGTTGCCGTGAGCATCTTCGTCAACCCGCTTCAGTTCGGTGCCCGCGAAGATCTCTCGAAGTACCCTCGGACCGAAGAAGCGGATCTGGAGAAGCTCGAGGGCCTCTCTGTGGATCATGTCTTCGTGGGCGAGGTCGGGGACCTGTATCCCGAGGGCTTCTGCACGGCGGTCGTGATCCAAGGAGAGGTGACGCAGGTGCTCGAGGGTGAGCGTCGCCCCGGTCATTTCGATGGTGTCTGCACGGTCGTGGCCAAGCTCTTCCACCTCTTCCAACCGGATCGCGCCTACTTCGGTTGGAAGGACTTCCAGCAGGTCTGCGTGCTGCGCCGGATGGTCCAGGACCTCGGCTTTCCGGTCGAGCTTCATGCCTGTCCGATCGAGCGCGAAGCCGATGGGCTGGCCATGTCCTCGCGCAACCGCTTCCTGAGTGGTGCGGATCGCGGCCTCGCGGCGCGGATCCACGAGGCCTTGTCACAAGCCCGGAAGAGTGTGCGCCACGGTCAGGCCGATGTGGCGCGGCTCTGCGCGAGCGTGAAGGAGCGCCTGGCGGGTGACTTCGAGGTGGAGTACGTCGAGGTTCGGGATGAACTCGACTTCGGTCGGGTCGAGTCCTTGGACTCGCACCCAGGCCGCGCGCGCATGTTGCTCGTGGCAAAGATCGGTGGGGTCCGTCTCCTCGACAACCTGCTCCTGAACCCACGATGAAGGCCCCGGCCAAGGTCAATCTCTGCCTGCGGGTCTTGGGGCTGCGAGAGGATGGCTACCACAGCCTGTGGACGATCTTCGACGCTCTCCACTTCGGCGATGATCTGGACTACGAGCCTGGACAGGGCGGCCCCGCGCGGCTCACGGTGAGTCATTACGATGAGGGCGGAGGCTTGGCAGGGACGGGGCCTGGGGCCGGACTCCCTCTACCGCCCGAACAGGACAACCTGGTCTTGAAGGCTGCGCGTTCGTTCTCTGCGGCCACCGGCCTGGATGCGTCTGGCCACTTCGCGCTTTCCAAGCGCATCCCCTCCGGAGCCGGGCTCGGCGGTGGTTCCAGCGATGCGGCTGCCGCCCTGCGTCTCCTCTGCGAGCATCACGGCCTGTCGTCGAGAGCCCCCGTCATCCTGGACATCGCAGGAGCCCTCGGCGCAGACGTCCCCTTCTTCCTCCATGGGGGACGCGCCTGGGCGGAGGGTCGAGGGGATCAGATCCATCCCATCCAGGGTGGACCGCCCCTTCACTACCTGCTGCTCTTTCCTGGATTTCCCTGTCCCACCGGAGAGGTCTTTGCACATGTCTCCGACCGCGAGTCCCCGGTCGCTGCATCGGAAGCTCGGGGGGGCTTTACGCCGGTGACAAGCGACCTAAGCTCAGCAACTGGTCGTTCGGCTTTCGAAATCGCGGCGATCGAAGGAAAGAGGCGAGTCGATGACTCCCTCGATGCCTTCGCTGCAGAGGCCTTCCTCGAGCATCTGGACCAGGGCTGCGATGTCGGAGATTGGACGATCGGCTTCTTCAATGATCTCGAACCAGCCGCATTCGAAGCCAGCCCTGTGCTCAGAACGCTGCGCGGACTTCTGGATCAGGAGGGTCTTCCGAGATTCTGTCTCTCGGGGAGTGGATCGACGCTCTTCGTTGCTTCTCTTTTCGAAGACAGGGTGCGGCGGCTCGAAGGGGTGCTTGCAGAGTTCCTGGCCAGCCCCAAGCTCGCCGGGATCACTCAGGGATCCCGCTTGATACGGACCCGTTCGCTGCAATGACTGTGCAGGCCAGAGTGGACTCGCGGCGCGGAAGAGGACAGCAACGTGAAGGTCACCGAAATCCGCATCAAGCTCATGGCGCCCATGGAAGATCGCAGAGACAAGCTCAAGGCTTTCTGCTCGATCACCTTCGATGACGAGATCGTCATCCGCGATCTCAAGATCATCGAAGGGAGCAAGGGACTCTTCGTGGCGATGCCCAGCCGGAAGCTCATGGGACGTTGCCATCACTGTGGGTGCAAGAACTCGCTCCGGGCCAGGTTCTGCAACGAGTGTGGACGGCCGACGAGGGCGCGCACGGGCGAATCCAACCTGGACAGTCGCAAGCTCTACGCGGATGTCGCCCATCCGATCAATGCCGAGACGCGCTGTCGCGTGCAGACGGCGATCCTGGCCGGCTATCGGCTGGAGATCGAAGCGTCGCGCAGGGCTGGCTACGTGGCGCCCCGTTTCGATGACCTGGACTACGAAGATCCGGTGCCCGCCGTGTCTGCGCGTGGTGTACCGAGCGTCGCCCACGGCAATGGTGCCGTTGAAGCGGGAAACTAGATCCGCTGACGACGCCTGTCGCGATAGAGTCTCCCCATGGTTGCCCAGATCCAATCCATCGCCATCGCCGGTGGCGGCCGCGTGGCCAGCGCCATCCTGCGATCCCTGCCTCCCTGTCAGCCTTCGGTGTTGGGTGTCCATGTGCGCAGTGCTGCACGCTGGGCCGACCTGCGGGCCCAGGCTCTCCTGCCGGATTCGGCCCGCAATCTCGAGCTGGCTGAGCTCTTCCAGGCGGACGCCATCTTCATCGCTGTGGCCGACGATGCCTTCGAGGCTTTCGTCCAGGCCCTCCTGGCCGAGGATCCCGGCCCGCAACAGCGCAAGACACGATTCGTGATCCATGCCTCGGGCTCCAAGGGACAGGCCGGTCTCGCTCCCTTCGAGGATCGTGGGCTCGAGTTGGCGATGATGCACCCGCTGCGCAGCCTGCCCGAGGGTTCGCGCCTGGACGCTTCTCCCTTGGTGATCCAAGGCGACGAGGAGGCTCGCGAGAGTCTCTGCGCCCTGGCCGAGTGCATGGGGGCGCGCCCTCTCTGGTGTCCCGATCTGGACCCGGCGCTCTATCACGCGGCGGCGGCTCTGCTGGCCAACGGTTTCACGGCGCTCTTCTCTGCGGGCCTCCAGCTCTTGCGCAAGGCCGGTGGTGACAGCCTGGGGCAACGCGAGGCTCTGGACCTCGTGGTCTCCGCACTGGATCCGCTCGAGAGCATGATGCCCGAAGCCGCTCTCACCGGTCCGGTACATCGTGGCGATGCCAGGCTCGTGTCACTGCACCTGCAAGCGCTGGGCGAGGGGGCTCCCGAACTGCTACCGCTCTATCGTGCACTCATGCGCGAAGCCCTGGTGATCGCTGGCCGCGGTGGACTGGATCCCGAGAAGTGCCATGCGCTCGAGGCACTCCTCCAGTCGCCTTGAAGTCGAGCACCCAAGTCGGTGCCCAAGTCCGGCCGGAACTCCCGGGGATCTGCCCATACGACGTATCGAGATCGGGCCTGATTCCGGTTAGATTGAAGGGACATGAGTCGAATCGTCACCACGCTGATCCCCGAGTCGGTGGAGTTGGGGCTGGATGCCTGTCGTCGTGCCCAGATGTGCGGTGCGGACATGGTGGAGTATCGCCTGGATCTGTTCTCCTCTCCGACTGCTGTCCTGGAGCTGGTCCGCAACAGCCCGGCCCCGGTGTTGGCCTCCTGCAGGGTCAAGGAGGATGGCGGTAGCTTCACCGGGGATCCCGACCTGCGTCGCGAGTTGTTGGTGGCGGCCGCCGAGGGCGGAGCCGAGTGGATCGATGTGGAGCACTGGGAAGGCCTGAGCCTGCCGGGTGGTCTGCGGACGCGCCTCCTGCGCTCCTACCACAAGCTCGATGGAGCTCCCCGGGACCTTCTCAACATCGTGGACCGGATGGCCTACTCGGGTGCCGATGCGGTCAAGGTCACGCTCATGGGATACGACGCGGCAGACCTCCGCGTGGTGGGCGAACTCTATCGCAGGCACTACCCCGTGCCCTTGGTGGCCTTCCTGGCCGGAGAGGCAGGCGTCGCCTCGCGCTATCTGGCCCTGATGCAGGGAGCGCCCTTCCTCTATACCGCTCTCGGACCAGGACAGGAGGCTGCGCCGGGGCAGCCGGAGCTGTTCGATGCGCTGGAGGTTTTCCGGGCCAAGAGCCTGGGGACCGACATCTGTTTCTGGGGCCTCATGGGTTCACCTGTTCAGAACAGCCTGGGCTATCGCCTCCACAACGGGCTGGGTCGTTGGCTTCGTGAGGTGCCGGTGTACCTCCCCTTCGACACCAAGCATCCCGAGACGCTCCTGGCCCATCTGCGCACCTTTGGTCCGAGATTCCTGGGCCTCTCCGTCACGGCTCCCCACAAGAGCCGGGTCCTGGGGCTCCTGGACGGCATCGGGCGTGAAGCCAAGGAGTGTGGCGCCGTCAATACGATCATCCATCGGGATGGCATGCTGGTCGGGCAGAATACGGATGTCGAGGGCGTGCGACGCGCGCTCAAGAGTGCCTGGCCCAATCAGCGCATCCCCGAGGGCTGTCGCGCCCTGGTCATCGGGTCGGGCGGGGGCGCACGTGCGGCCATCCTGGCTCTCATGAAGGATGGTTGCGAGGTGCATGTGGCCTGCAGGACGCAGGGTCGCATCAAGGATTTCACACGTCCCTACGAGATCCCGCTGATCCCGATCGACTCGAAGGCCATCCGGCAGTTCGAGCCGCAGATCATCGTGAATGCCACGCCCGTGGGTTCCCTTTCAGACGAGTCCAGTGGTACCGCCTGCCTACTCGAGGTCGAGGACATCCCCGCGGGAGCCGTGGTCCTGGACATGGTCTACCGACCGGCCCACACCGAGCTCCTCAGGCGCGCCGAGCGTGCGGGGGCGCGACCGGTCTCGGGTCTCTGGATGTTCCTCCACCAGGCCTGGTTCCAGATCGCCCATGTCCTCGGATCCAAGCAGAGCCTCCCTGGACTCCAAAGTCTGGCACTCCTTCTGGGGCCCGAAGGACGAGACCTGCGCTCGTTGGAGACCTGATCTTGGATGCCCCGGGCGATACGGATCCAGGATCGGCCGGTGGCATCGCTGGCATCGGCCGAGACCTGGTCGGCCTGTATCTGCTGGGCCTCAGAGGATCGGGCAAGACCAGCTTGGGTGAGGAGCTGGCGCAGCAACTGGGTTTCGAGCATGTGGATCTCGATGCGAGCATCGCCAAGCGTGAGGGCCGGCCTGTCGGAGAGGTCCTGGAGGACTTTGGTGAGGAGATGTTCCGGAAGGTCGAGGCTCGCCAGCTGAAGTTCGAGCTCGGCGGCCTGCTGAAGGGGAAGCGGATCCTCTCCCTCGGCGGGGGGAGTGTCGAGAGCCCGGAGATCCGGCAGACCCTCAAGATGTTGAGGCAAGAGAAGCACTGGCGGGGTGTCTGGATCGAATGCGAACCCCGTGAGCTGGAGCGACGCGTCCGAATGTCCGGCGGCATGGGCAGTCGCCCCCGGTTGTTGGGGAGAGGCATCCAGGAGGAGATGCGACTGCTGTTGACGCGCCGGGCGCGTCACTTCAAGGAACTCAGCGATCTCCGTTTCAGCAACCCGGGCGGGCGGATCGATCAACGCGCGATGGAGTTGCTTGCGATCTTGGGTCGGACCACCGATCTGTGACTGGGTAGGGCTGCCCAGGCTCGAAAAGAATCGACCCTTGCATCCATCCGTGTGATCGGGCTTCCGGGTGTTTTTTCTAGAATCTTGTGAATCGTTGGGAAACCTTGGTCGATCACCCTCACTAGGAGCCATTGCTTGATCCTGAAACATCCTTAATACCCTGGGGGGTAGGCATGAGCCTGAAGACCCAGATCCAACCTCACAACCGTTTGGTTCGCGGCATCAGCGCCGGGAGTGTGACTCCCCGTCAATGGCTCGATAGCCTCAAGTCCCTCATGGCCGATCCGGAGTACGAGAGCCGGTACGACGAGATATGGGACTTCCGGGAAGGCTCGCAGATCTACTGTACGTACGAGGAGTGCGAACAGTTTCTGGGTGCGGAGGCCACGCTTCGGCCCGATCCCGATGAGAGGCATGTGGCCATCGTCGTGGGGAATGAGGCTGCCTACTGCATGGCGCGCATGTTCCAGGACCTCGCCGAGACGAGGGGGCGCGGGGGCATCCAGGTGTTCAGGAATCTCGATATCGCCGAGGACTGGATCTACAGTTCCCAGACGGCGTTTCCGGCCTGTTAGGGGCCGGTCGGGACTCCGTGATCGACCCCAGTATCCTCTCCGAGGCACGGGACGAGGCATCCCTCGTCCAGGTGCGTACGCGATACTCCGATCAGCCCCAGAGCTGTTTTCCCATCGAGGTCGAGCGCGATCTGGTCCTGTTCCTCACGCTCGATGCCGGTTTCCACTTGGACGGGATGCGCGTGTTGAGACCGCGTGATCTCGTGGAATGCACGTCTCCCCATCCGCACGCGAAGTTCGTGGAAGAAGCGCTCCGGTTGCGCGGAGAAGATGAGATCGAGCTACCCGCTCTCTCCATCGAGAGCATGGTGACGCTGCTGGAGACCTCGATCCAGCATCTACCGGTCGTCGGCTTCTACCGAGATGAGATCGAGCCCGGGGTTTCGCGTCAGGGACGGGTCATGGAGGTCGATGAACAGCGCGCCCTCGTGCTCGAGGTGGATGATGATGCTCTCTGGGCATCGGAGCCGACCATCATGAAGATCGAGGATCTGACCCGTGTGGACCTTGGTGGTGCGCGGTTGGAGGCCTTCTATCTCGTAGCCGGCGAGCCAGACTGAAGCCGCTTCCGGTGTCTGTGTCAGCGCGGTTCCTGATGGGTCGGGTACGAACCCCCGTTGGTTTGGGGCTTTGGTCTCTGCGGCCTCTCGATGTGCTTCGGGCAGAAAGGGGGCCATTCACAAGTCCCCATGATTGGGTGACAATGGTCGGTTCGAATCTCAAGCCGTGTTCAGTTCCACTCCACAAGATTTCCCGATCGAAGGAGTCGCTTCCTCGTCTCCTCTCCTTGGATTGCCTGCGCCCGATGCGCGTGGAGGCTACCGTTCCATCCTGCCATCGACCTCCGCGGACTGGCCGTGGATCCTTCCCGAGGTCTTCGCCTTCAACCTCGTGCCGAGCCCGACCCAAGGGATCGTCGGTGCCCGGGCGACCCGGGATGGTGAGGTAAAGGCCCGGCCAGGGATCCTGCGGGACCGGATGCGTGTCGAGGTCCTGGGTTTCTGGCGAGGGAGGTATGCTTTCCAGGAAGCGCTGCGGGTCGACAGCAAGGCGCTGTTCCAGCGGTTCTTGGATGCCCTGGATGGAAAGCTGCCGGTGCGCCATGTGCTGGAGCAAGGCCGGATCCTGAGATCTTACGACACGGTCATCGTCCATGGCGAGTGGCCTGCGCGGTGGAGGTTCCACTCTCCGCGTGTGGTCGAGTTGTTCTGTGCCTTTATCCATGAGCGGCTGCTGGATCGTGGCTTCGAGGCCTTGGCAGATCGATTTCGAAAGCGAGTGCCGATGATGGGCTTCCGCCCCAGGCGCTACCGCGACTACCGACCGGCCCTCGAGTTCGCCGAAGAGGCCCTGGCACCCTTCTTGAGCCCCGAGGAACGGCGGATTCTCGAGCGTGCGCAAGCCCGGATCTCACTCTTCGAAAGCTGATAGGGATCGCTGCTCGAAGGCTCAAGGCAGAGGTCCAAGCGCCCGAAAAGTAGGGGGGACTTCTCTTCGATCCGGTGGGATTGCCGACTGGGCTGGATGCATCGTTCCCATGGGCCCTTTTCGGCGTATCCACCGGAGTTTCGAAAAGGGATTGGAGTTAGGATGGGCCCCGGGGGGATTCCGGGGGCTTCTGCAGAGGTCCCGCCGAGAGGTGGGCAGGCCGAAAAGCTGGATCCATTGGTCAGGACGAGATTGAACCCTGGTGCAGAAAGGGCCACAGGCCCGAATCGAACGGGATGCCCCCGCGGCACCCGGAAGCTGCTCGGTGCCCGGAGCGATCCAGCGGCTCGGGTGATCATCACCTCCCCTCGACTGCGACTGGGATGCGATGTGGCACTCGCCTTCGTGGTCCTGGTGTTCTTGTCGTTCTCCTGCCAGACGCGCAAGGACCCATGGGGTGAGGTTCCCGTCCAGCTCGAGGCAGGACAGAAGACTGCCTTGGAGAAGTATCGGATCGCTCTGCTCGGTCCCGACCGAGAGCCTGCGGGTAGCCCCAAGCTGGAAACTGCCGTGAAGGCCCTGGCGGAGGCCGATGCCGACGAGGCGCAGGCCATCCTCAAGGAAGTCCTGGCACAGTACCGGGATCCCAAGAAAGCTTCGGATCGCACGATCCAACTGATCCTGGATACGCTGACCTCGCGCCTGGCCTTGGATCTGGACCTCAAGAGAAACGAGCGTCGCAAGCGCAGACTCGAGATCTACCAGTCCTACCTGACCCGGTTCATCGAGATCCATGCCTGGGAGAGCGGGAAGAAGCCTGCACTCGGCGAACGCGTGGAGCGCTTCTTCCAGCTCATGCCCGACGAGATCACCAGGCCAACCCTGGAGCGTGCCGTCGGGCATCCCGAGCCGGAGACGATCCGGGCCGTTCTGCAGATCGCGGGCGTGACCGAGGACCCCAAGCTCGCAGGGGCCATCGCTCCCATGCTGGCCAATCTCGAGTTGCGTGGTCTGGCACAGGAGACGCTGGCCAGGCTGACCTTGCGCATCAAGCCCTTCTCCGACATCGAGGACTTCCAAGCCTGGGAGGTCTTGAACCGGAGCAAGAGCTACGAGGACCTCGCCAAGGAGACCGCACTCGAGTCCCTCAAGCTGGCGCGCAAATACGAGGAGCGGGTGGAGGCACAAGCGAGGTTGAACTCGGACAAGGCCTTCCTCCTGGTGCGACGCATCCTCTCCTTGGGTCTGAGTCAGGAACATCCGCCCTGGGACGAGTTCCTCTACCTCTTGGAGGCGCAGGATCTGGCAAGGCATCAGGTTCGCATTCTCGATGAGCTCTACGCAGGTCTCCAGAAGCGCGAGATGAAGCCCTCCGAGGCCAAGTCGCAACTGCAGGAGTTGGAACGTCTGCTGCTGGGCGTCAAGCAAGGCTATCGGCGCTCGGGTGGTGAGCAGAGAGTCTCCTGGCTTTCCGTGTATGCCTACATGGCCTACCTCTCAGGAGGCAAGGACGAAGAAGAGGTCGTGGGGATCCTCCTGACCGATCTCGACCAGCACCTGGGGGCCATCCCCAGCAAAAGGATCGTCGAACTGCTGACGCTCTTCCCCAGCGATGGAGTGAGGGCGAAGGTCTTCGAGCATGTCCGGAGTCGGCGGCTCAGTGAGGATGCCGCAGGAGTCGAGGCCGGGATCGCCTGCCTCAAGGGCTTGGGCATTCCGTCACAGTCCGAGCTCGTCTTGAAGCTGCGGGACGAGCTCCTGGCCTGCGTGCGCGACAAGAAGCTCCCGCTCAAGGCTCGCGACGAGGCCCTCGATATTCTCGGTGAGTTGTCCCACGATCTGGTTTCCAATGCCCTGCGTGGCATCGTGCAACCGCGCGATCGTCGGAGCACTGTCGCGTTGGCGGAGATCGACTCGGTCGAGGAAGCGCTTCGGCTCAAGGCTCTGGCCTGGGGCAACACCAAAATCGCGAGTGAGCTGCAAGCCGCCTCGCCCAAGGAGCTGAACGAGCTGATCCGTGCCGAGCTCGACTTCCTCCTGACCTGCATCTGGGATGCGTCAGCCAGGCTGCGCAAGGAGTCGGGCAAAGCCCTGGAGGACTTCCCGCCTTCCGTCGTTCCCCTCACCGAGGATCTGCGTCGTCAGTACTCCTTGCAGATCGTGAGCGACGTGGGCAGTTCGCTGATTGCCGAGCAAGATGCAGGGTGCATCTCCCAGTTCCGGGAGACGATCCTCAAACAAGCCAAGAGCCATCGCGTTTCCACTCTGGCGCTCCAGAAGCTGATCGAAGCCGTTGTCGCTTGGGAATCGGAAGGAGAGACACGACCCGAGTGGCGCAAGCAACTCGCCGTCCAGCTTCCCGCAATGAACGACGCCCTGGCGGGGCTCGTGCGGAGTGAAGAACTGGGCGCGCCCACGATCCTGGCGGCCAGCACTCGCCTGATCGAGGCCGGGCTGGGGGAGAGTGCGCAGAGGCTCATGGATTCTGCACCTCTGCATCTCCTCAGTGAGGAGACCTCGGAGGGCACTGCCGATCGGGACAAGATCGAGAAGACGAGGCTGGCCCTCCTCGCAAAGAGGGATGCCCTCTACCTGCAGTTGTTGGAGCTCAGCGATGGTTTGGATGGGCTCGACCTGCCGCGGCGCAAGCGCATGGCGGCCCTCCTCGTCCGCTATCAGGCCAGCTTGCAGAAGCTGACCGACGCCCACCCCTATATTCGCGTTCATCTGGCCCAGGCCCACGCTCTGCAGGGTGAGTCCGGCAAGGCCGTCGTGCTCTACGAGGCCTGGCGCAAGGGACCTGGCCTCGATGCCAAGGTCGCGACGCGCAACCTCGTACGGCGGCTCGAGGCAGACGCCTACTATGAGATGGAGGACTTCGACAAGTCCGCAGCTCTTCTCGAGGGCCTCACGGATCTACCCTCCCTCCTTCTCCGGGGACGTGCCCTGGTCAAGAGCGAGTCCTGGTCAGAGGCCGAGAAGCTCTACCGGACACT
>JAJRTL010000465.1 GCA_024278315.1 Planctomycetota bacterium | reverse complement strand
GAAACGCTCCTGGCAAGGCTCGGCGGTGACGAGTTCACGCTCCTGCTCTCGGGAGTCGAAGATCGAGAGCAGATCGAGCGCCTGGCACAGAGCATCCTGGACTCCCTCTCTGCGCCCTTTGCTCTGCGGGGGCAGGATGTGGCCTTGAGCGCGAGCCTTGGAATCGCTCTCTCACCCCAAGACGCCTCCGATGTCGAGACCCTCCTACGCGACTCCGACATGGCGATGTTCCACGCCAAGAACCAGGGAGGACGGGGTTACGAATTCTACGCCGACTCGATGGAGGAGATCGCGGCCAAGCGCCTCGAGCTGGAGAACAAGCTCCAACGCGCCCTGGAGAGGAACGAGTTCGAGCTCTACTACCAACCCAAGGTGGATGTCCTGAGCGGTTGCGTCACAGGCGTCGAAGCCCTGCTCCGCTGGCGTGATCCGGAGAGAGGGGTCATCGGCCCCGACGAGTTCATCCCGATGGCCGAGGAGACGGGCGTCATCGTCCCGATCGGAGACTGGGTCATGCGCGAGGCCATGGAACAGTCGATGGCCTGGCAGAAGGAAGGCCTACCTCCCCTGCGCGTCGCCGTCAACGTGTCCGTCCGCCAGATCGACCCTCGCCTGGACTTCGTCGGCAAGGTCGTGAGCTTGCTCGAGGAGACAGGATTAGACCCGCAGCTTCTCGATCTGGAGATCACCGAAGGGGCGCTGCTCAGCGATGAGGAAACCGCGATCCCCATGTTCCAGCAGCTGAGGAATGTCGGCGTGGGACTCTCCCTCGACGACTTCGGCACGGGATACTCATCCCTCAGCTATCTCCGCAGGCTACCGATCGACACGCTCAAGATCGATCGTTCCTTCATCCAGTGCATCGACACCAGCCCTTCCGATGCTGCTCTGGTAGGTTCCATCATCGCGATGGCGCGCGTCCTCGGTCTACGAGTCGTCGTCGAGGGTGTGGAGACGCGTAGCCAGCAGGCATTCCTGGTCGAACTGGGCTGTGACGAAATCCAGGGCTTCATCTTCAGTCAGCCGATCAGCGCCGAGCAGACCACCGAGATCCTGCGCCACAAGAAGGCACTCCGCGAAGCCGGGCAGCAGAATACAGTGAAAGCCTGAGAACGGAATCACGTCCAAGAGCCCCATGAAGCGGATTCTCTCCATCCTCGCCTCCCTCTGCGTCCTCGGCCTGCTCGTCTATACGGCGATCCAAGCTCTCGCGAGCGACGAGTCCAGGATCCGATCTCGCATGGAATCGATGGCAGTGGCCTTCAACGATCGCAACCTCGGCAACTTCGTCCGAGCCTTCGATACCAGCTATCGGGATGAGACGGAGCGCCGACTCGATCGCCCGATGTTGGATCGGGCACTGCGTTATCTTTTCCTGACGCGAACGGAACGGAGCAAGGGGTTTGCGCTGCGCTTGAAGATCATGGATGACAGCCTCGAGATCCAGATCGAGGAAGAGGGAGAGCAGGCCAATGTCACCTTCGAGGGAATGCTTGAAGAGCGAACCCGTGATGAGTGGAAACTGCGCTGGCACGTCGAGGTGGACGCCCGGATGCACAAGGTCGAGGGCGAGTGGTTGATCCTGAGCACGAGACACAGCACTTTGGAAGGCCGGCGGCCGCTCTGAGACCGCGGCGCCACCCTGCTAGCGGCGCACGAAGAGAATGAGTCGGTCGGCACCGTTGGACCGGGACACATCGCGTGGCAGCGGCAATTCGCGAAAGCCCTGGTCGAGCTCGGGGCGAAGCTCTGCGTAGGCAGGGCGTTTGCGTCCGAGGACGAGATAGCGTGGACCGACCTTGCGGATGGCCATCCGCAGGCGCGCAGCAGTCCAGATCGTCGGCGGAGCCGGCTGTCGTCCGGCCGCCCATGTGACGCGGGGCAGATCGGTCACCAGCTGATCGGCGGCGACCATCCGTGTCGAGAGATGATGACCGAGAGCCAGCTCGGAGAGACGGTCCTCGCGCGGTGGCGATAGGAGGTCTCCACCTACGCGAGCAGCGGCCAACAAGCTCGCCAGCAAGATCAGCACGGTGCAGAGGCGCGAGGCCAGGTATGCGCCACGATCGCCGAGAGACAGCTGCCGCAGCCGATAGAGGGCAAAGGCCGCGAGGGGCAGGAGAAGGGGAGCCTGGGACAAGAAGAAGCGCGGCTTGACCTGGAACAGGCTCATGGCCAGCCAACCCAAGATCAGCACAGCGCAAAACAGGCGGGAACGCGGCCTCTCGCTGCTACGCAGCAGGGCAAGGCCCACGAGCCCCAAGCCCAAGCCCACTCCATCGAGGGCTCCGAGACCCGTCAGAGGCAGTCGGATGAGGTTGGCAGCGAAGAGGGAGAGGAACCCCGGGAGATCCACAGCCCCCAGAGGTCCGAAAGGAACCATGAGAGCGAGCTTGGGAGTCAGGGCTTCGCTACCCAACAACACGAGACGTAGAGCCAGAAGCGAGAAGGCGACGGCCAGGGCCACGAGCAGCGCCTGGGCGCGCTGAACTCCCCGCCAGCCGGGCCAGAGCAGCAGTGGAAGGAGGGTGAGGGCTTCGGGGCGGATCCAATAGGCGCTACCCAGGAAACAGGCGGAGAGGCGCAGCTTGCCATACAGGAGGGAGAGGAGTGCCGCACTGATCCAGACCATGTAGAGAGGCTCACTGTAGACCTCGGCAACCAGTCGGACACCCGGGAAGGAGACCGTGGCCAATCCAGCGACGAGGAGAGCCGCTCGCGCATCCGCCAGTCTGAGGCAGACCCGGTACAGCAGCACGACCCACAGTCCGCCCAGCAGGGCGCCATCGAACCTGGCTGCGGAGAAGGAGTCGAGGCCAGGCTGCATCAAGAGCGAGTGCAGTAGTGATGCGCCGGGAGGAAACACCGAGTTCAATCCGGCTGAAAACTCTCCGCGCGCGAAGCTCTCGGACATCCACAGGTACTGGGCTCCATCGTTGGACGGGACCGCGATGCCAAAGGCATGCACGAGCCGCAGCAGGAATGCAGCCAGGAACAACCAGGGTTCGGGAGTGCCAGCGACTCGTCCCAAGACCCGGCGCACGGCGCCTCAGATACCCCAGCTCTTGTGATAGAGGATGTAGCAGCTGGCCAGGAACCAGAGCCCGATATTGAGCACCGTGACCTTGTCCTTGAGGAGGAGTCGCGTGGGATCCCCACCTTCGGAGCGCTGATGCACGAGGAAGAGATAGCGAAAGATGCCGTAGGTCACGAACGGCACGGTATAGACCAGATCCCTCGTACCCAGGTTGGCCTCGGTCTCGGGCGCCACCGTGTAGAGCGCGTAGCACATGACCGTGAGCCCGCCGAGTACCGCGATCATCTGATCGAGGAAGCTCAGGCTGTAGTCCTCGAGAGCGGCCCGATGCGATTTTCCGTCCTCGCCCAGGATGAGGATCTCGTGTCGGCGCTTGCAAAAGGCCAGCAGAAGCGCCACGAAGAAGGTGCAGAGGGTCAACCAAGAGGAGACCGGCACGCCGATGGCAGCACCGCCTGCATGCACGCGGAGCAGGAAGCCAATGGCCACACACATGGCATCCAGGATGACGACGTGCTTGAGGCGAAAACTGTAGGCGAGGTTGACAGCCAGGTAGACCGCGGGCACCCAGAGGAAGCCATCCCACCAGGCAATGCCAAGCCCCACTACCTCGAGAGCAAAGAAGGCGACCCAGGCGACGCCCGGAGAGAGTCTTCCCGATGCCAGCGGTCGACGACACTTCTTGGGATGGTTGCGATCCTTCTCGATGTCGCGTAGATCGTTGAGCAGATAGATGCCACTCGCCACCAGGCAGAAGGCCACGAAGGCTATGCAGGCGCGCAGCAACTGGTCCGTATCGAACAAGCGCTGTGCAAAGATCAGGGGGGCGAAGACCAGGAGGTTCTTGACCCACTGGTAGGGGCGCATGGCTTCAATCAGGGCTCTCAATTCTGCTGTTCTCCCAGGATCTCGGATTGAATCCAATCGGCAAGTTCGACTGGATCTAGTGACAAGGAACTCAAACTCTCCGGCAGTGTCTCGCCAGTGGGCAGACCGGTCCCCGCAAGGGCCACGAAGTCTACCGCCTCCTCGTCCTCGAGGATGGCCGAGAGATCTGTCTCCCCCCGGTAGACGCGGATCGTTGGCAGCCCTCTCGCGCCCCGGAATCCCTCGGCGAGAACAAGGTCAGGCGTCCCATACGGCGAGCCCTTCAGCCATTCCAGGAGATCCATGAGCTTGGGGCGGGGCTCGATATCCTCCGCGAAGAAGAAGGAGCTCATCCCTTTGGCAACCAGCCCTACTCCCTCGGCACCAGATTCCGCCATGCGAAAACTATCCTTGCCGGGCCTGTCCAGGTGGATGGCGTGATGACTGCTCTTCAGAGAGAACACACGCAGCCCCCTGGCCGTCAGCTCGGCGATCACACCGCAGAGAAGCGTCGTCTTGCCAGTCCCCGAGGGAGCCAGAAAACGGAGACAGGGGAGGGCTGGTTTCATGGCTTGCAGATCCTAGCCAGAGACTCTGCTCAGGCAAACGTGGCATCCCGTATGCCCCTGCGCTATGCCGGGGGCCATGAGCGAGAGAGGGGAACCAGAGATCCAGGCCAGGCGGAGCAACTTGCTCTTCTTCGCCTCATTCTCCTTCTTCACCTATCCCTTCGCTGCCGTCCCCCTGCTCTACTTCTTCTTCCAGGAGCGCGGGCTGGATCTCCAGGAATTCGCCTCCCTGATCTCCATCTACTACCTGGCGATGGTGTTCTTCGAGCTGCCGACCGGCTGGCTCGCCGACAGGATGGGGAGGCGGCCGGCCATGATCGCGGGGCCTGTCATCCTGAGCACAGCCTTCCTCACGCTCTACCTGGGTCAGGAATTCGGGACCTTCGCTCTGGGTGAGATCCTGTTCGGCCTGGGCCACGCTCTCCTTTCGGGGCCGCCATCAGCATTCCTGTACGAGACCCTCTCCGAAGGCCAGCACTCCGAGAGCTACCTGCGCATCGAGAGTCGCATGACCGCGATCCGCGGTGCCGGGACGGCCCTGGCCTTTCTCGCTGGAGGTGTGCTCGCGTCTTTCGCAGGCTACGCCTCGGCACTCCTGCTGACCGCCTGTCTCTGCCTGGGCGCCGCCCTCTCGGCGCTCCGCCTCCGAGAACCCCGACACCGGACCCAAACAGAGGACAGGGATCACGAATCCCCGAGCAGGGCCGCGCAGCCCAAGCTCCATCAGCGTCTCCTTCACATCTACCGCAACCCGTCGGTCCTCTGGCTCCTCTTCTACTACTCCCTGCTCTTCTTCCTGCTGCGCTTCGCCTTCCATACCCAGCAACCCATTCTCGAGGAGTGGCACAAGAGCGACCCTCTCTTTCTAGGTGTCCTCTACTTCTTGCTCTGCCTCTCAGGCCTGCCCCCCACCTGGTTCACAGCCCAACTCCAGAAGCAGATCGGTGAGCGCCTCCTCCTCTTCCTCCTCCCGACTCTGCTGGCCCTGTCCCTCATCGGTCTCTCCTTCGGGACGCACTGGAGCTTCGCGCTGCTCTTCTTCGCTCAGCAGGCACCCTTCGGCATGCACTGGCCTCTCGTCCACGCCTTTGCCAACCACCGTATCCCCAGTCAGGACCGTGCTCTGGTGTTGTCCTCCCTGTCCTTCACCGGGCGGATCGTCTTCTCCTTGTCCTTCACTCTCCTGCTCACGGACAAGACCACGCTCTCGCACCGCTTTCTCGAAGTCGGTCTCGTCACGATGGCACTCGCCATCATGATCCAGTTCTTCCTCCCACGCGAAGAGGCCCCCGCAGCATGAGTCTTGCCGCGCGCATCAAGAGCGATACCGGTCGAGGGCCTACGCTCATCTATGTCCCAGGCATCGATGGGACCGGCGAGTATCTGCTGGGAACCGCTGATCGACTCCGAGAGGACTTCAGGCTGATCACGATCGAGTTCTGCGACGATGCGAGTGCCGCCCCCGACAGCTATGCCCACCACGCGCAGACCTTGCATGAGGCTCTGACCGAACAGGGCATCCCCCCCGGCCTCCTGCTCGCGGAGTCCTTCGGTGGCGCAGTCGCCCTCCAATACGCGCTCGACTTTCCGAACGAAGTCCAAGGCCTCGCTCTCGTCAACACCTTCCCGCGCTACCACCGCCGACTCAACCTCCGCCTCACCCGGCTGCTCTTTCCCCTCGCGCAGACCGCGCTCTTCCGCGCGCTGCGTCGCCGCTTCGCTCCTTGGGCCCTCTTCGGCGCCCTGCGCGAACCCGAGGCGATCCGCCTCTTCCAGGCCCGTAACGGCCCCATCTTCGATGATCTCTACGCGCGCCGCCTGGCCCTCATCCAGAAGCTCGACCTGCGCCCCCGCCTCCCCGAGATCCACTGCCCCGTCCTGATCTTCCACTCGCACAAGGACCGCGTCGTCGACGCCGACCGCCAGGCCCACATCATGGCCTCCCTCCTGCCCAAGGTCCGCCTCTATCCCATCCCCCGCGGCGGTCACGTCATCTTGCCCCTCGCCTCCATCCCCTGGGTCGAGGAGCTGCAGAGCCTGCTGCCTCAGAATAACTGAAGCAGGCCCTGCCCCACACGATCGCGTATGCTCCGGCCATGCTGATGCGGATGTGGAAGGACTGGAGGCGCAAGCGCTTCCTGGCGGGAGCGCAGGTCGAGGAGGCGGCCTGGAGGGAGGCGCTGGAGCGGCTGCGCGTCTGCGGACGCTTGTCGCCCGAGCAGCAGAAGCGTATTCGGGAGCTGTCACTGCTCTTCCTGCGAGAGAAACGCATCACCCCCTTGGAGGGGTTGGTCCTGAGTCAGGCCGACCTCTACTTCCTGGCCGTGCAGGCCTGCGCTCTGGTCTTCCATCTCGGATTCTCGGCCTACGACGGATGGCAGACCGTCTACGTCTTCCCCTCGATCTTCCGTGAGAAGGCCTCGGAGGAAGGCCGGCCGCTCGGACGGGGAGAGCTTCCGGGACACCTGGCTGGCCTCGCCCAACAGGGTGGCGCCGTTGTGCTGGCCTGGACCCAGGTCGAGTCGGGCGGAGAGGACCTGGACGACGGGAGCAACGTGGTCTTCCACGAGTTCGCCCACAAGCTGGACATGCAGGACGGCTCTCCCAACGGCGTGCCCATCCTGCCGGCCGACATCAGCCCCGGTGATTGGCAGCAGGTCTTCGCCCAGGCCTTCGACGACTTCAGACGAAAGCTCGAATCGGGCCGCAAGAGCCGGATCGATCCCTATGCTGCCACGGACCCCGCTGAGTTCTTCGCAGTCCTCACGGAATACTACATGGAGCGCCCCGAAGTCATCGGCAACGAATACCCAGAGCTTCTCGCCCTCCTGCAACGCTACTACCGCATCGATCACCTGGACTAGAAGCTCGCCCCCCTCGACTGGGGTACCACTGGAGGCCACTTGGATTCGCAACGGTTGCGGGAGCTGCTCCTTGCCGAGCTTGCCTGTGGGCGGCTCTCGGACGAGCACGTGCGTTCGGCTCTGGAGGCCGTGGATCGGGGGCAGGCGATCCGCACGCCGATCCAGGACCTGCACGAGGCCTTGTTGGTCGAGGGCGCGGAGGCAGGCGAAGCGATTGTGCGGCTGACCAGGGATCTGGAGTCGGTGGCGCTCAGGCTGGCACAGGACTGCGCTCTGCGATCGCGGGCCGAGCTGGGGGTGCCGGAGACCAGGACCTCGAGCAGGAAGCAGACCACGCCGGGTGAGGGTGAGGCCGATCTCGAGGGCCTGTTCTTACCCGAACCGCGTGATTTCGGGCGCACGGCTGCCGCCATGCTGAGACTCGGGGACTTTCTCCAGCTCGCCAAGGATCGCAGGCACGCGACGACGCAGGATCTGCCCACGGAGGTGCGAGCCGCCGTGGATGACGAGTGGCAGAGCTGCCAGTCAGAGCTCAACGAACTGCCGGTGCCATGGAACGAGCCCCTCGTCGCCGATCTCGTGCGTGCCTTCTGCGCGAGTGGGCATGCCGACGAGGAGAGCATCGAGTTCCTCTTGGCGCAGGTCCAGACGGATGCCATCGAGCCCGACCGGGCTCCTGGGCGCGCGCCGCTCGAGGAGCTGGACCGGGCCTGCGACGAGGCTGAAGACCGTGCAGAGAAGGTGAACCTGCTCGATCAGATGCTGGATGAGGGGAGTGACCGCGCGGTCCCCTTCCTGATGGAACGATCGAAGGAGCCTTGGGCTCGGATCCGCATCGGCGTGGCCTTGGCGCATCGCTTTCCGCATCGGACCTTCCGCGATTGCGAGGAGGTATTTTCCTGGCTCGGACAACAGGAGCTGACAACCGAGGCACGGAAGGCGATCGCGGCCCGGATGCACAGCGAGGCGTTGGAAGCCGTCCACGCCGAGGAATTCACGCGGCGATGGAGCGCCCAGAGCGGCGCCCTGCGAGGCCTTCTGCGCCACGCGCCTGGGAGCTTCTCTACCCGAGCCTCCAGCCCCCCGCCCTTGCCCGTGGGGGCGCAGACCGGAACAGGACCCGAGAGCGATGCCTCGCCCGGGACCACGCGAGTGGACCCACTCGCAACACCCCCCGCGCCCCCACTCGCGACCCCCATCGAGGCTCCCAGGGCCCCCATGGTCTGGACCACGCATCTCAAACCCTTCTTCGCCGACAACTGGTACGTCTTCGCGGGCCTGTTGATGCTCGTGGTCGGTTGCTCGATCGTGGCCTACTACACCTGGGATCGACACTGGCTGTGGCGCTACACGCTGCTCCCGGCGATGCTCGGCGCCTTCACCTTCGGGCTCGCGGGGCTCGGCTCCTGGATCGAGCGGCAGGGCAACGAGGACGAGGAGAGTCCTGGTGCGGGCGACACCGGCGAAACCGACGTCAGCCAGAGCAGCGAACCAAGCGTCCACGAACCCGGCGCAGGCGAGAGCGGAGCCGGCCCCAAGCTCGGCTTCCGCGGCACGGCCGCCAGCCTCCGGGCCGCAGCCATCCTGCTCCTGCCGATCAACTTCATGACGGTTGCCTTCCTGGCGGACGATCCACAGATCTCCGCCGGCGGGCTCTTTGCTGCCATCGCAGCCATCCTCTACCTGGGCTTGTTCGGCTGGGGCCTGCGACGCTGGTGCCGGGGCGTCTTCGCCCCCACCGCTGCGCTGCTCGGCGGCGCATTGCTCCTCCTCAACGGTCTCGTCGTTCTGCG
>JAJRTL010000464.1 GCA_024278315.1 Planctomycetota bacterium | reverse complement strand
GAGGAGAAGCGAGATCATGGACTGGCGCAAGGATGTCTGGGAGAAGGCTCGGGAGAGGTTTCCGGAGCGGAGGGAGGAGTTCGAGACGGGTTCGCACATCCCGCTGGAGCCGATCTATGGGGCCGGTGATGGGGGGGCTGGCCCTGGAGACGAAGGGGGGGATGCTGCGGGGATGCCGGGCGTGGCGCCCTTCACGCGGGGGGTGCAGCCGACGATGTACCGGGGGCGCTTTTGGACGATGCGGCAGTACTCGGGCTTTGGCTCGGCGCGGGAGACCAATGCGCGCTTCCGGTATTTGCTTGAGCAGGGGCAGAGCGGGATCTCGGTGGCCTTCGATCTCCCGACACAGATGGGCTATGAGAGCGATCATGCGCTGGCGCGGCCCGAGGTGGGCAAGGTGGGGGTGCCGATCAATTCTCTGCTCGACATGGAGCGGCTGTTCGCGGACATCCCGCTCGACCGGGTGTCGACATCGATGACGATCAACTCGACGGCCTCGGTGATGCTGGCGCTCTACGTGGCCGTAGCCAAGAAGCGCGGGATCACAGCGGACAAGCTGCGCGGGACGATCCAGAACGACATCCTCAAGGAGTATGCGGCACGAGGGACCTACCGCTTTCCGGTGAAGCCTTCCATGCGGCTCATCACGGACATCTTTGCCTGGTGTGCCGAGGAGGTGCCGGGCTGGAACACGATCTCCATCTCGGGCTACCACATCCGTGAAGCGGGGTCGACGGCTGTGCAAGAATTGGCCTTCACGCTCAGCAATGGACTGGCCTACGTGCAGGCGGCCGTGGACAAGGGCATGGACCCCGACCAGTTCGGCAAGCGGCTGTCCTTCTTCTTCAACGCACACAACGACTTCTTCGAGGAGATCGCCAAGTTCCGCGCGGCGCGGCGCATCTGGGCGCGGTTGATGGCCGAGCGATTCGGCGTGACCGAGCAGAAGGCGCTGATGCTGCGCTTCCACACGCAGACGGCCGGCTCGATGCTGACCAGTCAACAACCGCTCAACAACGTGGCGCGCGTGACCATGCAGGCGCTGGCGGCCGTCATGGGCGGCACGCAGAGTCTGCACACCAACTCCATGGACGAGGCGCTCGGGCTGCCGACAGAGATCAGCGCGCGCACCGCGCTGCGCACCCAGCAGATCCTGGCGCACGAGACCGGCGTGGCCGATGTCATCGATCCCCTGGGCGGCGCACCCTTCATCGAGACCCTGACCGACCAGGTCGAGGCGGCGGCGCTGGCGCTGATCGCAGAGGTGGACGAGATGGGGGGAGCCGAGGCCGCGATCGAGACGGGCTTCTACCAGGCTGAGATCCATCGCTCGGCCATGGAATGGCAGCGCGCGGTCGAGAGCGGGAGCCAGGTCGTGGTGGGGGTCAACGCCTACGAGGTCGAGGAGGACAAGCCCGAGGTCTTTCGTGTGGACGAGAAGATGCAGCTGGAGACCCTGGCGGATCTGGACGAGCTTCGCCGGGTCCGGGATGGGGGCCGGGTCGAGGAAAGCCTGGTGCGGCTCGAGGCTGCGGCCCGTGGCGAAGAGAACCTGATGCCCTGTATACTGGAGAGCGTGGAGACCCTGGCCACGGTCGGTGAGATCTGTGGCAGACTGGAGAGCGTCTTCGGCAAGTACATCCCAGGGACCTCTTTCTGATCCTCGTTCTAGATTGAGCCCTTTCCGAACCGATCCCTTCTCTGAATTGAGTTCCTCTTTGAATATGGTGCCGATGCAAGATTCACCCTGGTTGGGAAACGAAGAGACGGAAGGCGACACCGAGACCCTGGTCGTCGAAAAGACCCTACGGGCTCGCCCCTGGAGCATCATCGTCCATGACGATCCGGTGAGCCTCATGTCCTATGTGACCCACGTCTTCCAGAAGGTCTTCGGCTACTCCCAGGATCGGGCCGAGCGCCACATGATGGAGGTCCACACCAAGGGCCGCTCCATGGTTTGGACCGGACCACGGGAGAAGGCCGAGATCTTCGCCGGCAAGCTCCAGAGCTTCCACCTGCGAACGACGCTGGAGCAGTCGAGCGAGTAGGGCTGGCCGGGGCCAGGCGAGTGGGCTCCGGCGGGTGGGTCTGGCTTTGGCTTTGGCTCTGGCTCTGGCTCTGGCTTTGGTCGGGCGAGAGGCTGTAGAAAAAGGGAGCTTCTCACAGGCACCGGTCTGGCTGTGCGGATAACTTGCTTCGCGTGAAACTCGGCAGCCACGAAATCCCGAACATCATCCCTCCCACCTGGAGGAGCACTTGGGTCATGCATGGCCTCGCGGTGGTGGTGGGGATCGTCGCGGGCTTTGGCGGGGTCGTGTTCTCCTATCTGGCTCAGATCGCGAGCATCCTGGCCCTGGGGTATGGTGCCCACTACTCGGTGCCGGATGCCCGCGGCGAAGTCCACATGGTCGACCATCCGGTCCATGGGGGTTCGATCCTGCTGTTCGGCATCCTGTTGCTGCCGATGATCGGTGGATTCCTGAGCAGCATGGTCAGCTCCTTTCTTGCGCCCGAGGCTGCGGGGCACGGCACGGACGCGGCTGTGGATGCCTACCACAACAGGCGCGGCTTCGTCCGGGGGCGCGTCCCCTTCGTCAAGACGCTCGCGACCATTCTCACGATGGGCTTCGGCGGCAGTGGCGGTCGTGAGGGCCCCATCGCGCAGATCGGTGGTGGCTTTGGATCTTGGCTGGTACGCACGCTCCACCTCAACCCACGCCAGAGACGCATCCTCTTGGCCGCGGGCATGGGCGCGGGCGTTGGATCGATCTTCCGTGCGCCTCTGGCCGGTGCGCTCTTTGCATCCGAGGTCCTCTATCGGGATGCCGAGTTCGAGTCGGACGTCATCCTCCCGTCCTTCATCTCCTGCGCGGTCGCCTACCTGGTCTACTGCTCCTGGACCGGGGACTATGGCACGCTCTTCGAGATCGACCACCCGATGGTCTTCAATCAGCTCTTCGAGCTGATCCCCTACACGCTGCTGATCCTGTTGCTGGTGCCAGCCGTGGCCTTCTTCGTGCGGATGTACTACGGCACGGAGCGCATCGCCCGTAAGTTCTCGCCGATGCTCTCCGCAAGCGT
>JAJRTL010000463.1 GCA_024278315.1 Planctomycetota bacterium | reverse complement strand
GGAGACTCCCATCAGAGGGGTGCTCTTCTGGCCGATGAGGAAGGGTTTGTGTTCGCCAATGCCAAGGGTGAGGTGACGCGGATCCAGCCCAAGACCGGAAAGGTGCTCCTCAAGAAAACGCTGCCAGGGACTCTCAACGGATAGGCCACAAAGGCCGGCTCGATCCTGTTCTTCCTGAGTCAGAAGGGCGAGGCGACATACGTCACGAGTTTGGAGGGCCCCAATCTCGAAGTGAGATGGGAGTATCGGCTCGAAAAGGGTGTGCGAGGACATCCGTCCGTACTGGGAAAGACCCTCGTCATCGTGGGAGGCGATCGCAAAGCGCGATTCCTGAAGTAGAAACAACGAACAAGCAAGGCCGAGATCTTGCATGAAGTTGCTTCACCCAGTGGGGCACTTCTGCCGATATCGGACCCTGGACCAAGTGGCCTGGAGGACTGGTGAACCTGATCAAACGGTTCAAGCTCTCAAGAGAGCTAGCGAGAATGGAGAAGAGAGCGAAGGAAGATCCCTCGCCCTCGACCTTTGTAGATTTGGCTCAGGCATACATCAACCTGGGTTGGATCGATCACACGCTTCGCGTGGCACAGGAGGGGCTGCTTCTGTTCCCTCGGTCCGAGGAACTTCAGAAGGTCCATCGCTATGCCCGGATGAACCGTCTCAACAAGCGGGTCACCGAACTCCGGAGTCGAATCTCGAAGCATCCGAATCCAGAGGCATACCACGAACTCGCCTCGGTCTACCAGGAGATGGGAGACCAGGGTGCTCTTCTGAACGTATGCCAGGAGTGTATCCGCCGCTTCCCGGAAGACGGTGAAGCCTATCTGATTCTCGGGGAGGCCGAGGTCCAGACCTACTATCGCGGCCTGGTGGCCAAGCAAGGCCGCGCTGCGATGAAGAACCTCAGGCATGTCCTGGAGCTCGACAACAAGAGCGAGGCTGCCCATCAACAGCTGGCCCGTCTCTACTTCCGCATCGGAGCGATCCGGCAGGCCAAGGAGCATCTGGAGCATCTCGCCCGCAGAAGGGAATGTGAGCCGGAATTCCGGAGCCTTCTGGATCTGGCCAACAAGATGCCAGAGAACGAAGAGGACGCTGACAGGTTGCTCCGCATCGTGGAAGAGAGAGGGAGCCTCCTCAATCGCGGAGAGACACCAGCGAGGACCAATCAGACGGTCGCCTCGGAAGAGGCCATTTCCGGAATCCGAGAAGGGCTCTCACGCCTGGTCCAGGTTGAGGGCGTCATGAAGGCTGCCTACATCCGAGGTAGCAAGGCCTTGGTCAAGGGTGAGATCAAGAACGGTCGCGATCCCTTCCTCAAAGCCATTCGCGTCATAGCCAAGGCATCCCAGCGTGCGGCTCGCCGTATGGATCTCGGGAACTTCAGCAAAGGGATCGTGGATGGGAGCTTCGGGCACATCTGTATCTGCACCTTCGGTGATGTCTCAGCTGCCATCCAGGTGCGGGAAGGGACACAAGTCGATCGATTGCTGAGCGATCTCCAGGATCTCGTCGCTGGCTCACTCTTCATGGCAGGACAGAGGTAGGGCGAAACATGGAAAGCATCCTCAAAGAACTGAACAGCAGCACGGGCGCCAAGGGCAGTGTCGTCGTCACGCAGGACGGAATGGTCGTGGCTGGAGACATCTACTGGGAAGTCCAGAAGGACGTTGTGGGAGCTCTATCCTCATTCCTGGTCATGGCGACCGATCGTTGCCTGCAGCAGGGAAAAATGGGCACGCTCGACCGGATGACGATGATCGCCACTCACGGCAAGCTCATCATCGTCTCCCTCAGAGACTACTTCCTCGTCGTCCTGGTGGACCAATTTGCCGCCATTAATCAGGTCTCCCCCCTGATCGATGAAGCTGGACGAAAACTCATGAAACTCACTCAGATGAAAGTCTGAATAACGACTCTACGAACTTCCCATCTTACCGGTGATAAGGCAACGACGACCCAAGTGCTCAAGGACTCGTGGAGTTCTGTCGATGGCAGGTCATCTAGCTCGGACTTCATCTCCCTCAGGAGACTGACAACCATGGTTCAAATCAACTTCGCTCTGAAAGAGGTGAACTGCAAGGTCGTATTCTACGGCCCAGGCATGAGTGGCAAGACCACGAACCTCGAGATCGTCCACCAGAAGGCACCGGAAGAGCACAAGGGAGAGCTGACGTCGATTTCGACCGATGGCGACCGGACGTTGTTCTTCGACTTCATGCCCCTTGATCTGGGAAAGATCGCTGGCATGCAAACGAAGTTCCAGCTCTACACGGTGCCGGGCCAGGTCTACTACAACTCGACCCGCAAGCTTGTGCTCCAAGGTGTGGATGGCGTCATCTTCATCGCGGACTCCAATCCAGACAAGATGGCGGAGAACATCGAGAGCTACGAGAACTTGATCGAGAACCTCATCGAGTATGGGAAGGACGTTCGGGATCTGCCGCACGTCATCCAATACAACAAGCGTGATCTGCCCAATGCCCTCTCCGTCGAGGAGTTGGATCGCCAGCTGAACAAGTTCGGCGTGCCCACCTTCGAGGCTGTGGCCAATACAGGGGAGGGGGTCTTCCCCACCCTGAAGACGCTGGCAGGGATGGTCCTGCAGAGCATCAACAAGTCCGAGAAGAGTGGCTCCTCTGGCCGCGCTCCAGCAGCTCCCAGACCCGCTGCTGCTGCCGCATCTGCGCAGCCGCGGGCGGCTGCGACCGCCACCGCCACCGCCCAGGCTCCCGCCCGTCGCCCGGCGGCGGCGCCTGGCAATCGCAAGCCTGCCGCAGCTCGCCGTCCGGCGTCGGCGGGCGGAAAGCGTCCCGCGTCAGCGCACCCCAAGGGGCGCCCGGCACCCCAGCCAGTCCAGGCTGGTGGAGGGGAGAGCAAGGGCTTCCTCGTGGCCTTCCTGGTCCTGCTGATTGCTGCTGTCGCAGGTGTCGTCTTCCTGATGATGCAGCAGAACGTCTGATGGGCCTCGCTGGAACCGGAAGAGGAGAACTACTATGAATGCCAATGAGAAGCTGCGTCACGATCGCCTTGTGTTCTACAAGGACGACATCGATGCCATCGACAAGGTCCTGGCCGAGTTCCTCCGGCTGTCCGGCTCCAAATGTGCCTTGCTCGTGGACAAGGAAGGGCACATGGTTACGAAGCAGGGTGAGATCAAGACCATCAACATGGATACGATCTCGGCCCTCGTGGCAGGGTCCTTTGCCGCCACCAAGGAGATGGCGAAGCTGTTGGGCGAGGAGCACTTCTCTGCTCTCTTCCACCAAGGTGAGAGGGACAACATCCAGTTGAGCCTCGTCGGGGACAGGACGCTCCTGACGATCCTGTTCGATGATCGGACGACGGTTGGAATGGTGAGGCTCTACGCTGCTGAGACGTGCAAGAAGCTCGACAAGCTCTTCGTGACCGCTGGCAAGCGTCAGGACGAGGCGGGTGCGCCCAGCTTGGACAGCAGCTACGGCGACAATGCCAAGGACCACTTGGACAATCTCTTCGACTGAGAGTCGATAGACCCTGCCGCTCTTCCAGCGGACAGGGGGATCAGGGGAAAGGGGCAGGTGCCCCGTGCAGGACCGTCAGGCAGGGCCTCTCGATTCTTCGAGTCCTCCGGTGTGAGCCGGGATCGAGGCGAGGGGCTCCTTTCCTATGTGGGATCAGGTGCTTTCGACCTCCGGGGGACACTCCGTGAGTGTCATGAAGGGGGCGGCCGGTTGGTGTCTTTCTGGCCTGGCGCGCAGAGGCGGCTCGCAGGAGATGGATCTCGATTGCGCGTGCTTGCCTCTGCCAAGCTGGAAGATTCATGAGATCGTTGTGAGCAAATGCGAGATCGGCGCAGCCGAGCTCGTTCTTGCGGCCTGACGAGCGCATTTCGAGTTCAGGACGACTGCGCGAGATATGAGGCGACCCAAGAGGGTCGTCGAATCGAAGCCATGCCGAGCGAACCGATAGGTTCGCGGTCCTGGACCGAAAGACGCCGTCAGACGCATCGAGGTCACGAATCGTTCGGGCTAACCAGGCCTCCCTTCCATCACGCCCTTGGAGCCATCCATCGTTCTCGGTGGGTCCATGGGCCCCTCATGGAGTCATGGACAGGTCCAAGCATGTCGTGTCCCACGCTGTTTGGCACTGGTGTCCCAAAGCCGTGGGATCCAGGCAGAAGCGTGAGGTATGGGGCGAGGGCTCCTCAGGCTCCCAAGAAACAAGTGTTCAACCACACGTAGGCCAAGGAGGGAAGAGCGCGACCTGTGGCCGTAACCGAACCTGCTCTTCCTGGCTCTTGGTGCTGGGAGGGAGCTCCGCCGTTCGATCGACTCTTTCTCTCTCACAGGGGGCACACGGAGACGGCCTCGAAGGTCGCCTTGAATGGCGCGGGCTTCTTGATGCATCTCCGTGTCTTCTCTGTGGCTCCGTGAGAGAGAAGTGAGTTCAATACCCTCCTATGCTGCGTGAGCCCCGTGAGCCATGAGGCCAATGAGCGTGGGATGGGATGAGCGATGAGTGTGGGGCACCACACAAGAATGTGAGCGCGTTCTTCCTGGCGCGCGTGCATGTCTCCTTGTCGCACACGCGGTGTGCATTGCTCTTGGTAGGAGTCTTGTGCATCGTGCATGACGGTGCCGTCCGTCGTGGTGCGCGTGATCGGCCGTTGCAAGCTCGCCCAGTGGCATGGATTCGTCCTGGTGTGTAGATCTTTCACATCAAAAAAAGCAAGGGCCCACCAAAAAAAAGCAGAATGACTCACTTCCCGCGCGATGCGTGAAAGATGATGCTCGCAAGCGTAAATCTGGACTTCTTTAGGAAGTCCCAAATACGTCCGCATGCGTTGTGAACGGAATCTGTTGATAGCTAGAGACTTGGGACTGAATTTCCAACGACGTTCGGACGATTTACCAGAGAAGAAGTCTGGAGAGTCGAGGAGTGCGGATTGCCTCCAGGCTCCCGTCGTTCGGGAGTGTTCACGGAGGTGTGCTCTGTCGTTCTCCAGATCCATTCAAAGCGATTGATCGCGCTGATTGTCACGAACCAGGAGTTGTCACTCATGGCTGCTAAGAAGAAGAAGGCTACTCGTAAGAAGGCCACCCGTAAGAAGGCGACCAAGAAGAAGGCCGTCAAACGGAAGGCCAAGAAGAAGGTCAAGAAGACCACCCGCAAGAAGGCCACCAAGAAGAAGGCTGTGAAGCGGAAGGCGAAGAAGAAGGCCAAGAAGAAGGCGAAGAAGAAGGCCAAGCGGAAGGTCGCCAAGAAGAAGGCGAAGAAGAAGGCCAAGAAGAAGGCCACCCGCAAGAAGGCCACCAAGAAGAAGGCCAAGAAGAAGGCGAAGAAGAAGGCCAAGAAGAAGGTCGCCAAGAAGAAGGCGAAAAGGAAGGCCAAGAAGAAGACCACGCGGAAGAAGGCCACCAAGCGCCGCGCCAAGAAGCGCTAGGCGTCTTTCCTCGGCGGACCCCGCCTGACACCCAATGGATGGCTCCATCGGGTCGATCGGTGCGGGGTCCCGCTGTGTACAGAGGCTGCCTGAGCCTGGTGGCTCGGGTCACCGGATCTGAAGCTCTGGGAAAGGGTCTGGGCCCTGGGCGGAGGTCAATCCTCGAGGCCCGAGACGGGTTCGAACTCGAAGTAGACCAGGCTGGCCGCCACGGCGGAGCAGGGGCCGGCCATGAGGAGCCCGAAGAACGGTATCAGGCAAGAAATGAGGAAGCCGGTACCTAGCCCACAAGTCAGGGCCCAGTGCCGCCGGGCTTGCTGGAACTTCTGACGAAACCCCAGCCCTCGCCGGGTCATGGGGTAGTCGAGCCAGGCCAGCCCTGACAAGAACGAGGCCAGGAACCAGGCAATCGGGATTCCGATCAGGAACAAGCTGAGGGGGAAGCAGATCAGGAGCGCCAGGATCTCCAGGGCCAGGATGCGAGCTCCCGTATCGACGGCGTCCCAGGTCTCCGCCATGAATCCTCTCCCTGAGTCGGGGAGCTTCCAGCCCAGGGCCTCTTCCTCGGCGATTCGGGCGATCGGATCCAGAACGGGGCCCAGGAACAGGCTCATGGGAATCGCGAAGAGGAAAAAACCGGCAAAGATCGTCAGAAGGAGGGCGCCACCGCCCGCCGCGAGCCAGGACATCCAAGCCGGGAGGAAGCTCATGAGATCTTGGATCCAGGGGTAGAGGACCAGCAGGCTGACCAGGAAGAAAACGACCCAGAGGAGGAGATTGAGGAGGAGTGAGAGCTTGATCTTGCCAAGGTAGGCGGCACCGGTGAGCAGCTCACCTCCGGACTGGACGAAAATCCTGAGGGCCTTCAAGAAGTCCATGACGAAGAACCCGGGGCCGAGCCTCCTCGGCTGACCCTCACAGAGGCGGCAGGGGACCAGCGGGCGCGGGTACTTGCAGGTAGGGCAGAACTTGCTTGGATTCTCGCTCATCAGGCATTCGCTCCAGTCGGACTGCATCGTATCCTTGCTGCCTCCCGGGCGCATCGAGCGGTTTCATTCCTCCTGACTCCTGCTGCCTCGGGGCAACGACAATCACAACTCAAGGAGCCTCTGGCCATGTCCCGCTATACGGGTGTCGACTTCTACAATTTGGATGCCCTCTTCACCGAAGAGGAGCTAATGGTCAGGGATTCGATCCGCCAGTGGGTGTCGGATCGCTTTCTGCCTCTCGTGAATGAACACTACCGAGCAGGCACCTTCCCCATGGAGTTGGTGCCGGAGATGGGAGAACTCGGAATCTTCGGGCCCACCTTGCCGGACTATGGCGGAGCGGGGATGAACAACCTGTGCTATGGGCTGATCCTCCAGGAGCTCGAGCGCGGTGACTCCGGGTTGCGGTCCTTCGTTTCGGTGCAGGGGAGTCTCTGTATCTACCCCATCCATGCCTATGGCAGCGAGGAGCAGAAGGAGAAGTACCTGCCCGGGATGATCGCAGGCAAGTTGATTGGATGCTTTGGTCTGACGGAGCCTGACTTCGGAAGCAATCCGGGAGGCATGATCACAAAGGCTGTGGATGACGGCGACAGCTACATCCTCAATGGCGCCAAAATGTGGATCACCAATGGGGGACTTTGTGATCTGGCGGTGGTCTGGGCCAAGTTGGACGGAAGGATTCGCGGCTTCATCGTGGAGAACGGAACCGATGGGTTCTCGACTCGCGACCAGCACGGGAAGTTCTCGCTACGAGCCTCAGTGACCAGCGAACTGATCCTCGAGGATTGCCGCATTCCCAAGAGCCACATCCTGCCCCAGGTGGAGGGTCTCAAGGGACCCCTCGGTTGTCTGACGCAGGCACGTTATGGGATCGCATGGGGTGCCATCGGAGCCGCTCAGGCCGTCTATCATGAGTGTCTGGACTACAGTCTGTCGCGCGTCCAGTTCAGCAAGCCGATTGCCGGCTATCAGCTCGTCCAGAACAAGCTCGTCTGGATGCTCAACGAGATCACCAAGGCGCAGTTCCTCTGTTGGCGTCTCGGCAACATGAAGGATGATGGGAGCATGGACTTCTCCCAGGTGTCGATGGCCAAGCGCAACAACGTCTGGATGGCCCTGGAATGTGCGCGACTGGGGAGGGACATGTTGGGGGCGAATGGCGTCACCGACGAATACAGCGTCATGCGACACATGTGCAATCTGGAGTCCGTCATCACCTACGAAGGCACACATGACATCCATACCCTGATTCTGGGCCACAAGATCACGGGAATCCCCGCCTACGATTGACCGTCTCGCCCGAACGATTCATGACCTCGATGCGCCTGACGGCGCCTTTCGGTCCAGGACCGCGAACCTATCGGTTCGCTCGGCATTGCTTCGATTCGACGACCCTCTTGGGGGAATGTTGACTTCGGAGTCATGTATTCCCGGGGTCTTCGAGAGCTCGATCCTCCGGCCCAGTCGGGCCTTCGGCGGGGGCGGATTGACGTTTGTTCCATGGATCGAACTGTGCCCGAACGATTCATGACTTCGATGCGTCTGACGGGGATCTTGCGGTCCAGGATCGCAAACCTCGTATCTGCTCGCAACGATCTCATGAATCATCCGGGCAAGGGGTGCCCTCCCACTTGCACAATTGCTCGTATTTCCGGATACTCCGGCTGCTGGGTGGATGTCTCCGCCCACACTTCCTGCAGATCAGGGGTCCCACGGGCGCATTTCTGGCGTCCTGCCCTTGATGTTTCCATCTTCCTGTCTTCCTCGACCTCCTGTTCATTGCGGATACCTGCGATTTAGGATCCAGTTCCGCATCGGGGGTGTGGTCCCCTGGAGGGTGTCCTCTTATCTCTTGATGCAGTGCCCTCAGGGCACGATTGGAGTCCGACCAAATGCGCACCACCTCCTTGTCTCTTTTCTCTTCCCTCTTGCTCGCGGGCCTCGTGTCGGCTCAGGCTGGACCCGGAAAGATCCGTGCCGAGAAGAGCAACAACCATTTCAAGGCCACGACGGCTTCCGTCACGGGCAACATCCCTCTCGGGGCCATCGACCAGACCTTTCACATCCAGCTGCCCGGCAACAAGGCCGGTGTCTACACGACCTGCATGAGTGGGACCAAGCTGAGCTCCAAAGCGGGCGGTGTCGGTGGATATGACGTCTGGATCGGCATCTGGGATCGCAACACGGGCAAGATGACGTCTACGACCCAGGCGGCCAAGTTGAATACCTCCGGAACCGAGTTCGGTCTCATGCTGGATCCGACGGGGCGATATGCCGTGTTCGACAGGAAGACGGGGCCCTTCTTTGCCAAGCGGAACGCTCCTGGCCTGCCTTTCCCTGCGGCTGTGCCCATCCTGGATGCCGGAACGGCATCCAGCTGGTCGGGTGGCACCTACATCGACCCCGCCTTGGGCATGGTCGGCGGCAAGCTCAAGATCTTCTTCGCCACGGGGCCCAACATCTACATGGACGACCTCGACATCTCGAAGCCAGCCACGCCCCGATTGGGCGGCAAGCCTGTCAAGGTCGCCACGTCCTCGACGTCCAGCAGCCCCAATTCACCGACCCCGATCCGAGGGGCCGACGGTGATGTCGAGGGTCTTTGGATGGCCAACCTGGTCTCTCCCGACAACGACATGGTCTTCTCTGCAGACCTGGATCCCCTGACCCCTTGGACCACAGTGGTCGACACGACCGGGTGGATCAACAACGGTGGTGTCGCTGGCGGCATGTTCAGCTATGCGGGCTCTGGTTTGGCTTGGGATCTGGACGTCGCGTGGTTGGTAGGTGATACCGAGCCCCTAGGTGGCAAGGCGGACATCACGGGAGCCATGTTCCTCGGCAAGAATCAGATCGGGACCACGGTCATCCTGATGTCCATCGGCGAGAGCAAGCCTCTGGCCATCCCCGGCATCGTCGGCAAGTTCGGACTCAACCTCTCGGTCGTCCAGCCTCTGGGGGCCATGATCCACAAGGACGCGACGCACCGTGGTTCTCTCAGCTTCACGATCCCCAAGGACAACAGTCTCAAGGGCATCAAGGTCGCTTTGCAGGGCCTCTCGATCAACAACATCACCAAGAGCGTTGCTCTGACGAACACGACCTTCCTGAAGATCAAGTAGTCTCGCAACTTCCCGATCGTCGCCCGGGGCGTAAGTCCGGTGGCGAATGGATCGAACCAGAGGGTGTCCCCCGTTTCGGTGGAGGGCACCCTCTGGTGCGTACCATTCGCAAGTGCGTGAGAGAAGTGCTCGTCCCGGGTGGCTCTGGACTGTGTTTTTCCGGGAATCCTCCGAAGATCCACTCCTTGCTGGTTCCTATGGTCCGAGCGCCTGGTCGCTCGTGAACCTGACGAGAACGATGGAGGAATCCCAACACAAGACCTTCTTCGCCTTCCGCGCTGTGGCAGGCGAGGGCGTCCATGACGATCGCATCCGCGTCCGTCACGGATCTGGATGCGTGATCAGCCTGGGCCCGCGTGTCCTCGTGCCCGGCACCGATCAGGAACTGGTGCTCGGCCCCAAGCAGGCCCGTTCGACATTTTGGTTCACGACACCGGGACGCTACCGCGTCTACTGCCAGCTACGCCGCAGGGCGGACGGCTCCACGGCCATGGTTCAGGGAGCGGTCCAGGAGATCGAGATCCAGAACCAGGAAGGTAGGATGAGTGTCTCCCTGGGCCTGACCAAGGCCCGGCTCCAGGCTGCGATGCAGGCCCTTCCGCGCGAACGCTAAGCTTCTTCGCCGGTGCCCTCTGCCTTCTCTTCGGGCGTATCGACTTCCTGCGTACCAGTCTCCTGTGTACCAGTCTCCTGTGTACCAGTCTCCGGTTTGCCGGCATGCGCCTTCTGCTCTTCGATGAAGGTCAGTCGGAGCGAACTCAGGTTGACCTCGATGATCTGCGCTTCGTCCTTGTCGAGGTTGCCCGAGGTTTTTTCCGCAAGGATCCCGACCATGTCGATGTAGTAGCGCGCCCAGGCCTCGTCGAACTGGCTCTCGCCGGTCGTCGGGTTCGGGAACTTGCCCAGCGCGAGCCAGGCCTGGGAGAGCAGGCTCTCGAGGAAGAGCCGGAAGTTGGCGGGTGGCGGATACATGCGCCCCGGCCCCCCGGCATCTTGCCCTTGGTCCAAGCTGTGGTCGCCGTCCGCGTTGTCGATGTCTTCGCTCATGTCCTGACCTCTCGTGTCATTCCTCGCATGTCTGTCGTCGAAACCCGTCTGCGCCTCGCCTCACTCACAGCCTGCGGTCTCACAGGGAGCCGTGCTTCGCTTGACCGCCGCCTCGACCAGACCCTTGAACAGGGGATGCGGTTCGAGCGGACGCGACTTGAATTCGGGGTGGTACTGCACCGCAACGAAGAAGGGGTGCGAAGAAATCTCCACAGCCTCGACGAGATCCAGATCGGTGTTGATGCCGCTGGAGACGAGTCCTGCGTCCTGCAAGCGCGCCCGATAGGCGTTGTTGTATTCGAAGCGGTGCCGATGGCGCTCGCTGATGTGATCCGTGCCGTACAGCTCTCTCAAACGCGTGCCCGGGAGGACGTCGCAGGGAAAAGCTCCCAGTCGCATCGTGCCGCCCATGTCCTTGATACGCTTCTGCTCCTCCATGAGATCGATCACCGGCTCTGCAGCATCCTCATGGAACTCCGTGGTCGTAGCGTCTTCGAGGCCCAGGACGTTGCGCGCAAAGTCGATGACAACCGCTTGCATGCCATAGCAGACACCGAGGTAGGGGATGCCGTTCTCGCGTGCGTACTGCGAAGCCAGGACCTTGCCCTCGAAGCCTCGCTCCCCGAAGCCACCAGGAACCAGGATCCCATCCACTCCCGCCAGGAGCTTTTCGGCGCCTTGCTTGGTCATGTCCTCGGCCGCGATCTTGCGGAAGTTCACCTTGGCGTGATTGGCGATACCAGCGTGGGCCAGGGATTCGTAGTGGGACTTGTAGGCATCATCCAGCTGGATGTACTTGCCGACCACGGCGATCTCGACTTCGTGCTTGGGGGAGCGGACGGTGTCCAGCAGCTCCATCCAGTCGGTCCAGTCCGTCTGCGTATCCTCGGGCAGGCCGACGAACTCCAAGAGATGCTTGTCGATGCCTTCGTGCATGAGGTTGATGGGGACTTCGTAGATCGAGAAGTCCACGTCGCGCTCCTCGATGACCGAACCACGTTCGACGTTGCAGAACAGGCTCAGCTTGTCCTTCATCTCCGAGGTCATCGGCTTTTCGGTGCGACAGACGAGGATGTCAGGTGTGATGCCGATCTCGCGCAGCTTGCTGACGCTCTGTTGGCTCGGCTTGGTCTTGAGTTCGCCGCTGGCCGAGAGGTAGGGCAGCAGGGTCAGATGGATGAACAGGCAGTTCTTGTGACCCTCTTGCAGCGAGAACTGACGGATGGCCTCGAGGAAGGGCAGCGACTCGATATCGCCCACGGTGCCGCCGATCTCGGTGAGGGCGACATCGGCGCCCGCGGCAGCCCCCTTGCGGATGCCATTCTTGATCGCATCGGTGATGTGCGGGATGACCTGGACCGTGCGTCCGAGGTAGTCACCCCGACGCTCTTTGCGGATCACCTCGCTGTAGATCCTCCCGGTCGTGTAGTTGGAGTCCTGGCTGATCTTGGCGTGCGTGAAGCGCTCGTAGTGACCCAGGTCCAGGTCCGCTTCGGCGCCATCGTCCGCCACGTAGACCTCGCCATGTTGGTAGGGGGACATGGTGCCCGGATCCACGTTGATGTAGGGGTCGAGCTTCTGCATGGAGACCGTGAGTCCCATGCGCTCGAGGATCATGCCGAGGGCGCCCGAGGTCAGGCCCTTGCCGAGGGAGGATACGACTCCGCCTGTAATGAAGATGTACTTGGTCATGGAGGCAGGACGGAAGGGGCCTCGATGAAAAGGGCCTCGAGGATTCCCCCCGAGGGGTCAAGCTGTAGAAGCAGCATCAAGGACGCACATGTTAGCCGCTGGACCTCTTCAGGTCACGAACGAGGCTGCTCGACTTGTGTCCGGGAGCATGCCGAGTGGGGCCCCTTCCGGCTGCCGCTCACGTTCCCGGATCAGGTGCGTCCCGAATGTGGGGAGAGCCGGGTCAGGAAGGCCTCGTAGTCCTCGCGCGTCTCGATGCCTCGGGGACGACCCGTCGAGGAGATGACACTGATGGCGAGTTCCGATGCGAGCCACCGGAGCTGCTCGAGTTCTTCGCGCTCCTCGAGAGGGCTGTCGGGGAGCGAAGGCAGGCGGGCGAGTGCGTCCTTGCGAAACCCGTAGACCCCGACGTGTCTCCGACCCTGATGCCAGCCCGGATCTCCGGTAAAGACCCCGGCCTTGGAAGAAGGGATGGGAGCGCGAGAGAAATACAGGGCCTGGCCCTGTTTGCCCTTCACGACCTTGACGACGTGGGGATTCTGGAAGTCCTCTTCGGAGTCGAGCGGACAGCAGAGTGTCGCGATCGAGGGGCGCGCGGGATCGCGCAGGCTCTCGACGAGCAGATCCAGGTCTTCCGGTGGCACCTCCGGCCAGTCTCCCTGGACGTCGATGAGAATGGCTGCCTCGGGCAGGGCCGGCTGGGCCATGGCGCAGCGTTCGCTCCCCGTCCGGGCCTCCGGTCCTGTCATGAGGGCACGGACGCCCGCGTCCTCGGCACGCTGGCAGATCTCCTCGCTGTCGGTGGCCACGACGACCTCATCGAGGAGCTTCGCCTTGGAAGCCTGGAAGACCGTGTGGAGGAAGAGTGGCAGTTGCCCGCACTCCTCCAGCATGGCCTTTCGGGGGAGCCGGGAGGAGCCCAAGCGCACGGGGACGATGCCCAGCGCGCTTCCCGTGATCGGTTTCACCGCTTCTTGTTCCTTTGCTCCTGATTGCTTCGGAGGAGATCGTTTCTCTGTTGTTCGAAGTCGACAGGTGCCTCTCCAGTGGAGCTCCCCGTCATGAATCGCGTGTCTCCGTAGGTCCAATAGGCGGTGAAGGCCTTTACCGCATCGGAGTAGGCCTGGGCCATCTTCAGCTCTTTGCTGAGCCCGACGTAGTAGTCTCTGTCGGGCAGGTGGAGGCTGATGTACTTTTTGGCGCCGGAAGGGGGGGAGGGCCTCGCCACCTCGAAGAACCCCTTGCCTTCGAGCTCGATGATGAAGAACTTCATCCCCTTGTTGGTGAGCCGGGAGACTTCACCCTTTCTCAGGTGGGAGGGATCGGTCTCCGGGCGGATCTGGTCATTGATGATCGCCAGTCTCTTGGCGCCCGATCTCCCTCTGCTGTTCTGGACCCAGATGCACTTCACGGGATCCCTGTCCTGGACCCGGTTCGTTGTAGGGGCCCCGCAGGCGCATGCCAGCAGGGCGGCGAGGAGAAGGATGGTGTAATGCATCGTGCGTGCCATGGAGTAACAGCTCTGTCGTCCAGGGTTGCGGGGGCTTGATTCGCGGCGGGGGGCAGAGATTCTAGCCCCCATTTCTCGCCAGAGCACGGCTGCAGCGACGTATCTCTCCGCCACTTCGCTGGCACTCTGGTGAGATTTGCGGGGCCGGCGGCGGCGAGGAGACATCCCCTCTTCTTGCATGCCCGAGCCTCTGACCGGATTTCATCCAGGGCTGGCAGGGAACTGTTTGGGGCTTTGTTTCCCGTGATCGCAAAGCTAGAATCCTCAGCGGACATCCATGATGTATTCGTGATCGTGTCTTCCGTGACAAGGCGTCGAGAGACGTCGCGTCGGAAGCTGGGCGGCTTCCAGGAGTTCGGTCCACAGAAAGACAACTCTGATCCTCCATCCCAATGCCGGATGTCCACGGAGGAGACGAGGTCCCAGGGAGGGAATATGGAAAAGGTCGAGAAGCTATTGCTCCTCGTGGTTCTTGGTGCAGCCATGATCATCATGTCCGTCATGAGTTTTGGATCCGAGGATCCAGCCGTGACTCCAGGAGGGACTACGGCGAAGAACAGCTCGGAGAACCCGATTGCGAACCCAGCCGGCGCGGAAGTGCCTTCCGTCGGAACGGACGTTACGGAGAATCAGGGGGTCGTCCCCGGCCGACGTTCCGTCAGCAGGTTGTTGCTGGACGTAGAGCATCCCGGGGCGGAGAACGCCGCAGGGCGGAAGGAAAACCTCGCCAAGGGCAAGGCTCCCAATCCGGCCGAGGCAGCTCGTGGGGGCCCCTTGGATCCTTTGGCACCCAACAAGGGGGCGGGCCCAGAGATGGGCATGCAGAAGAGCACCCCGGGCCTGAACACTGCAGACCTGGCCCTGAAGCCGGGGGACGATCCTCGGATCTGGATCTACGAGGTGCAGCCCAACGAGAGCATGGGCGTGATCGCAGCCAAGGTCACGGGATCGCAAAAGAACATGTATGAGATCGCGAGCTTCAACGAGGGCATGGATCTCAACCGGATCCGCACGGGTCAGAAGATCCAGATCCCCAGCTACCTGATCCAGGACCGCAAGATGGTTCAGAAGGGTGGGGGAGCCACCCCCGGCCTGGCCAAGGCCGCAGCGGTATCACCCTCTTCGCCTCTGGCCGGTCGGCGAATAGTGCCGGGCATGATCCGCGCGCCCGAGAAGGAGGGCCTCAGCACGAATGGTGTGAGCCGTGTGGGCAGGGGCAGAGGCGTGCCGCGCGAAGCCACCTCCCCTGCGAGGCCCAAGACCGAGGACTATCGCATTCGCAAGGGCGAGACCCTCTGGGCGATTGCCAAGAGTCGCGTCGGAGAGCGAGGAGCGATGGCCTATGTCCGGAAGATCCAGGACCTCAATCCGGATCTCGATCCGACCAGCCTGCGCGAAAAAGAGATCATCCTGCTGCCCGCCCGGTAGGTCCGCTGGCGAAGCTCCGATGGCGAAGGTCCGGAGTGACGCGCGACCCCTTACTTGAGCCCGTGGTGCTTCAGACGCTCGTGGAGGTTCGTGCGTCGGATTCCGATTCTGCGGGCGGTCGCCGAGACATTCCACCCCTCCTCCTCCAGCTTGCGTCTGAGGAACTCCCGCTCCACGCTGTCGCGGAACTCCTTCAGGCTTTCCATGGCCAGGAAGGGATCGGCTCCGTTCGATGCCTCTGACATGGCTTGCTGCGGACCCAGTAGCGGGGCCAGTTCGTCGGGGTCGAGTTCTCCAGGTTCCAGAAGCACCGCAGCGGCACGCATGAGACTGGCCAGTTGACGCACGTTCCCTGGCCACGGTTGTGCTGCCAACCAGGTGAGCGAATCCGGCGCAAGCCTGTCCTCGGCACGCACGTCCGCTTCTTCGAGGAAGTGTCTGGCCAGGAGGCCGATGTCCTCCTGGCGCTCCCGGAGTGGGGGGACATTGAGCTCGAGACCCTTGATGCGGTAGTAGAGGTCCTCTCGGAAGTTCCCGGCCGCGATCTCCTCTTCCAGGTCCTTGTTGGTGGCAGCGACGATCCGGCAGCGGAGAGGACGGTTCTCTGAAGAACCCAGGGCGCGCACCTCGCGCTCCTGCAGGACCCGGAGGAGCCGGGCCTGCAGGGTGAGAGGCATCTCACCGATCTCATCCAGGAAGAGTGTTCCCTCGCCGGCCTCGATGAACAGGCCCGCGCGTTCCCTGTCCGCGCCGGTGAAGGCGCCTTTTTCGTGACCGAAGTACTCGGCCTCCATGAGGGTTTCAGGGACAGCCGCGCAGTTGGCCGCCACGAAGGGCTGGCCGAATCGCCGGGATCCCAGATGCAGGCCCCGTGCGACCAGTTCTTTGCCGGTTCCGTGCTCTCCGGTGACAAGGATGGGGAGTTCGGTGTCTGCCAGTCGCGCGATCTCGCTCCGCAACCGGACGATGGCGGGGCTCTTGCCCAGAATCGCATGCTGTTCGGCAGCCTGGTGGAGCAGATTCTGATTCTGCTCCCTGAGCCCCTTTTCCTCGAACGCGAGCCTGACCGTCGTGAGCAGCCGGTCCATTCCGATGGGCTTCTCGAGGTAGTCCCGGGCTCCCTCCTTCATGGCCTGCACAGCCGTCGCGACCGTTGTCTCTGCGGTGATGACCAGGATGGGCAGATGGGAGCCTGCCTTCCGGATCTCACGGATGAGGTCCAGGCCGTGCCCATCTGGCAGGCCGAGATCCAGGAGAAGCAGCTCGGGCTGGAAACTCTCCAGAGCGGCGCGGCCCTCCCGGAGGCTGCCTGCGCCCTGGCAGGAAAAGCCGTGAGCCTCCAGGATTCCGGTGAAGCCCTCGCGAATATCGGGCTCGTCTTCGATGACCAGGATGCGGGGTTTGTGGCTCGTCATGACAGGAATCTAGTCGCTGGACCCCGCGACAGCCAGGATGCAAGAGGGGAAGGGGGCCGGAGTCGTCCATGGGATCGGACTCCTGGTGAGTGCCACGGCACCGGTCGAGAGGAAGGCGTGGATTTGCCCGGCCTTCCCGACCGGGAGCGGATAGGCTTCCCCGACGGAAGTATCTCATCCGGACTTGCTCTGGACGGATCGAACGGCTTGACGCAAGCGTCGAATCTCTTAGACTCTTGTGCCCTCGAACTGCCCCAAATCGAGTCGCACTCCAAGCTTGGGTCTCACGACCTTCAGCCTGGGGCCCACATCGGGTTCCACGCTGGGGCCTCTGGCCCGGCGAGAGGGGGTGGGCGCGACCGTTGCCCTGCAGATCAGCTGTGAATCCAATGGTTTTTGACCGCTAGGTACAAAGCCATGGTGTAGCGTTGAGATGCGCCCCTCTCTTCAAGATCGTATAGATTCAGATCATTACTCCAGGAGATCTGAGTGTTTGCCCTCAATCGCATTTTCCCCAAGGTCGACCACCTGACTGCAAGACCTTCAAGGAGGCCTTCTTCCATGGTCTACGGCATCGGACGGACTTTTTTCGCCTTCTCGGCGGTTGCTCTCCTAGGTCTCGGTTCCCTCAGCGCTCAGGGCGCCAAGGAAACCTTCAAGGAAGCGCTGCTCCATCTCTACAAGAATGAGGACTCACAAGCCCTCACCAAACTCAAGGCGGTGCTCTCCGAGAGTCCTGACCACGAGGCTGCCTACGAGCTCTGGAAGGAGACGGACGCCCGGGTTTGGCGGTACCTGATCTCCAAGGGTGGCGATTTCGAGAAAATCGCCGACTACATCCTCTCCAAGGCGCAGATCGAACGGAAGAAGCGCATCAACGATGAGGACGCTATCCAGGAGCTGGTCTCCGCGGCGATGACCGGTGATACCGGTGAACGCCAGACCGCAACGCTGACCCTCGCCAGCAACCATGGTGAGTTTGCAGTCCCCTACCTCGTCGATGCTCTCGGAAATGCGGATGAAGAGGACGCGCAGCTCAATGCCATCATGGCCATCGAGGCCATCGGCACGGCAGCCACTCCGGCTTTGCTCCCTCTTCTGACGAGCGACAACAAGATCCTGCGCCAGAATGTGGCGCTGTCCTTGATGCACCTGGGTGACAACCGCAGCCTCCCCTACCTCCAGCGTCTCGCTGAGAGCGACAAGGATGCAGGCGTCCGCGCCATCGCCAAGAAGGCCGTCGGCAAGATCGGCGGTGCCAAGGTGCCCGGCAGCCTGGACCTCTTCGTCCAGCAGGCCAACGGCTTCCTCAATGGCGACCCTCTCCTGGTTCGCGACGATGATGCTTCGTCGGTTCTCTGGAGCTACGTCGACGGCAAGCTCGTCCCGCACGCCGTGCCGTCCCCGCTCTTCGGACTCGAACAGGGCAAGAACGCCGCCTACGGCGCACTCATGGTCGACCCCAAGTCCCGTGAGGGACAGATCGCCCTGGCTCGGACCTACATCGCCGAGAAGAGCATCCTCGATGCGGCTCCCGAAGGCGCCGGTCTGGATGAGTTCAAGGCCGCGAGCGGAGACCTGGGCATCACGACCCTGGCCGCAGGCACCGACATCATCCGTGAGGCTGTGCGGCGCAACGTCGAGGCCGGCATGGTTCCCTCGGCCGTCTCAGGCCTCGGAATGCTGGCTCGCCTGGAAGATCCGGACAACCTGGCTGGCTCGCCTCTCCTGGCAGCCCTCGGTTCTGCCGACTCCCGCCTCGCCTATCAGTCGGCCCTGGCCCTCGCAGGCATGGGAGCCCCGCTCGAGGACGGCACACGTGACATGATCGTCAAGGTCCTCGCCGACGCGGTGCAGGAGCAGGCCATCAAGAACATCCAGGTCATCTCGGGCAACAAGAACCTGAGTCTGGCCTTCGGTGGAAAGACCGGCTACTGGGTCAACGCCTCATCGCAGGCCCAGGACGGGATGATCCGCGTGGCTGACAGTGGTGCAGACGTCGTCGTCATCGATGAGAACGTCCAGGGCAAGCATCCCCTGCGCATCATCGAGTGGGTGCGCAGCAAGGTGCCCTCCGCCAAGATCATCCTCATGGCCAACAGTGTGGACAAAGCCGAAGAGACCTATGGTGAGAAGGTGGACTTGATCCTCAAGGGTGCCTCCTCCGCTGACGAGCTCGTCAAGGCTGTTGACGGAGCGCTCGAGGGAGTCGATCTCGGCGAGGGACGTCGCTACGCCACCAAGATCGCTGAAGCCTCTGCTCAGACGCTGGCCACGCTCGACCCGGCCCTCTACAACCTCGCACCGGCCTCGGCCAGCCTGGCCAAGACGGCCAAGCGCGAAGGCACCGTCGGACTCTTCTCGCTCAAGGCCCTGGCCCGCGGTGGAGACATGAAGGCCCTGCCGTCGATCGCCAAGGTCCTCAAGGACAACACCGCTGATGAAGCCGTTGCCATCGCCTCCTGCGATGCCCTCGGACGCATCATGGCCCGCAACAAGAAGGCCGATACTGCTGTCGCGCTCCTTCTGGTCGACATCGCCAAGGACGCCGAGGCTTCCGCCAAGGTCCGTGCCGCGGCCGTTGCCGCGCTGGGTCGCTCGCCTCTCCAGGTCGAGCAGCGCACCATGCTCCTCGAGGCTCTCAAGGTCACCCCTGGTGCCGGAGCCGACGATGAGGACGACGGTAGCGACGACTGAGTCCAGCACCGAACTGCGGTCTTCCCAGGAAACCGCGCGTAGAAAGGGGAGGAAGCTCGGCTTCCTCCCCTTTCTACAATTCCAGAAGGATGGGATGATTGTCCCTGGGCCATTCGCCCGGATGATTCATGAGATCGTTGCATCGAGGTCATGAATCGTACGGGTTAGGCGTCGAATCGGGGGTCCCCAAGGGGGACGTTCCTGACAATGACACTGCCTGGTCGAGTGGACCGGCCTACCCGCCCTGCATTCCTCAGAACCTCGAGTGAGGCAATCCGATGATGAAACTTGCTATTCCCGCTATCGCCCTTCTGTCCCTCGTTGCTCCTGATCTGAACGCGCAGTCGACGCAGGCCTTGAGTTTCCAGATGACGGCCAGGATCGAGAAGCTAGCCAAGGCACCCGTCTTCGCCCCCAAGGCCACGCACCGCGCGCGCTGCACCAACGTCTATCTGTATGGAGGCAAGGGTGTGGATCTCAGCAAGTGGGTCGGCAAGTACGTCAACCTCGAAGGCAGCCCCAAGCTGGCTCTCGGCGTCCTGCTCGAAGTGAGCAAGATCGAGACGTCCAGGTACTACCTCGAGATCTCCCAGAGTGCAGGCGGTGACTTCCGTCTCGGCGAAGAGGTCAGGTTCCGCACAAGGACGCCCTGGCTCTCCGTGGTTCCCTGGATCCTGGCGGGCAAGCCCTCGTTCCTTCCCGTCCAGCAGTATGGCGCCTTGACGCTTGACCCCCTGGGGCTGATCTACATCCGGAACGACATTGCACTCCTGGGCAGCGTCACGAAGCGGGTGAAGATCCCCAACGACAAGGCCCTGGTCGGAGCCTCGATCTACCAGCAAGGCATGTATCTGTCCGTGAGCCTCAACAAGACCGTGACCGGCAGACTCCTCAACAACGACTGCTTCAAGATCCAGGCTGCCAAGAAGTAGCTCCTCGAGAGGAGATCTTTCCTCGGGCTCGAGGGTCCTATAACCTCCTTCGGGTGGGATAGGCCCGGAGCCTCGGCGATCGGGACCCCCACGACTTCCGGGTCGATGGGGGTCTTCCGCGTACAGGGTTCCTGAACGGAGTCCGATAGCTGGAAATCCTGAAGATTGGCGCAGGCTCTCAGGACGAGGCGAGGAAGGGATCGGCACAGGATGGACTTGCACAGGCGGGTTCTCGAGGGAGAGATGAGCTCATGAGTGGCGAGAGTGCAGTGCCTGCGAGCAGGCGTCTGGTGGTTGGATTCGAGGGGACGCGCGTTGACGAGCGCGTTCGAGCCATGCTTCGCGAGACGGGTGCAGGATCGGTGATCCTCTTCGCCCGCAACCTGATCCATGCGGAGCAGTGCCAGGAGCTCATCGCGGATGTTCGGGCTTCGGTGGACTGGCCCCTGTTGCTCTGTGTGGATCAGGAGGGTGGGGCAGTCGTGCGTCTCACCGAGGGCATCACGGTCTTTCCCGGCAACCTCGCGCTCCGAGCCACCGAGAATCTGGACCTGGCCCAGCGTCAGGGTCTGGAGACCGGACGCCAGCTCATGGCCCTGGGCTTCGATCTCAATCTCGCTCCCGTGGTCGATCTCCTCGTCAAGCCCGACAACGGTGGCCTGGGCCTACGGTCCTTCGGGTCCGATCGCGCTGCGCTCATGGACTTCTCGGAGGCGCTGGTGCGGGGGCAGCGAGAAGCGGGACTGGGGTCCTGCCTCAAGCACTTCCCTGGCCTTGGGGCTGGTGGAGTCGACCCACATCTGGACACGACCCTGTTCCAGGATGCGACAGAGGAGCTCTACAACGTCCACCTGGAGGTCTATCGACGGCTCTTCGAGGACCAACGGCTCCTCGCGGTCATGAGCACGCACATGCTCATCCCCGACCTGGATCCGCAGGAGTGCGTGACCTTCTCTCGTCGCCTGGCCACGGGTCTGCTCCGCGAAGAGCTGGGGTTCGATGGCCTGCTGATCAGCGATGATCTGGAGATGGGGGGCGTGCATCGTGGCATGGCCGCGTCGGCTCTGGCCTCGGCACAGGCGGGGCACGATCTCATGCCCATCTGCCATACCGAGGAAGGCCAGCGTGCAGCCGCGGACCTGCTCAATCGGGCACAGGCTTCCGGCGAGCTGGATCGTGCCGAGCATGAGCGGGCCATCGAGCGTTGGGCCGCGATCGCCGAACAGAGTTGCCGCGAGGGGAAGGAGCTGGATCTGGGCCCAGGCGAAGAGGTGGCCCGACAGATCGCCGCGGCATCGATCCACCTCCACGGAGACAGCCGGGGTTTGTTGCCCATTCCCGGAGATGCCAGCGTCCTGATCTTGGCACAGCCTCCCCAGCGCCTCGTGGGTATTGAAGAGAAGCTCAGGGAGGACTTCGAGGGGGGGCTCCGCGAGGTGTTTGCACGGTTCGGGGATGTCCAGATCCGGAACCTCGGTGAGGATCCTACCTCCCGGGAGATTCAAGCCCACATCGAGGCGGCCCGCAGATTCGACCGCGTGCTGCTCCTTTCGTGGAATGCCCGCGAGGTCGAGGGAATGCGCTTCCTTCTGGCCTCTGCCTGCCATACCCTGAGCGCGAGACTGGTTCTGGTCCATCTCAGAAATCCACATGACCAGGGCCTCGTGCCGGCGGGCACGACGGCCCTGTCGAGCTTTGGAGCACGACTCGGGCAGTTGGAGGTCCTCGCGGAGGTCCTACGGGGAAATGCATCGGCGCTCGGAATACTGCCTCGGCCATTTCGGACATGAAGCGACTGCTCTCTTTCTGCGTTCTTCTTCTCGTTCTTCCTGCGTCCTGCGGTTTCCTCCCGCAACGGTCTTCCGATGTGAAGCAGGCCGTCTGGGTGAATCGCTGGGACTACAAGACCGAATCGGATGTCCGGACCATCGTGCGCAACTGCGCTCGAGCGGGCTTCGACACCGTCTTCTTCCAGGTGCGTGGGCAGGGCACGGCGCTCTACGCCTCCAGCTACGAGCCCTGGTCTCAGGAGTTCGATTTCCGGTACCCGGGATGGGATCCACTGGACGTGGCCTGCGATGAGGCCAGCCGGCAAGGCATTGCCTTGCATGCCTGGGTCAACATGCTTCCCGCGTGGAAGGGAGCGACTCCTCCGAGCATCAACAACCAGCTCTACCGGACCAGGCCGGGCTGGTTCCTCTATGACCAGAGCGGCAAGCGTCAGCCGCTGAGCGACCACTACGTCATCCTCAACCCCTGTCTCCCGGAGGTGCGCAAGTACCTGACGAGGATCTGCGAGGATATCGTCAGCCGCTATCCCGTGCAGGGCTTGCACATGGACTACATCCGCTTCGTGGGCGTGACCTCCGGAGCTGGGCCGGACTATCCGCGCGACGCTCGCACGGTCGCCATCTACAAGAAGGCCACCGGACTCGAGCCGCAGGAGGATCTTGAACGCTGGAACCAATGGAAGGCCGATCAGATCACGCGCCTGGTGAGTGACGTCCGTTCCATGATGAAGCGTGCCGCGCCTCGGACCATGCTCACGGCTGCGGTCTTCCGCGCCAAGGCCGCACCCGGGAAGTACCAGGACTGGCCTCAGTGGCTGGCCAAGGGCAAGGTGGACGCTGTCTTCCCGATGGTCTACACCGGCAACTCAGGCACCTTCCGTGAGTATCTCAGCAACATCACCGAGGCCACGAAGATCAGAGACCGCGTGTTTCCGGCCATCGGTGTCTACAAGCAGGCCGATCCCAAGCAGACCCTGGATCAGATCGATTCGGTCGAGTCCATGGGCTTTCCTGGCTACGGACTCTATGCCTACAACAGCTTCTTCCGCACCAAGGCTCCGGTGGACGCCAGCGCGCTGGAAGCCAAGGATCCTGACTTGCGGGTTCGAAGGCGTGAGGCTCTTGTGACCCGGCCGCGCAAGGACTGGTAGCCCGCGCGTCGGGTGGCGGATGGCGGGAGTCCGTTGTCCGTTGTCCGTTGACTGGTGCTGGTTGGTTGGTTGGTTGGTTTGGGTTGTCTGATGTTGGCTGTCTGATGTTGGCTGTCTGATGTTTGATATCGGTTGTCGGATGTCTGGTGACCGATGTCTGGTGTGGGTGTTGGTTGAATGGTGGTGGATGGGTGTGTCGAGGCGGGGGCCCGGGGGACCTTGAGAGCCCCTTTGCTCCGTACCTCGGATGCACTCGGGAAGTCGCTGCAGGAGCTCCCAAGGTCCCCCGGGAGGGGGGACGCTCGTGCGTTGGGGAAGGACGCCTATGGGCTGTGGAGGGGCGCCTTCGCGCTGGGGGGGCGCGCGGGGGGATGGCTGCGCGGGAGCTGGGCTTGTGCGATGTCAAGAATGGGGACGGGTCCGTTTGCTACTGTGGCAAGAGAGGGGATGGGTTCTCTTTCTGCGATGGGGCTTGGGGCTCAGGGCTGTTTGATACTGTGGCAAGAAAAGGGGGGCTGTTTGCTGTTGCGGCAAGAAAGGGGATGGGGTCTGTTTCTGCGGTGAGGGTCGGGAGTGTTGGTTGTTCAGGAGTGGTAATCACAGTCTTGATTGGGCAGCCTTGTAGGTGTGACAATGGGCGACGGTCTGCTTCTAATGGGTGTGATTGTGGCTGTTGGCTGTGGTGGTTGCTCTGAGTTCCTCGCTCTGTGAGGGTGGCTGTTGGTTTCCGTGGCCGGTCGAGTTGGATGGTTTGGCATTGGGCATGGTCTGCGTCCGCGCTTCTACCCAGAACAGACGTGGCCGGTTGCTGCCCCTCACCGTCGCGATCGCCCGCTCGCCTCGCCCCTCCGGGGCGGGCGATCACGACGGTGAGGGATAGCAGCCTGCCCTGAGCCCGAGCCGGAGCTCAGCCAGAGCAAGCGACTGAGCTCAGAGATGGACAACTCCGCTGCTCAGCTATGTGTTCACTCAGCTCTGGACAGCCATCAGCTACGGCCATCCACCCGACCACCCACCCAGTTGCGGGGCTCCCGTTCACGAACCCACCGGCCATGGCCCCTGGATCAGGCAGAGATGACCATTTTTTGGCTCTGGGTTTTGCGCAGACTGGAGAGCATCGTCATGCTGTCCCACCCCGATCCAGGTCAGACGCCCGGGTGGGGCTCTCACGTGAGAATGGAAGCGGATCGGGGCTGGTGTCCCGCCTGGTCTTCAAAACCAGTGGTCGGCGACCCGAGTCGTCGACGGTGGGTTCGATTCCCATGCGCTTCCGCCATTTATGACGTATGGCCTTGTTGCCAGTTTCTTCTGGGTCCACCCTATGGGTCCATTCGGAGGCCGCCGACTTGATCCAGGGTCCTGTCGGTCTGGGGGCTGCCCGGGACGGCCGAGGGACTCGAACCCTCGATGCGTCTTTCCGCGACTAGGGCACTTGATCCGACAAGAAGTGGACAGATGAGTCAAGAAGGGGTGCTCCCCTCCGCAAGACGCAGGGAGACTGAGGAGACCTGGTGATCAAGAGGAATCACACGGAGAGCACAGAGGAGCACAGAGATCGTCTTGTTGTTTCTCTGTGCTGTCTGCGTCTCTGTAAGGAACAGCTCCGGATCCCGGTCCCATGCCTCGTTGGTCTGAGGCGCAGCCTCGTTAGAAGTTGAAGAAGGGGAATACCGGCAAGAATCCGTTCTCGTTGAAGTTGAGCAAACCGATCTGCAAACCGCTCTTGTTCTGATTCACCAGGCCCATCTGCACGCCGTGGATGTCGTCGCCGAAGTTGGCGAGACCGAGCTGCAGGCCATAGCCAGAGCGATCGACCACATTGAAAAGGCCAGCTTGGATACCGTGGGAGTTCGTGGCTCCATTGAACATCGCGACCTGGAGTCCGTACTGATTCTTGTGGAGGTTGGCCATCCCCGCAAGCTGGATGCCCGCCGCATCCCCATAGCCCGGACTATTCATGAGATCGTTGCGAGCCCATGCGCGAATGGCGAAGCCGTTCGCGCATGGGCTGTCTGACGAGGAGATTTCGAGTTCAGGACGGCTGCGCTAGATGAAGGCGACCCTGGAGGGTCGTCGAATCGAAGCAATGCCGAGCAAACCGCCAGGTTTGCGGTCCTGGACCGAAAGATCCCCTTCAGGCGCATCGAGGTCATGAATAGTTCGGGATAGGTGCAGCGATTTATGAGTGCCGTCACCTGGATGCCTGACACGAAGGCGCGCCCATGCATCCAATTCACGAGCCCGGCGGCTTGGATACCGTTGAAAAAGTCATAGCCCGCGTTGCCGAACAGGCTCAAGGCAATCCGGTTCCTCCCCAACTGTTTCCTATACCGAGGTTGAGGTCCAGGCCGTGGACGCGCTTGTTCTGGCTCGCGAGGATCCCGAGTCGCAACCCGGAAATCGTCCTCTCCTGGTCGATGAGTTGCTTGTCCATGGTCCAGGAGAGCTGCAAGGGGGAACTTCCCTCTGCCTGTGTCTTCTGGCGTAGGTCCGGATTCTCTGGATCTTGCCCTGGTTGCCTTTCCTCCTGCTGGAGCGTTGGCTCGTATGCGATGGATACACAGCCGCTGAAGAGGAGTGCGAGCGCCAGGACGAGGTGGGTTCTGGAGACTGTCGGACTGCGAAATCGGCTCATGGTTGCTGTCGCTTCTTCGTCAGGCTACCCAGGAGATGGTGGCTCATCTGCTCCAGTGCTGCAGCATTGTCCTGGCATTCGGATCTGACCAGGCTACCCGAGGATGGAGGATCTCGCGCCAGGAACCACCGGTGGGGATTGTGGGTATGGAATCTGGCCACGCGAG